>NZ_AUKV01000005.1:0-374451 GCF_000424945.1 Streptomyces sp. 142MFCol3.1
GGCCGTGTAGTCGACGTCCAGGCGGAAGCCCAGCTGCTCGTAGAAGGCCTTGGCCCGGTCCACGTCGGAGACGGGCAGCACGATCATTTCGAGTTTCAGGTCCATGGGGGTGTCCTCGATTTCTGGTGTGGGGGTGCCGACCGGGTCGGCTTGGTTGTCTGCGGCGGTGGCCGGCTGAGCGGTGTCCGCAGTCCAGGAGGCCGCTGTGGCGGGGGTCCGGGGTGGAGGTCGGTCGGCCCTTGGGGGTCGATCCATGACAGGAAACCTACGTCGCGTTTAGAACGTGCACAAGGTAATCGTGGAAAAGGAAAGTGTGACGAAGGTATCCAGATCAACGGGCATAACCGGGCCGCCCTGCCTCCAGCCGGCTCCCGCCGGGGTCTCTCGCCCCCTCGCGAGGGCGGCTCAGCAACTAGAGTGCTGGGTGAAAGCCCAGGTAGAGGCGGACTCGGCCGATCGGCGAGTGTCGGGCCGGTGGACCCGCGATCGGCACGGAGGTGCTTTCGCATGACCCACGACAACGTCCTTCTGCTCATCGACGAGGATGGACGGGTGGCCGCGTGGGAGCAGCCGGCGGAAGAGCTGTTCGGGTGTTCCGCCGCTGAAGCGGTCGGCCAGTCCGCGAAAGCACTCATGCGCAAGCTCTGCGCCGACGACGGGCAGTGCCGCGAGGGATGCCCCGACACGGGGGCCCTGCTGGTCAAGCCCACTTTCCAGGGCGATTCCATGGTGTGGCGGGTGCTCGCGGCAGGGGACGGCGCGACGACGCTGGACGCGGCAGTGGTACGGGCGCTCTTCGCGCATTCCCCCGCCGAGCTCCGGGTTTTCGACGATCAGCTGCGCATGGTGCGCGCCGCCCGCCCGGCAGGACTGCGACATGACCCGCCCGCCGGGCAGCGGCTGGGGGCACCGTTCAGCGAGGTGTGCGGTTTCGCCGACCCTGAGGAGGAGGCCGCGGTGGCGCGGGGAGTCCTCGAAACCGGTGTGCCGGCGGTGAACCGGCTCGTGCGCAGTTCCGAGAGATCAGCCCGGCTCGGCTGTCGCGTCCTCTCCGTCTCCTTCCTGCGCCTCGAAGACTCCAGCGGCACAGTCCTCGGACTGGTGACACTGGCTGCCGACGTCACCGAACGGGAACGAGCACTCCGGTCCCAGGCGCTCATGGAGACGGTGCGCACCACCATGGGGCACCGGCTGAACCTGGGCGATGTCTGCCTGGAGCTCGCTGAGGCCGTGGTGCCTGCCTTCGCGGACACCGCGGTTGTCGAGATGGTGGACAGTGCGGTCCGCGGCGAGGCTCCTCCCAAGGCGCCGGTCGGACCGGGTGTGCTGCTGCGCCAGGCGGCCGTACACGGGCTCCGGCCTGTGCCCCAGGTCGGAGCCGTGCACCCGCTGCCGGCCGATACCCCGTTCTCACACGTTCTCTCGGATCTTCGGCCCCGCCTCCTGCAGGTCGACACCGACCGCACTTGGCCGGCCGGTGACCCGGTGCGGGCCTCCCTCATCGAGAAGACCGAGGCGCGTTCGCTGATCGTGGCTCCGCTGGTGATGGACGACCGGATCCTCGGCATGGTCAGCTTCTGTCGCGACGATCCTGAAGACCGCTTCGCGCAGGACGACCTCGCCGTGGCGTCCGCCGTGTGCGCCCATGCGGCACCCTGCATCGACAGGGCACGCCTGTACATGCGCGAATGGATCATCACGTCCAGTGTCCAGCGCAAGATACTTCCCGGGGAACTTCCCGACCGGCCCACCGTGGAGCTCGCCTCCCTGCACGTTCCCGGCGAAGAAGGCGGCGGCGCATGGTCCGACGCGATCGCACTTCCCGGCGCGCGGACCGCGCTCGTCGTCGGCGACGTCGCGGGAGAAGGCATCCCGGCAGCCATCACGATGGGACTGCTCAGAACGGCCATCCACACGCTCGCCGCCCTGGACCTGCAGCCCGACGAGCTCCTGGCCCGGCTCAGCGACACCACGGCCCGCCTCGTCGCGGCACGCGCCGCGCTGCCGCCCATGGACCCCCTGATCCATGAGCCGCTCACCGCCGACTGTGCCATCGCGATCTACGACCCGGTCGAGCTCACCTGCACCATCGCACGTGCCGGCCTGCCGGAGCCCGTCCTGATCCTCCCGGACGGCACCTCGTCCACCCTCCCCGTCCCTCCCGGGCCGCCGCTGGCCGCCGTGGACACCGCTCCCTTCCCCGCGACCACCGTCCGCCTGCCCGACGGAAGCACGCTCGCGATGGGTACGACCGTCCTGGCGGAGGAGGTCATGGCGCCCACAGGTGCGCTGCGTCCCCTCCTGGACGACGTCGGCGACAGCCCCCTGGTCGGCGTGCGCGACGGCATCGAACATGCCTACACGCGGCGCGGCCGCACGGGCGAGACCCTGCTTCTGCTCGCCCGCACCAGGAAGCTGCCCGGTGAGCGGGTGATGACCTGCGGCCTGCCGGCGGGCCCCGAAGCCGCACCGATCGCCCGCAGAGCCGCCCGCCGGCAGCTCGAGGTCTGGGGCCTGGACGACGAAACGGCGTTCACCAACGAACTCATCGTCAGCGAACTCGTCGGCAACGCGACCCGCTACGGCGCTCCTCCCTTGCGGCTCCGCCTGATCCTGGACCAGATGCTGACCTGCGAGGTCGGCGACACGGCGCCCAGCGCTCCGCACGTCAAGCACGCCCGCACCATCGACGAGTCGGGCCGAGGGCTCTTCATCATCGCGAGCCTCGCCGAACAATGGGGCACCCGATACGCCCCTCACGGCAAGACCGTCTGGGCGGAGCAGTCGACCGGGACCGCGAGAACGGCTTGACCGCCTTCGCATGCGCCTGCCCGCAACAAGGATCTCGACTTGGACCCCGTTTAAAGAGTGCACAATTGAATTGCGTCAGTTGAGCTTGTGAGGTAGGATCCTTTATTGCGACAACCCGGCACGAGAGAGGGGCCGTGATGAACGACACCGATACTGCTCAGCGGCCGGCTGGCCAGGCGGACGAGGTCAGCCTCCTTCTCGAGGACCAGTTGTGCTTCGCGCTCTACGCGGCGCAGCGGGCGCTCACGAATCGCTACCGCCCCTTGCTGGAGCAGTTCGGCCTCACATACCCCCAGTACCTGGTCATGCTCGTACTGTGGCAGCACGGCGCTCTCCCGATCAAGCGGCTGGGAACACTCCTGGACCTCGACTACGGCACTTTGACGCCGCTGCTGAAGCGCCTCCAGGCCCATGGCCTGATCCGCCGTGAGCGCCAGGTGGACGACGAGCGTTCCGTGCAGATCTCGCTCACCGAGCAGGGGAGTGAACTGCGTGAACGCGCTCGCGTCGTTCCGGCCGCCATCGGTGAGGCCGCGGGTCTCACCCTGCAGGAGACCAAGGACGCGAAGGCCCTCGTGGAGAAGCTGCGCACCAACATCTCCGAAGCCGACTGACGGCTTCCCATGGTGGCGGGCACGTCCACGGCCCGCCACCTTCCTCCCCGCCGACGACTCAGACACCGACCGTGTCGGCGGCCTCCGTGTGCCTGCCGGGTGCCTGCGAGTCCCTCCGCGGCCCGCGGGCGAGGACGTAGAGGAACAGGGCCCCCATGGCGGCGACTCCAGCCCACATGGCCTGCTGCCAGCCCTCGACGAACGACTGCTGCGCGGCGTGGACCAGTTGCCGAGCCCGCGGGCCTTCGCCGTCCGCGGCCTGCATGGCGTTGGCAACTCCTTCGCGGGCGCGGTCGGCGGCGCCTCGGGGGAGGCCGGCGAGCTTGTCGTCGATGGCGCCGCGGTACCCGGCCGACAGGAGCGCCCCGAGCAGGGCGACCCCCAGCGCGGTGCCGAACTCACGCGTGACGTCGTTGAGTGCGGACGCGACGCCTTGGCGGTCACGCGGCAGTGACGTGGTGATGGCCTCCGTCGAGGGTGTCATCGACAAGCCCATGCCGGCGCCCATGGCGAGCATGCCCGGGAGGACGGACAGGTAGCCGCCGTCGACGGAGACGATGGCGGCCATGAGCGCCAGCCCGGCGCCGGCGAGCAGGATGCCCGCGGCCATGGTCGTACGAGGACCCACGCGCTCCGCCAGCTTCGGGGCGAGGCCGGACGACGCCATCATGAGGACGGCCATCGGCATCAGCGCGAGGGTGGACAGCAGCCCCGACCAGCCGAGGACGGCCTGGAGGAACGGGAAGAGGACCACGAAGATCCCGGCCTGCACCCCGAAGACCGCCAGCAGCGTGATCGAGCCGCAGGCCAGGCCACGCTCGCGGAAGAGGCGCACGTCCAGCAGTGAGGCGTCCCGGCGGCGCAGTTCCCAGGCCACGAAGCAGACGGCGGCCAGGAGGCCGACGACGAGGCCGGTCAGGGTGGCGGGGGCGCTCCAGCCGCGCTCGGGACCCGCCTGCAGGGAGAAGATGAGGCCGACCACGGCGACGACGGAGGTCAGTGCGCCGACCGTGTCGAAGGAGTGGCCCGATGTCTCGCGGGAGTCGGGGACCGAACGCAGCGCCATGACGAGCGCCACGACGACCAGTACGACGGGCAGGACGAACAGCCAGCGCCAGCTCGCCACGTCCACGAGCGCCGCGGAGAGGAACATGCCGAGGATGCCGCCACCTCCGGCGACGCCGGTCCATACGCCGATCGCCCGGCCCCGTCCCTCCGCGGGAAAGGTGGAGGTGATCACGGCGAGGGTGATGGGCATGATCATCGCCGCGCCCACGCCGCTGAGCAGACGTGCGGCGAGCATGACCTCGGCGGACCGGGCCAGGCCCCCGACCACGCTTGCCAGGCCGAAGACGGTCAGGCCCGCGATCAGCATGAGTCTGCGGCCCAGCCGGTCGCCGAGGGAACCGAGCGGGAGCAGCAGCGCGGCCAGGGTGAGTGTGTAGATGTTGATGATCCACAGGATGGTGCTCTGCGAGGCGTCGAAGGCGACGGCCAGGTCGGGCTGGGCGACGTTCAACCCGGACACCGAGGCGATGACCGCCATCAACGCGACGCACACGGCGATCAGGACGGAGCGCAGTTGACGCGCACTCGGCGCGCCGTCAGCGCGGAGGCCCCCGCTCGCGGCGGTTGCCGCCTGTGCGGACCGGTTCGTGGTCATGAATTCCTTTCGAGGGCATGCCGGACACGGCGCCGGAGCACATCCGGTCGCCGGGCGCGGCGGGGGTCGGGTTGCGGGTGGGCGGCGTGCACCGCGCAGCGCGTGGTACCTCGTACGCGGACGACGGTGGTGCCGCGGGCGACCGCGGCGAATGCGGCGTGACCCGCGTCGACCCGGGTCAGTCCGAGCTCGACGCTAACCGCATCTTGCCGCCTAGGCATACGATGTTGCCCATGACGCAAGACGACGGCGAGCTGGACAGCCTGGTACGCAAACGCATCCGCGCACTGCGCGTCGCTCAGGGCTGGTCCCTGGAAGAGCTGGCCAACCGCGCCAAGCTCAGCCCGTCCACACTCAGCCGTATCGAGAACGGCCGGCGCCGACTCGCCCTGGACAGCCTCGTCACCCTCGCCCGCGCCCTCGACACCACCTTGGACCAGCTCGTCGAGACGGCCTCCGACGACGTCGTCGTCAGCCCGATGATCGACGGCGCTCACGGCCTGATGCGCTGGCCCGTCAAAGGCGACCCCGGCATCACTGTCGTACGTCAGCGGATGACCGAGCCACCCCCCGACAATCCCGCACGCATGCGCGCCCACCCGGGCCGGGAATGGCTCGTCGTCCTGTCGGGCACCGCGATCCTCCTGCTGGGGCACCGCCGCATCCGCGTCGAGACCAACCAGGCCGCGGAGTTCCCGACGATGCTTCCGCACGCCATCGGGGCCGAGGGCGGACCCTGCGAGATCCTGGGGATCTTCGACCGCGACGCCCGCCGCGGCCACCAGCGCGCCGACCGCGACACGGACACGGACCGCTCCCGCATGTGACGTCACACGACTCGAAGACTTGCGCGTTCGGCACCCCAGGCGGCCACTTGCTTGCGGAAGAGGGAAGCGACCGCGCCGAAGGCGCAGGCGGGTCCTAGCGTGACGACATGCCTCACCCCCACGCACCCCACCACGGCACGCAGGACGCCCCCCGGCACCCGCACGACGCCGACGGCCAGGCGGACATCCTCGACCTGGATGCCGAAGTCCTCGCCGAGCACATCGCCGCCATCACCGACTGGCTGCCCCTTCGGACACGTCCCGGCCAGATCGTGGATCTCGGCTGCGGGACAGGAGCCGGCACCTTCGCCCTGCTCACCCGTTTCCCCACCGCACACGTCACCGCCGTCGACTCCTCGACGGAACACCTCCAACGGCTGCGCGACAAGGCGCGCGCCCTTGGTGTGGAGGAACACGTGCGCACAATCCGGGCCGACCTCGACGGCGCCGACTGGCCCGACCTCGGCACGCCGGACCTGGTGTGGGCCTCGGCATCGATGCACCACATGGCTCGTCCCGACCGCGCACTGCGCAAGGTTCACGACACGCTTGCGCCCGGCGGCCTGTTCACCGTCGTCGAACTCGCCCGCTTCCCGCGCTTTTTGCCCCAGAGCGCTCCGGAGGACCGGCCAGGCCTGGAAGAACGCTGCCACGCCGCGAGCGACCACCGGCACGCCGAGCATGTGACCCATCGCGGTGCCGACTGGGGATCGATGCTCGCAGCCGCCGGATTCGCCCTGGAAGCCGAGCGGACCCTGACCGTGAGCATCGACGGCTCCCGCAACGAGGCGGTCGGCGCGTACGCCCTCGCCGGCCTGCGACGGATCCGCAGCAGTGTCGCCGAGGTCCTCGAAGCCGAGGATCTCGCCGCACTCGACCGGCTGCTCGACACCGACGGCGCTCGGAGCATCCTGCGCCGCGACGACCTCGCGGTGCGCACCGAACGCGCGGTCTGGGCCGCTCGACGCGACTGAACCCCGATCACCCCGGAGGTGCCGGCACGCCGGGACGGCGCAGCGGCGCGAGGACGTGTCGTGGGAGTCGGTCGCGGCGGAGGGAGCTTCAGCCGTTATAGGGGTCGTAACAGTCCAGGGCGGGCTGGTAGAGAACATGCCAGGTCCGGCCCTCGACGACTCCGCTCGGCGGCAGGCCGTGGCAGCCCTGGATCCATTCGATCTTCTTCAGCATGGCGGAGCCGAAGACCCCGTCCAGGGCCAGCTTCGGCGGCTCGCCACCCCACACATTGCTCAGGCATTGCGCCTGTTCCACGGCCGGACCGGTGTCCCCGTACCTGAGCGTGGGCCGATTCGTCGTCGGTGTGTAGGAGCAGTCGGCGGGGGCGGCCGCGGCACCATGGGGCAGGGCCAGCCCGAGTGTCGCGGCGGTGCACAGCACCGTGCCCAGAGTGACCCACCTGCTGCCTCTCATACCGCTCCTTTCGGTCCGGCCGGTCGCTGGGACACACGGCACCCGAAGGCTGAGGGTATTTCCATTTTCGCGCAGCCTCGACGAGGCTCGCGAGCGGCGCCGCCCAGACAGCGCTGGAACCCGGGCGGGGTGGGAGACCGGAAACCGGTTGCCGCGCACGCGCGGGCCACCTTCACCGCGTGGTCGCAGGCCACGGTCTCGCCGATGTGGCCGCAGGGTTCGGCCGCGTGGTCCTGCTTGTCGATCGAGGCGCCCTCGATCTGCGGGAAGAAGCCCTGCTCGGAGTGCTTCTGCTTCCGCTAGACATCAAGGAGCCGGATGGCCTTGGCGGCGGAGTCCGCGAGGCCGGGAGTGGTCGAGGGGCGGTTCGGGTCGGACGTCACGCAGCGCTGCGGGACGGTGCCGCCGACGGCTGCGGTCCTGCCGGTCCAACCGCCGCTGCCTCTCGCGCCGGATTCCCCTCCCACCGCGCGTGAGGCGGGACTTCCTCCCCCTTCATCAGGAAGGTATCGGCGTCGAGCCGTGCCCGGTCGCCGATCTTGGTGCCGTAGTGGACCAAGGTGTTCACACCCAGGGTCACGCCCGCACCGATCGAGACGCGGTCGCACTTGAAAGCACCGTCCTCCTGCGAGTGGCACTGGATGACGGAGCCGGCGTTGAGAGTGCAGTCGTCGCCGATGCGGACGAGGGTGCGTTCCGTGATGGTGCAGCCGTCGTCGAAGACCCGGTGGCCCATCCGCACACCGAGCAGTCGCCAGATCATGGGCTTGAACGGCGTGCCGTTGAACGCGTGCATGTACTGGTGCGACGAGAGCTTCCAGAAGCGTTCGTGCCTCCAGAAGTCCGGGTCGTAGATCGAGCAGTAGAGCGGCTTCACCGGTTGGACGCGTATCACGGTCCGCTCGACGAGCGTGAAGTAGACGATGGTGTACGCCCAGGTGAGGAGCGAGGCGAGCACGAACGACGCCACACCGATGCTGTGGTAGAGCTCGACCGCAGACATCGTGATCAGGGTGATTACGAAGAAGTGGAACCAGCGCACCACCAGGTGCATGCTCGCGGTGAGGGTGTTGTGCCTGTTCTTGGCGGCGAGGCCGCGGCGCAGCTCTTCACCCTGGGCCAGATGGTCGAAGCGGGAATCTCGCATCACCGAGCGGGGGATCTCGAAACTGGGGGAGCCGAGCAGTCCCAGGCCTTCGCGCTGCGGTCCGTCGATGGGCACCATGACCTTCGTCGCCAGTAGGCAGTTCTCACCGGTCCGGCCGCGTGTGGGATAGACGATGCGGTTGCCGAGGAAGTTCCTCGGCCCGATGCAGGTGGGGGTGGGGCGGAAGGACGAGCTGGAGAAGTCGACGTTGATGATGGACAGCCCGTCGGCGATCATCGTGCCTCTGCCGACCGTGCTCAGGTGGGGGATGTCGTGCTTGACGAGTGAGCCGAAGTTCGACCCGGTCTGCTGGACCTGGCACAGGTCGTATCCGAGGCGTCGCAGATAGTGCACGATCGCCGAACTGTCGCCGAACAGCGTGGTGAAGAACCTGACGTTCGTCAGCCGTGTGATCGCGCGCTGAAGGCTGTGATGGACGCCGTAGAGCGGATACGTCCTGCCTGGCTCGATCGCGAGGCTCAGCAACCGGGGAACCGTGCTCACCACCAGCAGGCCCACCACGATGCCGCCGAAGAAGGCCACCAGGGACGCGACGAATGCCTCGACGTAGAAAGCTGGATGGGTGAAGGCCAGGGGGCCCGGGTTGAACACCGCGTTCAGCTGCGGCACCGCCAGGAGCACCACGCTCACACCGGCCAGCGTCAAGGGCAGATACACCAACAGGATGGCGAGCAACTGGGACAGGCCGTAGAGCAACCTGCGGCGGGTGCTGCACGCCGCGGGCTCGACGGCCCGGAAGTCGGTTGTCGTCGGCTGCGCCGGCGTGCCGTGCCACGACTGACCGGCCGGGATCGACTGCCCGGCGTGCAGGGAGGAGGCGTGGCCCAGTTGGGAGTCGTCGCCCATCGATGTCCTGATGTCGATGACCGTCTGCTCGCTGATCGTCACATTCCTGCCGAGCGTGACGTGATCCGTCTCGATCCAGCCGTCGTCCGCCCGGTAGCAGGACATCAGCGCGTCCTTGCGGATGACCGTGCCGTCACCGATGGACAGCAGATCGGTGCACACAGGCGCGGTACGGGTCAGGATGGTGACGCCTTTCCCGATGTGGGCGCCGAGCGCCCTGAGGTACAGCACGTAGAGCGGCGACCCGGTGAACAGACGCGCCGGACTGGTGCGGATCAGGGACTTCACGCACCAGAAGCGGAAGTAGGCGGCGCTCCATATGGGGATCTTCTGCGGCGTGAAGCGGCCGACGAGCATCCACTTGGCGGCGATGGGCAGCGCACAGACACCGAGGAAGAGCACCGCACTGCACAGGACCGCCCGCAGGTAGACGTCGGCCGCGGCCGTGCCTTCCACGGTCCATTCGTAGCCGATGACGGTGATCGTGGCGCCGAGCGAGGTGAACGCCAGGAAGGCCAGGAGCTGCGCGGTCCCGCAGAACGCGTGCTGCCACGGGCGCGTCGGTGGTCGGGGTTCTTCCTCGGATGCGACGCCGGGCTCCGCCGGGGCGGGTGAGGAAACCTGCGCCGCTGCCGGCGACGGCACCGGCGCCGCGGAGCCGGTGAACGCGGCAGCCAGGGCCCGGATCGTCGAATGCCGGTAGATGTCCTTCATCGAGACGGTGGGCAGGTCGTCGCGTTTGCGTACGCGGGCGCAGAATTGGGCCATCACCATGGAGTCGGCGCCCAGTTCGCGGAAGAAGTCGCCGTCCACCGGTACATGTTCGGTGCCCAGGACGCCGGCGAGGATGTCGGCCAGTTGGCTTTCGGCGTCGGCGGTGGGCGCCTCCGTCGGGGACCCGGCCGCGGCGGTGCTGTCGGGGGTGGTGGGCGCCTGCGCTTGGGCGTTGTCCGTGAAGGCGGCGGCCAGGCCTCGTATCGAGGGATGCTGGTAGACGTCCTTCATCGAGACGGTGGGCAGGTCGTCGCGTTTGCGTACGCGGGCGCAGAATTGGGCCATCACCATGGAGTCGGCGCCCAGTTCGCGGAAGAAGTCGCCGTCCACCGGCACCCGCTCGGTACCCATGACCCCGGCCAGGACGTCCGCCAACCGCCTTTCGGTACCGGCCGCTGGATCACGCGTCCCCGCGACTGGGGTTTCGGAGCGCATCTGCCCATCGCCTCCTGTCAGGTCGGTGTCCTGTGGGAGCTGAATACGGACGTTTCGGGCTCTGTACGGTGGGAGTTCGGGCGGTGACGGACCGTGTCCCACAGCTGTCACGGACGCTCCACCGGGACGGCGCCGTCGGATCGCTGGTCGGTCGATCGGCGCGGGTGGCAGCCGCGGGACCTCGCCCGGAGGTCCAGGGTGGCGTGTGCGAGAACCAGGCCGGCCGTTCACGTACGGGAGAGAAGGTCGTCCGAGGCCGGCGGCGCGGACGACGTGGCCCCGAGCTGAGCCTTGTCCCATGATTCCAGGTTGCGGAAAAGATCGCCGCTTCAACCGGCAGGTGTCTGCAGCACCCCGCCACCGGCGGGGGCCCGTGGCCATGTGGCCGGCCCGACGGCTCCGTTGCCGACTCGGGATGTGGCCCTGAACGGTGACGGCACACCTCGTCCGGCCAGGGGCCGCGCGACATTTCGCGATCACGGTGCGAAACCGTATGGCCACACTGCAGAGTGGATCTCGATGCGGATCTTCGCGGCAGGCGGGAAGCACCGGATCGCGGTCGGGCGCCTCCGAACCGGTGCTGCGAGCCCGCTACGATCCGCCCATGACGTCACACCAGGCGGATGCCGCGTAGAACCCCGCACGAGTTGAGGAGCACCGTGCCCGACAGGCACAGCGACGGTGCGGTGAGCACGCTGCTCATCAGTGTGTGCCCTGGGCCGCCGGCCTGTGCTGCCGTTCACACGTATCTCTTCGTCGACGGCCTCGACCTCGTGGCCCGCAGCGACAGCAGAATGGCCGGCCTCGACCCGAGGCGACTGCTCCGCCCAGGCGGACCGCTCTATCCGACGGAGATGCCCGGCACGGTGGAGCTGGCAACCCAGGGGCACCCCGAGACGGGGCCGGGCACGCTGACCGTCCGCATCCGGCTCCGGGGCGAGACGGTCATCTGGTCCGACCTGATGTACCCGGGCCTCGACGGCAGGCCGGTGGACGAGGTTCGATTCCGTCTGGAGCAGTACCTCGGTGAAGTCGAGCGAGCATATGCGGCGTGGGAGGACGGGCCCTGATCGCCGACGGGCCGCATCCACCGATTCCCCTGTGGTCCCGAGCGGGGAACCCTCGCGATTCTGCGCGGACGCCGGCGCGTCACGGCATTGCTGACGCGGGGGAGGGGCTTTGGCAGACGTCAGTTTCGGGATCTTTGTCATCGTCTTCATGGTTGCGGTGAGCGTGTTCTCCGCACGCCTCCGCCCACAGCACCAGGCCGGTGTCGCGCTGCTGGGAACAGAGTCCAACGCGGCCGACCGACCCGGCGAACCTGTGCGGTCGGAGCACTAGCCTGTCGTCATGCACCAGAGCAGAAGGCGTGACCGGCGTCCGGCTCGTCGCTCGGGGCCGGTGGGGGTCCGGTACGAGGACTCGGCTCGGGCCTTCGCGGTCGCCGGGTCCGACATCGTGATCGTCGGCTATTTCTCCGGCAGGCAGAAGGACTTCGCCGCGTTGATGGATGCGGCGGCGGAGGAGCTGACGAGGCGTGGTGCGCGAGTCGTGGGACGGATCGTGCAACGGCGGGGCGTGTCGGCCGGCGGGGCACGGAAGATGGCTCTGCCGTACTCCTCGCGCACTCTGCTGAGCCACGGGAAGGTTCGCGAGGTGGTCGTGCTCTGCGAGCAGACCAGCGCTGACGCGGTGGTCTTCCTGGCGCCGCTGACCGGGCGTCAGCGACGGGTGCTGTCGGGGATCCTCGGCCGTCCCGCCGCGAGTCTGGCCGATGTCCCGACGGAGGACTGAACACTCGGCAGCTCGGCTTCTTCGCCGGGCCGTCGACGGCAGTGGGCCGACGAGAGGCACGGACCAGGACGCAATCGCGACGCACGGAGCGGTACGGCGCTCCGTCGTGCGACCGGCCACGGCCCCCTTGCCGGCGGCCGCGCACCGCTCTCGTACGCCGGACGTCTGCCGTCCCGACCTTGGACGACAGTCGGCCCGGCAAAAACCGGTGGAGCGGGCGGCTGTGCGCCATTACCGTGCTGCCGGACCACATCGTCTGGTGAAGGGCCTGCCGTTGTACACCCTGTGAGACCTCTCGAGCGCTGATTCGTCGCGCGTCGCCGATGTGCGCCGCGCTGCTTCTTGCTGCGGACTTCTCACTGAAACCGGTGTACTTCTGTGCTCAATAGCTGGGTGGTCATGCCCACCTGCCTGCCACTCGTTCTCCGTCGTTGTCACGGCTGCGCGTCCGAGCGTTTCCGGGCCGACGGAAAGTTTCGCGTCAACGCCCACCACAAGCTCATCGACGCCTGGCTCCTCGTGCTCTGTACGACTTGCGGGGAAACGGCGAAGCTCACGGTCCTGGAGCGGATGAAGGTGCGCTCCGTACGGCCTGAACTGCTGGACCGACTCCATGGGAACGACCCTGCCCTGGCAGCCGAGTTGCTCCAGGACCCCGTGGTGCGGCGCCGCAACCGCATCGCCCTCGACTGGGACAACGCCTGGCGCCTCGACACGGACGGATCGGATCAACTGGACCGCGAGGTGATCGACGTCTCGGTCCGCTTTGCGGCGCCGATCCCGGTCCGGCCGGTGCGACTGATCGCTGAAGGCTGCGGCCTCTCCCGGGCCGAGGTCGAGAGGCTGATCAAGGACGGCAAGCTCGTCTCGGCGGTCCGGCTGAGCGGCAGACTGTCCGGCGACTTCACCTTCACGCTCAAACGCTGAGGCTCGTCGCGACCACGGGCCTGTCCGGCAGGATCCGCCGGGCAGGCCCTGGTGCCGTGCCGTGCGCTCCGGCCGCGACGTCAGGCGGACCAAGAACCGGCCGGCCTCCCCGCTCACCGCAGGGAACGCTCCCCGGACAAAGCCGAGTTGGCGGACGCCGCGCTGGAGTACGTCGAGCCGGAAAACAGCGAGCCTCCGCCGGCAGCGCGGAATAGCCTCGGCACACGAGTCGTCCGACGGAGAGGGATACGGCATGCGAGAGCAGGACTGGATCGAACGTGCGCAAGAAGACTTCGAGGCTGCGATGTTCGGCGGGGACACATCCGCGCTGGACCGGTCCGACGACGCCCTGGACGCGATCGAGGCACCGCTTTCCATGGCCCGGGGAAAGATACTGCACGTCCGCTTCCTGAACGACCGCGAAGAGAACAGCCAGGAACTGACGTTGTTCGAGCGCGCGGCGGAGTTGTACCGGCGTCTCTCGAATGCGTCGGGGGAGGCGGACGCGTTGTTCTGGATCGGTTGCTGGCATCAGGTCGTGAAAGGCGACGGGGCGGCCGGCAGTCCGTACTTCGAGCGGTCGTACGCACTGGCGAAATCCGTCGACGACCGGATGACGATGTCGTACGCGGTACGCCATCTCGGCTTTGCCGACAAGGACGCGGGCCGGTTCGACCAGGCCCGTGAGCGGTTGAACGAATCGGTCGCACTGCGCCAGGAGATCGGCTTCAGGGCCGGAGAAGCCGCCGGCCTGGTGGCGTTGGCCTACCTCTCGGCCGAGACCGGCGACCGATCGGCGGCGCTCCAGCACCTCGACGACGCCCAGTCGGTCGCCGAGGCGTGCGGTGCCAAGGCCGTGTTGGGGTGGATCGCGCAGGCCCACACGAACATCCGCACAGAGCGGCCGACCCACTGAGCGGACTTCCGGCCGACCATGCCGACAGGGAGCTCGGCCACCCCCTCGTCCGCGACGAGTTCCCGGACCTCATCGCTGAGTTGATCACCCTCCTGGAGGGTGAAGGGGAAGGCGATCTGGCGATCTGCGCATGGGATCTTCGTCTGATCGCCCTGTGCGACTGCGGCGACGACTTCTGCCAGAGCATCCGCACGGCGGTCCATCCGAAGGGGCAGCCGTACGGCGACGGCCATCGGTGTGTGCCGCTGCTGCCCTCGGAAGGCATGCTGGTCCTGGCCGTCGTGGACGGCAGGATCATGTACGTCGAGGTGCTGGATCGGGCGCCTATGCGCAATCGCCGGAGTTCCCTCTGACCGAGAAGCAGTTGCCGTGCCGGCTCGTCCGGCTGCCGGCGCTCTTCCACGCCACGACGGCCCTGTGGAGCGGGTCCGGTGACCTGCCGTGATCATCTCTGTGTGTTCCAGGGGTGGCCTTCGATGCCGCTCCGACGGGCGGGGCGCGGCGGACGTCATCGCGGGCCCCGGCCGCCGCTTCCGCCGGCCGGGCAGTCCCGAAGTGCCCGGGCCTCGTCGCATCGAGGGCATGTCACGAGTGGACGTGCGCCACTGACGCCGGATCCGGTCAGCCATGCCGCGATCTAGTGGCAGATGGCGCCGCGGGCGGGGGAGCCGACGAGTCTGGCGTACTTGCCGAGGACGCCGGTGGTGTAGCGCGGCGCCGGCGGCTGCCAGAGGCTGCGGCGCCGCTCAAGTTCCCCGTCGTCGACAAGGAGGTCGAGACGACGGGCGGGCATGTCGAGGCGGATACGGTCGCCGTCGCGGACGAGCGCGATCGGTCCCGTGGCGGCGGCCTCCGGTGCCACGTGTCCCACGCACAGGCCCGTGGTGCCGCCGGAGAAGCGGCCGTCGGTGAGCAGGAGGACGTCCTTGCCGAGGCCGGCACCCTTGATCGCGCCGGTGACGGCGAGCATCTCCCGCATACCGGGGCCGCCCTTGGGGCCCTCGTAGCGGATCACGACGACGTCACCGGGGCGCAGTTCTCCGGCCGTCAGGGCGTCCATCGCGCCTTGTTCGCCGTCGAAGACCCGGGCGGTGCCTTCGAAGGCGTGGGCGTCGAAACCGGCGCTCTTGACGACGGCGCCCTCGGGAGCCAACGAGCCGTGCAGGATGGTCAGTCCGCCGGTCGCGTGCAGCGGATCGTCCAGTGCGCGAATGACCTTTCCGTCGGGGGCCGGTGGGGCGAGGGCTGCCAGGTTCTGGGCGAGGGTGCTGCCGGTGACGGTCAGGCAGTCGCCGTGCAGCAAGCCGGCGTCGAGCAAAGCCTTCATGACGACCGGAATGCCGCCGATGCGGTCGAGGTCGGCCATCACGTACCGGCCGAAGGGCTTCATGTCCGCCACGAGCGGAGTGCGGTCGGCGATCCGGTTGAAGTCGTCGAGGGCCAGGTCCACACCTGCTTCATGGGCGATGGCCAGGAGGTGCAGTACGGCGTTGGTCGACCCGCCGAGCGCCATGAGCACGGTGATGGCGTTCTCGAAGGCCTCGCGCGTCAGGATCTGGCGCGTGGTGATGCCTGCGTCGATCAGTTTCACGACGGCCTGGCCCGAGGCGTGGGCCAGTTCGTCGCGGCGGGGATCAGGGGCGGGCGGCGACGCGCTGCCCGGAATCGACATCCCCAGGGCCTCGGCGGCGCTGGCCATGGTGTTGGCGGTGAACATCCCGCCGCAGGCCCCTTCTCCGGGGCACGCGTGCCGTTCGATCGCGTCGAGGTCCGCACGGCTGATCCTTCCGCGCGCACAGGCCCCGACTCCCTCGAAGGCGTCGATGATCGTCAGGTCCCTGCCCTGCCAGTGGCCGGGCAGGGTGGAGCCCGCGTAGACGAAGACGGCGGCCACGTCCAGGCGGGCGGCGGCCATGAGCATCCCCGGCAGCGACTTGTCGCACCCGGCCAGCAGCACCGCGCCGTCCAGCCGCTCGGCGAACATCACCGTCTCCACCGAATCCGCGATGACCTCCCGGCTCACCAGCGAGGCGCGCATACCTTCGTGCCCCATCGAGATGCCGTCCGAGACAGAGATGGTGCCGAACTCGAGCGGGAAGCCCGCGGCATCGCGCACACCCGCCTTGGAGGCTCGGGCCAGACGGGCCAGGGACAGATTGCAGGGTGTGATCTCGTTCCACGACGAGGCGATACCGATCTGCGGTTTGGTGAAGTCCTCGTCCGTCATGCCCACGGCACGCAGCATGGCCCGTGCGGCAGTCCGCTCGATGCCGTCGGTCACGTCTCTGCTGTGTGGCTTGCGGTCGATCGCCTGCTCGGGCACGACGGTCACCATCCTCCTCGGGGTCAGCTCCGCCGACAGCCTGCCGCAGGCCGGCCACGGCACGAAGCGCCGAGGCCAGCCTGCGGACGAAATGCATCCGCATGGCTCTGACCGACCGCCGGCCCACCAGCCGCGCCGTGGTGTCGACCTCACCTCAGTGCCGCTGTCCGTGGGGGCGTGCGGGGCGCACGGACATCTGTCGAGGGTCTTGTGGCGCACCACCACACTCGATAGGTTCCCCCATCGGATAGAGACCTCTATCGGATAGGAATCTCTATCCGGCAGGGGTGTTCAGCATGACGAGGACGGGTGGGGACGCATGGCGAAGCGCGTGACCAAGAGACGGCTGGAGACGAACGAGCGGCTGCTCGACGCGGCGGAACAGGCCTTCGCGGAGCACGGCTTCCACGGCGTGTCGATCTCCGAGCTGTGCGCGAGGGCCGGATACACGTCAGGCGCGTTCTACTCCAACTACGCCTCCAAGGACGAGCTCTTCCTCGCGCTGTTCACCCGGCGCTCCGAGGCCGTCCTCAAGCAGCTCGGCGAGGCGATGGACCGGGCCGTCGTGTCGGAGCACCCGGTCACCACCTTCATCGAGCTGGCGAGCGTCGTGGACGAGGAGACACGCACCTGGTTCCTCATCTCCACCGAGTTCACCCTCTACGCCATTCGGAACCCCGAGGCGGCCGAAGCACTCGCGCGCCACGACGCGGCGATGCGGGCGGAGATCAAGGAGCTGGTCGCGCCACTCCTCACGAGCGATCCGAACGGCGTGGACGAGACGGATCTGGACATGGTGCTGCGTTTCGTCGTCGCCGTCCGGGAAGGCGGACTGGCGCAGAGCCTGGTGGAACCGACCGCTCTCCCGCACGGCGAGCTGGAACGCCGCTTCCTCCCCGCACTGTTCGGAGGGCTGCGATGACGACCGACATCGAGAAGTGGTGGGCCGACGGCGATCTGGTGCCGCTCACCGTCGCGGGAGTGCAGCGCGAGGTGTTCGTCCGCCGGATCGGCCGAGGCCCCGTGATGACCCTGCTCCACGGCTTCCCCAGTTCGTCGTACGACTGGGCGCGGGTCGTACCGGCACTCGCCACGCACCACACCCTCCTCATGCCGGACTTCCTGGGCTTCGGCGCGAGCGAGAAGCCGTCCGGTCACGACTACTCGATCCACGAACAGGCCGACCTGGTGGCCGCGTTGTGGCAACGCGAGGCGGTGACTTCGACACGACTCGTGGCGCACGACTTCGGCACCACCGTCGCCCAGGAACTGCTCGCGCGCGCCGCCGACCGCTCGTCGACGACCGAGATCACGAGCCTCACCTTGCTCAACGGCGGCATCTACCCGGAGCTCCACCGCCCGGAGCCGGCCCAGTCGGCCCTGCTCGACCCCGAACTCGGCCCCCAGATCAGCGCGTCGCTCAACGCCGAGCTCATGGCGACCGCCCTCGCACCGACCTTCGCCGAGGGCTACGACCCCACCGCCGACATGGCGGACATCTGGAAGAGCGTCAGCCGCGGCGACGGCCACCTGAACTCCCACCTGCTGATCCGCTACATCACCGACCGCATCACCCACCGTGACCGCTGGGTGCACGCCATGGAGACCAGCGATCTGCCCAAGACGTTCATCTGGGGCCTGCGCGACCCCATTTCGGGTGCCCACATGGCAGAGCGGATCGCCGAACGGATGCCGGACGCGGCGCTCCGCGCCCTGACCGACGTCGGACACTGGCCCCCACTGGAAGCACCACAACGCGTCGCGGCCCTGATCCTCGCCACGGGAGAGAGCGCGTAGGCCACGGAGGCCTCGACGCAGGCGAGCTCACGATCCCACCGCGACTCCGCACACCGAGAGGAACGAATCCCATGGCAACCGCCCAGCCCTACGCACCCGAGGTCCTGGACCTGATCCGCGCCAACGTCGGCCCGATCCCCGACGACTTCGATCTCCCGCTCCCGCCCATGAACCTCTCGGTCGAGGAGGAGCGGGAGGTGCGCAAGCAGGAACTCGCCGCCGCCTTCCGGGTGTTCGGAAAGCTGGGATTCTCCGAGGGCGTCGCCGGTCACATCACCGCCCGCGACCCCGAATTCCCCGACACGTTCTGGGTGAACCCCTTCGGCATGAGCTTCAGCCAGATCAAGGTCTCCGACCTGATCCGCGTCGACCACGAGGGCAACCTGCTGCACGGCAGGCGTCCGGTGAACCGCGCCGCGTTCTGCATTCATGCCGAGGTCCACAAGGCCCGCCCCGACGCCGTCGCTGCCGCACACGCACACTCCCTCCACGGCAAGGCCTTCTCGGCACTCGGAACACCGCTGGCACCCCTCACACAGGACGCCTGCGCCTTCTACGAGGACCAGGGCATCTACAGCGACTACCGCGGGGTCGTGAACGACTCCGAGGAAGGGCGTCGCATCGGCGAGGCGCTGGGCTCGGCGAAGGCTGTGATCCTGCAGAACCACGGCCTGTTGACCGTCGGCCACTCGGTCGCCGCCGCGGCGTGGTGGTTCATCACCATGGAACGCTCGTGCCAGGCCCAGATGCTGGCGATGGCGGCCGGCTCACCGATCGAGATCGACCACGACACCGCCACGCTGGTCCGCAAGCAGATCGGCGGACCGATCGCGGGCTGGTTCCAGTTCCGTCCCCTGTGGGACCAGATCACGGCCTCCTCACCCGACTTGTTCGACTGAGACCGCACCGCGGGCAGGCCCGCCACGGGCCTGCTCGGCTGCAAGGGCGGAGGCCGACAGGAGTGTCGCGGCGGCGAGGCTGCCCCAGAGGGCGGCCGAGCCGCGAGGCGCGAGGGCGGTGATGACCGCCGGGGAGACGGCGAGTCCGAAGCCCGTGGAGAGCTCGAAGCGGGCGAGGGTGCGGCCCAGGACGTGGGGCGGGGCGAGGGCGGTGACGAGCGCGGTGGCGCTGCCGGCGTAGATGATCTCGCCGATGGTGCAGAGCACGGACACCGCGGCGAGGGCCGGGGCAGCCCAGCCGTGTCCGAGCGAGGTGGCCGCGAGGAAGCCGAGGTAGGACGCGGTAAGAACCACGCCGGCGAAGGCCAGCACGGTCTGCCGTGCGAAGCGGGACAGCAGGACGGTGACCGGAACCTGCAGGGTGACCACCAGGACCGTGTTGGCCACGAAGATGGCGGCCGACCACACGGGGGATGCGTGCAACTGTGTCACCAGGACCAGAGGGAGCGCGATCTCGGGGACGTTGAGGCAGAAGACGTAGACCACGTTGGCGGCCAGCAGCGTACGTATCCGAGGTGCGGGCACGTCGGTCCTGCCATGGGCCGGGGCCGCGGCCGGATGCGCGCGCAGGCGGACCGACCATGCCAAGGCCGCCGCGGCGAGATAGGCGAGCCCGGTGACGGCTGCCAGCGTCCGCAGTGCGCTGGTGCCGCCCGCCAGGCACCCGACGGCGAGGAGCGCGCCCGCGCCCAGGCCGGCGTTGCGCAGGGCGCGGCCTCCTGCGAGAGCGGCGTCGCGTTCGCGGCCCTGGGCCACCGTGGCCACGAGAGCGGCGTGGGCGGCGGGCCACGCCTGGTTGCCGATGCCGAGGAAGAGCGCCGCCGCCGTGAACAGCCAGACGTGCCCCGCAGGCGCGGCCAGCAGCAGCACCACACCCAGCACCCGCACCAGCATCGACGCCGCCACGACCGTGCTGCGTGCGCCCCGGTCCAGCCATCTGCCCACGGCGGGCATGCACACCAGAGCCACGACGACGCCGGCCGTCATGGCGATGCCGGTGGCAGGCGCCGGCAGCCTCAGCACCGTCACCCCGTAGAGCAGCAGGAAGGGCCGGAGCAGGCCGGTGCCGAGCGCGTCCACGGCCAGGGCGACGGCATAGCGGGGGCCTCCGGAGGCCCGGACGAGGGCGCGCGGCCGGAGCTTGGTGGTTGTCATGGCGTCAACGGTGTGTTCGGCCGTCGCGCCGGTCACGTCGGTTGACGGACAGCGTCAACCGACGCGGTCAGCGGCCGCCCGGTCGGCGATGCTGGAGGGATGACGTTGAGGATCGACATCGGTGGCCTGCCGTCGGAGCGAGTGCGGTTCGCCGCTTCCCCGCTCGCCGAGCTGACCGCGATGCTGCACGTGCTCGCCGAGCCCGGGCACCATCCGCAGCGCGCAGGCTGGGCCGGGGACGTCTGGTCCGGGCTGCGGCCGGAGCTGGCCGAGCGGCTCAGGGAGGCGGAGTTCCTCTGGCGTTCCTCACGAGCCGACTTCCTGGTCCCCGCCCGGCCTCGGCCGACCCTCGCCGAGGAGTTGGACGACGTGGACCGGATCGACGACGAGATCTATGTGACCGCCGCGCTCACCACCACGTGCGGCAGCAACCGCGTCCACTTCGCCGCGCCGTCGCCGCTCACCGACGCGACGGCGCGCGAGCGGGCCCTGGATCTCGCCCAGGCCCGCGGCGCGCTCCAAGAGGCGTTCGCGGAGCGGCTGCTCGCGGACCCGGCCGCCGTGCGGGCACGGGTGCGTCAGACCCTCGAACAGTGCGCCGAGGCCTTCTTCGACGCCGCCTGGACGGGTGTCGCCGTGCAACTGGCAACCGACCTGCGCCTGAAGAACGATCTGCTGAAGCGCCAGGGCATCGGCGCGGCACTCGCATCGATCTCAAGCGCCGTCACCCTGGCACCGGACGGCGACTGCATCGTCGTGGACAAGCTGCAGGACAAGGCGAACGCCGCCCACGGCACCGGGGTCACCTTCCTTCCCAGCGTCTTCGGCAGTCCGCACCTGGTGGTGGTGCACGCGCCGGGGCGGCAGCCGGTGGTGCAGTACCCCGTCGCCGGGCCGAGTCCGTCGCAACCGGTGTCACTGGAAACCGTCACGCTACGGCTGGAGGCGCTCGCGCATCCGGTACGGCTGCGGCTGCTGCGCACCCTGGCCCGCGGCCCGCACACCACCGGAGAGCTGGCCCACGCCTGGGAACTCTCACCCCCTGAGGTCTCCCGCCACCTCGCCGTCCTGCGCCGCGCGGGCCTCCTCACGTCCCGGCGGCACGGCCGTTACGTTCGCCACGCCCTCGATCTGCCCGATCTGACGGCGCTGGGGTCCGACCTGCTGGCGGCCGTACTGCGCTGAGCGGCTTCCGTCTGCCGGGAACGCGGACGAACGCGGCTCTCGCGGCGTCGTGCGACTCGGCACAGCGATCGGCACCCATGAAGACGGCTCCCTCGGAGACGCGCCGACGCTACGCGCACGGCCTGTCACGAGGCGAGCGGTGTTCTCCTGGGAGGCCGTCAGCCCATGTAGAAGTCCTTGCGTGCCGCCACGAACTCCTCGATCGTCTGCGCTGGGGCACCGGTGAGGCGCTCGACGTCGTCGGAGGCCCGGTCGTACCGGTTCTGGTGATGGAGGCGGCACATGGTGACGATGTGCTCCTCGACGTGCGGCGGCAGGCCGATCGTGGAGAGCACCTCCTCGCGCCACCGGTCGAGAGGGACGTCCACGTAGGAGACCGGGCGGCCCAATGCCTTCGAGAAGGCGTCGGCCATCTCCGTCATGTCGACCGTCCGTGGTCCGGTCAGTTCGTAGACGTGCCCCACGTGGGGGCCGGGGTCACTCAGCACGGTCGCGATCACCCTGGCGACGTCGTCCACGGCGATCGGTGAAGTGCGTCCGGTTCCGAACGGCAGCTCGATGGTGCCGTTCCTGCGGATCGTCCGGGCCGGAAGCGTGGTGAACAGCGGGTTGTCGAGGAAGGCCGTAGGGCGGATGTGCGTGACGGGCAGACCCGACCAGTTGAACACCTGCTCCGCCAGCCAGTGCAGCCGCTGCTGGCGGGACTCCGCGGTGCTGGTGGCCGTCATCTGCGACACGGTCATCTGTGACATGTCGATGAGGGCGTCCAGCTTGTCGTACTCCCGCGCGACACTCGCCACGGCGGTCGCCGCGAGAAGGTGGTCGGGTGACACCGGCATGGCGAAGTACATGCTCCGGGTGCCCTCCAAGGCGGCCGCGACGGTGTCCGGTCGTGTGAGGTCGCCGAGGACGACCTCCGCACCGAGTGCACGCAGCCGCGCGGCACGATCGTCGTCCCGGCGGACCACGACACGCACGGGCACGTCCTGCGAGCGCAGCCTCTCGACGACGTTTCGCCCCACGTCGCCCGCGCCGGTGATGAGGGCGAGGTGTCTGGCAGCCATGGGTCCGCCTCCTTCTCCGTGACCGGACCGCACCGCATTCGCACGCGCATTCGTGTCTGCGCCCGCGCCGCGTCTGCGCCCGCGCCGCGTCTGCGCCCGCGCCGCGTCCGCGCCCGCGCCGCGTCCGCGCCCGCCCTTGCGTCCGCGCACGGAAACGGGCGTGCGTCGCCGGTCGGCGGGTGCGTCAGCGGGTGCCGGGGGAGGGCCTGGAAGCGGACCCGCGGGGGATGACAGCGACCGCGTGAGTCGTGACGCATGCGCCTGCGGCGGCCGGATGCCGCACTTGACGACTTCGGCGCCCTTCGAGCGTACGCCCGATCGATCGGTCAGGGCGGCCGACCGAAGCGGCGGCCACTCGACCGAGCCGGACGATGTGGCTGCGGTGACGCCGGCTGCCGGGGTGCGGTGGTGGCCGCCGAGGGCGACGCTGAAGGAGCGCACCTCCGCGGCCGCTCAACCCTGCTGACTCCGACGGCGGGGAAGCGAAGGCGGAACGGCAGCACGAGCGGCACAGAAGGGACCACCATGCCCGCCCTGCGCATCGCCGTCGCCGGAGCGACGGGGAACATCGGCGCCCGCACAGCCACAGTCCTGGAACAGGCCGGACACGAGGTCGTGCGCATCAGCCGCTCGCTCGGTGTGGACCTGACGACGGGTGACGGCCTCGATGCCGCCCTGACCGGTGTCGACGCCGTCGTGGACGCCACGAGCCACGAGGCGACCGACCGGGACGAGACCGTGGCGTTCTTCGCCACCACCACCCGGAACCTGCTCGCCGCCGAGGCACGGGCCGGTGTCCGTCACCACGTGCTGCTCACGATCGTCGGCGTCCATCGCATCGAAGGCAACGCACACTACGCGGGCAAGCGGGAGCAGGAGCGCCTCGTGGTCGATGGCCCGGTGCCTTGGACCGTCGTTCCTTTCACACAGTTCCACGACTTCGCCGCGACGGTGGTGAGTTGGACCGAACAGGGCGGCGTCGCCACGATCGCGCCGTTGCTCGTGCAGCCGATCGCCCCCTCGGACGTCGCCGACATCCTCGCCGAGATCGCCACCGGTCCACCGCAGGGGCGCTACCGCGATGTCGCCGGCCCGGAGCCGCAGGACCTGGTGGACATGGCTCGGCGTACCAACGACGCACGCGGACGCACGGTCGAGCTCGTGCCCACGTGGTCATCGATCTTCGGTACGGAGATGGCCGGCGACGTGCTCCTGCCGGGCGACGGCGCCCGCATCGCGCCCACCACCTTCGACGAGTGGCTGGCCAGGCCGCAATAGCCGCACAGCGCCACCCCGGCACCCCGACGCCGTACGGCGCGGCGCTGTCATCGCCCGATGGTCCGGTGCCACCGGATCTCACCGTCGTACCACTCGTCCGTGGGCGTGAGCCCCGCGGCGGCGGCGACGGCGGCCGAGGCCCGGTGGTCGGGGTGGATGTGGGCGACGACGCTGTGGACCGGCCGGCTGCCGAGCCAGTCGACGAGTCCTCGTACCGCTTCGGTGGCGAGGCCTCTTCCCTGCCACGGAGTCCCCACCACCCAGGCGATCTCGGCGACGAGCCCGTCGCCGCCGTGGCCGACCGTCGCCTGGACCGTGCCCGTCAGACAGGACTCGGTACGGAGCCGGATCACCCAGTTCAGCCAGGACACGGCCGGATCGGGAGAGCCTGCGGTCATGCGGCGGTAGCGCGAGTGAAGTGCTTGAGGGGTGTCCGGGATCCCGCCGATGAACTGGTGCAGGGCCGGATCGGACAGCACCACGGCCATCTCCTCGGCGTGCTCCGCCCGCAGCGGCAGCAGGTCCAGCCGCTCGGTGCCGACGGCTCGGACCACGAGGGCGCTCACACCACCACCGCATCGGGACACCCGACAGAACTCCAACGGTTGCTCACGGTCATCGGGTGATCTCCTTGGTCCGCCGTGGCCGAACCGCGCGCCGCGGAGGTGGACGTACGTCTTGATCGTCGGTGCGGTGCGGTGCGGTGCGGTGCGGTGCGCGGTCCGTGTCTCCAAGGATGCACTTGTACCGACGGGGGCGCGAGGGAGCGACGCGGAGGGGTTCGAGGAAACGAGGGGACGGGGGAGCAGGGGCTCATGAAGCGCCGGTGAAAACCCTGTGGAAGCGGTGTCGGTGGGACCGCTTATGCTGCACCCGAAGATCACGCGGGACCTGGGGAGGGCGCTGCATGTTGGGCAAGCTGTTCGGCAAGGGTGGGGAGAGACCGGAGGCGGATCCGCACGCCCTTCCCGTCCCGCGCAGGCAGAAAGGCGGCATGTACGCGTTGCGCGCGCTCGGCGACAGGCGGGTGCTGACGCTGGTGGAGGCGGCGGACGCCGGTGACTGGGAAGCGGTCAAGTCGGCGCTGGCCCCCTTCGACCTCGGGCGCGATCACCAAGTCCTCGGTGAACTGGCCGACTTGGACGGTGTGCAGGACTGGATCGGCCGGGCCGTCGAGGAGGACAAGGAACATCGCGCGACGGCCCTGTTGATATCCGGGACGCGCCACATCAGCTGGGGCTGGGAGGCGCGCACCTCCGCTCGTGCCGTGAACGTCTCGCAGGAGCAGTGGCGGGTCTTCCACGAGCGGCTCCGGATCGCCGAGGAACAACTCCTCGAGGCCGCAGAGCTGCAGCCGGAATGGGTCACACCATGGAGCCGCCTGCTGACCTCCGGGCGCGGTATGTCGCTGGGCCCGGTCGTCAACGAGACCCGGCTCGACGCCGCGCTGCGCCGCGACCCGCTGGACCTGGAGACCCATGTCGAGTGGGTGTCGCAGTTGCAGCCCCGCTGGAGCGGCGAGCCCGGTCAGGCCCTGGCGTTCGCCCGCGACGCGTTCGCCCGTGCCCCGCTGGGGCATCGCCTCGGCTGCGTCATCGCCATGGCGCACATAGAGGACTGGGTCGAGTCGGATCGCGGGGACTGCCTGGAAACCCCCGAGATCCAGGCCGAGTTGCGCGACGCGGCCGACCGCAGCATCCTCCACCCCTCCTACGTACGTCGGCCGGGCTGGCAGCACGACTTCAACATGTTCGCCATGGCCCTGGCGCTGGCCGCAGAGCGTCACACCATCCGGCGTGTCTTCCTGACCCTCGACGGCGCATACACCAAGTGGCCCTGGACCTACTTCGCGGAGCCCGAGAAGCAGTTCGCGCGTCACCACCGGCGCGCCTGAGAGCTCGCCGCCCCGGTTCCGCCCGTCACCACCGGCGCGGCTGAGAGTTCGCCGCCCGGGTTCCGCCCGTCACCACCACCGCCGCGCCTGATGACCGCTCGCCGCGTCGGTCCCGCCCGTCCCCTCGTCGCCCTCCCAGGACTGTCCGATGACTCTGCCCGACACCGCCGCGAACCCGGCCGGCGCCGACCGCACCTTCCAAGTGGATCTGCGCGGCCTCGTCGATCTGCTCTCCCACCACCTCTACTCCAGCCCCCGCGTCTACCTGCGCGAACTCCTGCAGAACGCGGTGGACGCGCTGACCGCCCGGCACGGCCTCGAACCGGCCGCCCCCGCCGACGACTACGGCATCCGCCTGTATGCCGACGGCTCGGTGGTACGTGTCGAGGACGACGGCGTCGGCCTCACCGAGGCCGACGTGCACACCTTCCTCGCCACGATCGGCCGCAGCAGCAAGCGCGCCACGGGGGGCACCGCGGACGAGCCCATTCGAGGCTGGGGGAAGATCGTCGAACAACGCGGCGACTTCATCGGCCAGTTCGGTATCGGCCTGCTCTCCTGCTTCCTGGTCGCGGACGAGATCCACGTCCTGAGCCGCTCCGCCCGCACACCCGACGCACCCGCCGTGGAGTGGCGCGGTCGCGGCGACGGAAGCTACACCGTCCGCACCCTGCCCGCCTCCGCCCGCCCCCGCCCCGGCACCACCGTCACACTCACCCCGAGGGCCGACGCGGGGGAGTGGACCCGGCCGGCGCAGGTGCACGCGCTGGCCCGGCACTTCGGCTCCCTGCTGCGCCACCCGGTGACCTTCGACGACGGCACGGGCGGTCCGGGCGCGTCCGTCAACCCCGAGCCGGCGCCTTGGACCCGTACGTACGCCACGCCGGGAGCCCGCTCCCGGGCCCTGGCCGCGTACGGCGAGGACGTCTTCGGGTTCACACCGCTCGACACCATCGAGCTGGACCTCCCGGCGGTCGGCCTGAAGGGCATCGCGTGCGTGCTGCCCGAGGCGGTACCGGCCGGGCGCCGCCACGGCCACCGCGTGCACGTCAAGGGCATGCTGCTGTCCGAGCAGGCCGAGGAGATCCTCCCCGAGTGGGCGTTCTTCGTCCGCTGCGTCGTCGACGCCGAGAGCCTGCGTCCGACGGCGTCCCGCGAGTCCCTGTACGAGGACGACACGCTCGCCGCCGTCCGCGACGCCCTCGCCGAGCGTCTGCGCGCGTGGATCGCCCGGGCCGCCGCCAGCGACCCGGAGCTGCTCGCCCGCTTCCTTCAGGTCCACCACCTGGCCGTGAAGTCGCTCGCGGTGCACGACGACGAGATCCTGCGGATGCTGCTGCCCTGGCTGCCGTTCGAGACCACCGACGGGCACGCCACCCTCGACGAGTTCGCGCGCACCCACCGCACCGTGCTCGTGACATCGAGCGTGGAGGAGTTCCGGCAGGTCGCCGCGATCGCCTCGGCCGCCGGTCTCGGCGTCGTCAACGGCGGCTACACCTACGACCGCGAACTGGTCCACCGGCTCCCCGAGATCAGGCCCGAGAACAACGTCGCCGACCTCGACCCGGCGACCCTCACCGCCCATCTCGACCCGGTCGACCGGGAGACGGAACTGGCCGCCACGGCCTATCTCGCCCTGGCCCGCGACGCCCTCGCCGTCTTCGACTGCGACGTCGCGCTCCGATCCTTCCAGCCCGCGTCCGCGCCCGCACTCCTCGTCGACAGCCGCGAGGCCCGGCACGAGCGCACCCGCTCTCAGCTCGCCCGCGAGCAGGAGGGCGGCCTGTGGGGCGACATCCTCGGCGCACTGCGCCAGGAAGCCCCCCGCGCCCAACTGATCCTCAATCAGCTCAACCCGCTGGTCCGCACCGCCGTGACCATCGACGAGCCCGAACTGGCCCGCACCAGCGCCGAAGCCCTCTACGGGCAGGCCGTGATGCTGTCCCGGCGCCCGCTGCGGCCCGCCGAATCGAGCCTCATCAACCGCTCCTTCCTCGACCTCCTCGCCCACGCCCTCCGCAAGGACATCTGACGATGCCGACCGCACCCCAGACCACCGACGAGCTCTTCCAGGCCCTGAGCGAGAACGACCGTCGCCCCTACGGGCGCACCCGCACCGTCACTGCCGAGGAACTCGTCGACGCCGCCGAACAGTTCGGGGAGCCGGAGCCGCTCGCGTACGCGCTCCTGGAGCTCCAGGAGGCCTACACCTACGGAGCCGAACCCCGGAAGTCGCCCGTCGTCTTCGCACGGTTGCTGAATCTCTTCGACGAGCAGCCCGACGTCTTCGACGAGCGCCTGCGGCACATGCTGTTCTGGCGGTTCAAATGGGTGGCCAACGCCCTGCGGGCCCTGCCGGAGGTGCCGCTGGCCAGCCTGCGCCAGTGGCAGACCGAGATGCGCGACCGGTACGTGAAGGCCGGCCTCGACCTCCAGCCGTACTACGGCCAGGCGTACCAACTGGCCGCCCACGTCGGTGAGGACACCGCCCTCGCGTACGAACTGTGGGCCGGTCGCAGCCGCAGCCGGCTCAGCGACTGCGAGGCCTGCGAGATCTGCGAGCGCGCCCTGCACCACCTCGCCGCGGGCGACGACGAACGGGCGCTGCGCACATGGGAGCCCGTCCTCGCCGGGAAGGACTCCTGCCAGGAGGAGCCCGCCCGCTCCATCTCGTACGCGCTGCTTCCGCTGCTGCGCACGGGCGGCGCCGACAAGGCCCGGGAACTGCATCTCGCCGGGTACCGCGCCTGCCGCCGCAACCCCTCGATGGCCGGAGAGGTCGGCCGGCACCTGGAGTTCTGCGCGCTGACCGGCAACGAGGCGCGCGGTCTGGAACTGCTCTCCGAGAACCGCAACCTGTTCGACGAAGTGGACTCGCCGCAGGGCCAGTTCGACTTCCTCACCGGCGCGGAGGTCCTCCTCCGGCGTGTGGAACTGCTCGGCCACGGCGAACTGCCCGCTGCCGGTTACGCGGGGCGCACGTGGACGGTGGCGAGCCTGCGCGCCGAGGTACGCGGCCGTGCCGACGACCTCGCCGCCCGCTTCGACGCCCGCAACGGAACCACGGCTCACACCGAACGCCGCGGGGCGCGCCTCGACCGTGCCCCGCTCCTGGACGCCCTCGAACTGACCCTGCGCACGCGCAGTCTCGACGAGGTGGGCCCGGCCGCCGTCCCGGTCGCCGTGCCGGCCGCTCGCCGGGCCGCCACCGTCCCCGAGTCGCTGCCCGAACTCATCTTCCAGGCAAGGGAGTTGGACGAGCAAGGGCATCCGGACGCGCAGGCCTGCTGGGCGCGGCTGCACACGCTCGTCGCGGCCCGCGACTACATCCATCCCGACGACCCGGCCGTGGGTCCGCTGGTACAACTGCGCGCGGATCTGCTGGCCGACGAGGCGGGCCGGGCGGGCGAGAAGGACGAGTTCGCCGACGCCGCCGCCCTCTACGAGGAGGCCGCGGGCCTGTACGACGACGCGGGAGCGCCCGGGCGCGCCGCGCTCGCCCGGGCCGGCGCCCTGCTCGCCGCCGCCGGCATTCCCGCCGAGGACGGCGACGCAGCCGAGGCGAAGACCGCCGCGCTGAGCGCCGCTCACGCGTCCATGGTCCGCCTGCACGAGGAGACACCCGGTCTCACCTCGTACCAGGAGGCCCGCCTGCTGCGGCTGCGGGCGACCGTCCTCGGCCTGCGCCTTCAGGCGTCCCGGAGCGAGGAGCACATCGCGCCGGTCTTCGCCGAGGTGGACCTGCTGCACGACTTCGCGAGCCGGCACGCCGTCGTCCCGCAGATCTCCGGCGCCCGACTCCTGCGGGCCAGCACGCACGCCCTCTCCGGCGAACTGCCCACCGCGGTCACCGAGATCGACAGCCTCCTCGACGATCTCAAGGCGCATGGACCCGCCTGGCACCTGCCCCGCACACTGGGACTGCGTGGCCGGTTCCAGCTCGGTCTCCAGGACGCGCAGGCCGCTCACGCGGACCTCGCCGAGGCCGTTCGACTGGCCGCCGACTGGCCGGCCGACGCGGTGGACACCGCCCGCCTCCACGGTGATCTCGCCGAGGCCTGCATGCACCTGGGCCGCCCCGACGAGGCACTGCGGCACCTGACGCGCTCGGCGGAACTGGACCTTCGCCGAGGCAGCCGGACGGACGCGTTCTGCACCTACAGCAACGCGGCCCAGCTCAGCCTGGATCTGGGCCGTGTCGAGGACTGCATCGCTCTGCTCGACTCCGTCCTGGTCGAACCGGACGTCGCCGCCGGAGAACTGGACGACCGTCTCGTCGCCCAGCTGCGCCTGACGCGCGCCCGCGCGCTGCACACGGGAGACGACCTCAAGGCCGCCACGGCGGAACTCGTCGTCCTCGCCGCCGAGTCGGCCGGCTGGGACGACGACCCGGGGAGCCACGCCATGATCGCCGCGGAGACGGCCGTACTCCTCGGCAAGTCCGGCGAGTTCGAGCGGGCCCGCGAGGCCGCGGGCCAGGCACTCGCCGCCCACGCCCGGGCCCCGCGCTACGAGCAGCTGAGCAACTGTCTGCGTGAACTCGCCCGTCTCCAGGCTCAGCAGCAGGGGCCCGACGGCCTCGCCGAGGCCCTCGCCCAGCTCGCCGACGCCGGTCGGATCGCCGACGAGGCCCGCGCCGCCGAGTACGAGGCGCACGGCCGTTCCCTGGACACGGCCCTGGCGTACGAACACGGGCGGGTCTATGCCTACGCCGGCGAGTACGAGGACTCCCTGGCCGCACTGGAGAAGACCTTCGCCCTGCTCGGTGAACCGGGACCGGACCAGGACCACGCAGAGGAGTGGGCCGAGTGTGTCCGCTTCGCGGGTGCCGTGGAGGGCCTCTACCTGAAGCGGCCCGCCCCGGCCCTCACCCGCCTCGACACGGCCGTCGCCCGACTCACCGGCCTGGGCCACACCGAGGCGACCGAGCCGCTGACCTCCTTGGCGGCCAGGCTGCGCGACGAGAAGTGATGCGGCACTACCGGTGTCGGCGCGCCGAATCGGGCCGGCACCGGGGTGCCCGGTTGGAGACACGGGTGCAGGAGCCGCCCTGCGGCTCGGCCTCGGCGAACTTCCAGTTGTCACATGTGGCAGGGCTGCCCTGTCAATGGTGCGTGAGCGGGCCGGCGCGGTCTGGACGAGTGCCGAGACCGGGGTGAAGTCCGGCCCGGCGTCGGCAGGCGGGCAGCGGAGACGGTCGTCTCTGCGTCACAGGCCCGCTCCGCTCCACGCGACGACCGGAAGGAAGAACATGTCCGACTCCAGCTTCTCCCCGCTGCCCTTCGCAGACCGTGTCGCCGTCGTCACCGGCGCAGGATCCGGAATCGGCCGGGCGACGGCGGTGGCCCTGGCCGAAGCGGGGGCGCACGTTCTGGGCGTGGGCCGCCGCAAGGACGCCCTCGAAGAGACCGCCGGGAAGCATCCCGGTATCGAGATCCTTCCCCTCGACATCTGCGGGGACGGCGCCGCCGGCACGGTGGTCAGTACCGCCGTGGAGCGGTGGGGCCGACTGCACCTGCTGGTGAACAACGCCGGTGCCGCCGCCATCATGCCTCTGGCAGAGACCGATCGCGCGGTGATCGGCAACCTGTGCGAGCTGAACGTGACGGCGCCCAGCCTGCTCGCCCACGCGGCCCTGCCGTACCTGCGCGAGACCTCCGGCTCCATCGTGAACGTGTCCAGCACCTACGGCCACCGCCCTCTTGCGGGCGCAGCGCACTACGCCGCCACCAAGAGCGCCCTGGAACAGCTGACCCGAAGCTGGGCGCTCGAACTCGCCGGTGAAGGGGTCCGGGTGAACGCCATCGCCCCTGGGCCCACCGAGACCGACGTCCTGGCGGCAGCGGGACTGTCCGATGGGGCCATCACGGAGCTGCGTGCCGCTGAGCGCGGGCAGATCCCCACGGGCCGCCTGGGCGACCCCGCGGACGTCGCCACGTGGATCCTGCGCCTTGCTGATCCCCGGGCATCCCAGGTCACGGGGCAGGTGCTGACGATCGACGGTGGCCTGGAACTGACCTGATCGATTCCCTACACGCACGGGTCGGCGAAGGCGTCAGTGTTCGCAATGCACCCGTCGCGCAGCTAACCGCGCTGCTCGTAGCGCCGCCACTCGCGTCCGCCGTCGTGAGAGGTCCACAGCCCTTCGCCTGTCACCAGGTCGTACGTCGCCGTCGTGGCGTCCGCGATGCCGTAGAGCGTAGTGCCGTCGACGGTGAGCGAGGTGAATTTCGCCGGTGTCCTCAGCTCGTGGAAGGCGCGGTCGGTGCGGTCGTCGGCGAGCCAGTGGCGGCCGCCTTCTTCGCCGACGAGGAGTCGCCCGTCCGCGAGCACCTCCAGGATCAGTGACTCCGGGCCACGCTTCAGCTCCCTCCAGGGAACGCCGCCGTCGAGAACCGTCCGCCAGTGCCCGCCGCCGTCCGTCGTCACCAACAGGCCGTGCACACCGTCGTCCCGGGTGAGGGACAGCGCGGCGGCGCCACCGCGCGCGGCGAGGACACCCCCGGCGTACGGCTCAGGGACGGCCGTAGAACCAAGGGTGCGGCCGTCGCGCTGCCGTACGACACGGTCCGGGCCGCCGGTCAGTGGCTGGTCCAGACTCCAGGCCGTGCCTCGCTCGTCGACGGCGAGGCGGACGGCGTCGTCCGGCAGCCGGGCCGGGGGCGCGACTGTGTGTGTGGCGGGGCGGTAGACGAGAGCCGGTTCCCGCTCGGCGAGCAGGATGTCGCCGGGGCGGGTGCGCAACGGAGTCTCGCTCCCGGTGACCTTGCGCCGCTTGCCGCTCACGTCGAGGGCGTACGCACCCTCGGCCCCCTCCCGCGGCACCCGCACGAAGCCCCCGGGCACCCCCTTGAACGTGACCGGCACCGCCTCCGCGTCCCCGTGTTCCGCGTGCTCGGCGACCGTACGGCCGTCGGGACCGACGATGCGCCAGGCGGTGGCGGCCGGTCCCTCGTCGTCCTCGACATTACCGGCGTCGTACGTCAGGAGCAGCGACCCGTCGTCGGCGCGGACCACGCCGGTGGGTGCGCCGGCCGCCTCGATGACGTCGGCGGGGCGTGGGTGAGGATCTTCGATGACGCGCTGGTACCTCGCCTCGCGGTCCCCGGAGGCGCCGTCGTCGGAGCCGCCCCGGTCGCACGCGCTGAGCGTCAGCGCCGCACTCGCCGCGGCGACGAGCCCGACCGACCACTGTCCGCGTTTCCTAAGCCACGCCATGGGCCACATCCTCACACGGGGCGGGGGAGCGCTTCGGCGCGGATCAGGCCCACGCGCACACCGCCCGGGTTCCTGCCTCCCACACACTGGCGGCGGTGCATCCGGGCGCCGTCGCAGGTTTCGTCGAGCAGCGGCTCCGGAAGCAGGCGGCCGCAGGTCTTCTGCGCACCTCGGCGGCGCAGGACGGCCCGGCCGTGCCTCGTCCGGTTGCTGAGTTGATCGGGCCATTCAAAAATGGTGCTCGTCGCAGCGCTTCTGCGACCCCATGTCACCCTAGCCCGCACGCCGTTTCCGTACGCCCTTCACAAGAGCGTTTCCGCGCCTCCGCCTACCTGCGCGGGGCGAAGGAGGAACCGTTGTCCAGCGCGTTGATCCAGGTGTTCAGAACACCCGACCTGCGGAAAAAGCTGGCCTTCACGCTGGGTGTCATCGTGCTGTACCGCATCGGCTCCCACGTTCCCGTGCCGGGGATCTCCTACAAGAACGTCCAGAGCTGTGTGAACGCGGCGGCCTCGGGTAGCGGCGGCCTGCTGGGCCTGGTGAACATGTTCAGCGGTGGGGCGCTTCTGCAGATCACGGTCTTCGCCCTGGGGATCCTGCCCTACATCACCGCCAGCATCATCCTGCAGTTGCTGACCGCGGTCATTCCGAGGCTGGAGTCGCTGAAGAAGGAGGGTGCGGCCGGGCAGGGGAAGATCACCCAGTACACCCGCTATCTGACGGTCGCCCTCGCCGTCCTGCAGGGCACCGGCCTCGTCGCCACCGCCCGTAGTGGTGCGTTGTTCCCCGGCTGCCCGACGGCGGGGAGCATCGTGCCGGACACCTCCATCCTCACGACCGTGGTCATGGTCCTCACGATCACGGCGGGCACGGCCTGCGTGATGTGGATGGGCGAGCTGGTCTCCGAGCGGGGGGTCGGCAACGGCATGTCGCTGCTCATCTTCATCTCGATCGCCTCCACTCTCCCGGCGGCGCTGTGGGCCGTGAAACAGCAGGGCGAGATCGCGGACGGGTGGCTCGGTTTCGGCGCGGTCGTCCTCGTGGGTCTCGCCATGGTCGGCCTGGTCGTCTTCGTGGAGCAGGCCCAGCGTCGTGTCCCGGTCCAGTACGCGAAGCGGATGGTGGGCCGCAAGTCCTACGGCGGAACGGCGACCTACATCCCCCTGAAGGTGAACCAGGCCGGCGTGGTCCCCGTCATCTTCGCCTCGTCCATCCTGTATGTCCCCGCCCTGATCGCCCAGTTCTCGCACTCGACCTCGGGCTGGGCGATGTGGATCACACGCAACTTCGTCAAGGGGGACCATCCGTACTACGTGGCCGCGTACTTCCTGTTGATCGTGTTCTTCGCCTTCTTCTATGTGGCGATCACTTTCAATCCCGAGGAAGTGGCGGGGAACATCAAACAGGCCGGCGGGTTCATTCCGGGTATCAGGGCCGGCCGGCCCACGGCCGAGTACCTCAGCTATGTGCTCAACCGGCTGACCTGGCCCGGGTCGCTGTATCTGGGACTCATCGCGCTCGTGCCGACCGTGGCGTTCGCCAGTTTCGGCGGCGCCAATCAGCTCACCGGCACGAGCCTTCTGATCATCGTGAGCGTCGGCCTGGAGACGGTCAAGCAGATCAACAGCCAGGTCGAGCAGCACAGATACGAGGGCTTCCTGCGCTGACGGCCCACCGCCTGCACAGCTCGACCGAGCGTTTCCGCGGGCGTGCGTCAGGCGCGGCCGGACGAGGTCTGTGACCCCTGCTGCTTCAGTCGCTCCGCGACCGTCTCCAGCAGTTCGTCGGAGAAGGCCTTGTCGGCCACCGCCCGGGACATGAGCACGGCGCCGACCAGGGCGCTGAGGGTGAGCATCGCCTCGGCCCGGGCGTCCTCGGCGTCGTCGTCCAAGCCGGCGATGAGGTCCAGGTATGTGCCCACCTGCTGTTCGTAGGCCTCCTTGAAGTGCTGGTCGCCGCGGCCCGCGGAGGCGCCGAGGGAGACGAGCGCGCAGCCGGTGGCGGGCGCGTCCCGGTGCTGCTTGGCGAGGTAGGCGTCGATGAGTCCCGCTCGCGCGTCCTGATCGTTCTTGCGTGCGGCGCGCTCCATCTTCGCGGTGCCCTCGGTCAGGGCGACGGCGGCTGCCTGGGCCACGAGGTCGTCGCGAGAGTCGAAGTGCTTGTAGAAGCCGCCGTGCGTCAGTCCGGCCTCGTTCATGAGGTCCGCGACGCCGGGACGGCTGACCCCTTCGGCGCGGATCCTGCGTGACGCGAGGCGCAGGACCCGTGCGCGTGTCGCCGCCTTCTCCGCCTGCGAGTGGCCCATGTCCGTCCTGCCTTCCGTAGGGCGGCGGGGTCGGCTCGCCCCGCATCTGGATGATGAAAATCATACACCTTTGACTTTCTGGATGCCGGACGTAATCTTCTTTCTGGATGACGAGAAACATCCAGATTGGAGCGGGAACCGTGTCTCAGACCTATGACCCCGACCGTACGGCCGTCCTGCTGGTCGACCCCTTCAACGACTTCCTGTCCGCGGGCGGCAAGATCTGGCCGCGCCTGGAACCCGTCGCGGAGGAGGTCGGACTGCTCGCACACCTGCGCTCCGTCGTCGCCTCCGCCCGCGAGACCGGCATACGTGTGATGTTCGTGCCGCACCGCCGCTGGGAGCCGGGTGACTACGAGACGTGGGATCACCCCAACCCCACCCAGCTCGCGATCATGGAGCGCCACAGCTTCGCCCGCGGGACCTGGGGCGGCGAGTTCCACGCCGACTTCCAGCCGCAGCCGGGCGACGTCGTCGTCCAGGAGCACTGGGCGCAGAGCGGCTTCGCCAACACCGACCTCGACTTCCAGCTCAAGCAGCACGGGATCACCCATGTCGTGATCGTCGGCCTGCTGGCGAACACCTGTATCGAGTCCACCGGCCGATTCGCCATGGAACTCGGCTACCACGTGACCCTGGTGCGCGACGCCACCGCGGCGTTCCTCCCCGCGATGATGCACGCCGCGCACGAGCTCAACGGACCCACCTACGCCCACGCCATCACCACCACGGACGAACTCACCACCGCATTCGAGGGAGCGCGCGCATGACACTGACCGGAGACCTGCTGATCGGAGCGGCACAGGTGCCCGCCACCACGGGGACCATGAAGGCCCTCAACCCCGCCACCGGCGAACTCGTCGAACCCGAGTTCGCCTTCGGGGGGCCGGCCGAGGTCGACCGCGCGGTCCGCCTGGCCGACGATGCCTTCGACAGCTACAGCCACACCGGGCCGGCCCGGCGGGCCGCGTTCCTCGACCTCGTCGCGGACAAGCTCGAGGCGGCCAAGGACGACCTCGCCGCACGCCTCGCCCTGGAAACCGGGCTGCCCGCCGCGCAGTTCGAGGGCGAGGCCATACGGACGGCCGGCGTCTTCCGCAAGTTCGCCACCGTCGTCCGCCAGGGACGTTACCTCCAGGCGACCATCGACCCGGCACAACCGGACCGGCAGCCCGCACCGCGCCAGGACCACCGGCTGCAGAAGGTGGCCCTCGGACCCGTGGTGATCTTCGGCGCGAGCAACTTCCCGATCTCCTACTCGGTCGCCGGCGGCGACACCGCCTCAGCCCTCGCCGCCGGATGCCCCGTCGTCGTCAAGGCGCACAACGCACACCCCGGTGCCTCCGAGATCGAGGGCCGCGTCATCCAGCAGGCCGTCGCCGAAGCTGGACTCCACGAAGGCGTCTTCTCCCTCGTCCGAGGCGCCGGCAACGAGATCGGTGAGGCACTCGTGGACCACCCACTGGTCCGGGCCGTCACCTTCACCGGCTCCGAGGCCGGCGGCATGGCCCTCTACCGGCGCGCCCAGCAACGCCCCGACCCCATCCCCGTGTTCACCGAGATGACCAGCGTCAATCCGACCTTCGTCCTGCCCGCCGCTCTGGCGGCCCGCGCCGCCGAGATCGGTGGTGGCCTGGCGCAGCGCGCCATGTACAACGTCGGACAGGCCTGTCTGAAGCCGGCCGTCCTCCTCGCCGTCGACGGCCCCGGCTTCGAGGAGCTGCGGGACGCGGCGCGCGCCGAGGTGGAGAAGGCCGCCGCACGCACCATGCTGACGCCCGGCATTCACGGCGCCTACGTCCGCAACGTGCAGCGCATGGACGAACACGGCGCCACCCGGATCGCCGCAGGCGCCCCGGCCCCGGACGACACGTGGGACGGCCAGTCCTTTCTCCACGAGGTCACAGGGGAGCAGCTGCTGGCCGAGCCCGCCCTGCGAGAGGAGGTCTTCGGCCCGGCCGTCCTGCTCGTGAAGCTGACCGGTACGGATCAACTCCTCGAAGTGGCCCGCGCGTTCCGCGGACAGCTGTCGGCCACGCTGCACGCCGAGGCCGCCGACCGTGCCGCCGCCGAGCAGCTCCTGCCGATCCTGGAGCGCCGCACCGGCCGGATCGTGTTCAACGCCTTCTCGATGCCGCAGGAGGTCTCCTACGCCTCCACCCACGGCGGCCCGTTCCCGGCCACGTCCGACAGCCGTTTCACCTCGGTGGGCATGGGCGCGATCGAGAGGTTCGTCCGTCCGGTCACCTACCAGAACTTCCCCGACGACCTGCTCCCCGAGCCGCTGCGCGAGGCCAACCCGCAGCAGCTGTGGCGAGTTGTCGACGGCGAGCTCACCCGGAACTGACCTGTCGTCACGGGCCTCGCCCGTCCGAGCGAGGCCCGGCCACTCATGTGCAACGAAAGGAACCCTGTCATGACCATCGAGGACCAGGCCGGCGAGGAGAACGAACGCGAGGCACGGGAAGAGGTGCGCAGGAAACTGCTCGGCGCATGGCAACTCGTGTCCTACACCGCCACGAGCGCCGACGGCGACGTCGTACAGCCCCTGGGACCCACCCCGTACGGTCTGATCCTCTACACACCTGAGGGATACATGTCCGCCCAACTGGGCCGCGGCGACCGCCCACCCCTGGAGTCGGCACGTCTCGAGGACGCGGCGACGGATGAACTGGCCCGGGCGGCGATCGGATACGTCGCCTACGGCGGACCGTTCGAAGTCACCGGCCCCGGCACCGTGGAGCACCACGTCACCACCAGCCTCTTCCCGAACTGGATCGGACGGACCCAGGCGCGCACGGTGACGTTCGACGGACCCCTCCTCCGACTGGGCCTCGCCACGCCCACGCGACTGTGGGGCGCGGAGCGCACGGCCGAACTCACCTGGAGCAGACCGGCCTGACCTCAGGTGCCCGGCCTGCGTGATCACTCGGGTCAGGAGTCGCGGCCGATGCCGTCGCGGTCGAGGTGGGGGCGCAGTCGGTCACCACCGTGGATGGGAGCGGCTCCGGCGGCGCGGGCTTCACCGCGGGCCGACCCGTTCGCTGCTCGCGGAGCGTGTGCCGCCGACGTCCGCGCGCAGGCCGTCGTTCACAGCAGTCGCGTCTCGGCCTCGGGGAGTTTCGACCACCAGTGGTGGTAGCGGCTGTAGACCGCCGTTTCGCGTTCGCCGAGGAATTTCGTCAAGGACTCGGCCTCCGCGGCGAGCCCGTCCCAGACGGCGGGGGACAGGGGACGGAAGGCGGAGGCCTCGATGCCGCCGCCCAACGGGCGCCACACACCAGCGACTTGGCCATCCACCAGCAGAGTGGGCAGTACGTCGCCGTTTCGGCGGATCACCAGGGAGCGGTACGCAGGGGGTATCACCCGGCTGCGGTCGGCGTAGGCCAGCAGAACGCTGTCCCACATCGCCATGAGCCGGGGCGGGGCGGGGGTCTCGGCGGGCGGCCTGGAGGCATCCGGAAGGTCGAACAGCGTGCCGCCGTCCGGCCCTTGGAGTTGCTCGACGGCTTCGTCCAAGGTCCGCAGCGCCTCGCGGACGGCCGCCCGTTGGACCATGGCGAACTGCGCGACGTCGGCCACCGACGCGGGCCCGAACCCCTCCAGGTAGCGCAGGATCAGGGTCTCCAGCGCGTGCGCCGGCATCGCCCGTCCGGTGAGGGCGGGTCCCCTGCCCGCCGCGACGAAGGACGGCCGGTGACCGAACGACCACAGCGCATCCGTCGGGGCATGATGCATCGGTGCGTACGCCTTCATCCCCCACCACGCCCCCTCCTTCTTCTCTGCACCGAGCCGCTTCTCGACCCACGCCTGCATCTCGGCCGAGGTGCGCGGCCTGTCGGCAAAAGCCAGCAGCTCCGGCACCAACTCGTCGGCGTCCGCCGGGGTCAGCCCCGCGGCGGCGAAGCGGGAGCCGAGCCGGGAGGCGTACAGGGTGGGCCTGCATCGCAGCGCGGAAGGCCGGGTAGTCATCGGCGTGCACGGCATGCAGAGTGATGCGCATCAGGGTCGATTTGACCACCGAACGCCCGGTGAAGGCGGCATCGAGGTCGGCGGCAGCGAATCTGCTGAGCCGGTTCCACAGTGCGAGGTAGGGCGAGGCAGGGTGCTGCGCCTGGAGCGCGACGACGCGCCGTACACCGTCGCCGACGGTCAGCGGCTCACGTTCGAGCAGCAGTTGGCGGCTGAGGGTCGCTCGGTTGAGTTCGCGCGCGCTGATCGTCACAGGGCAGATTCTGCCCCACGCCGCGCCCCCGGCTCCCGTGCTCCAGGAGACCGCCGCGCGCCATGGTCGTGCGGCGCCGCGGCAGATGTCAGCGCGGGTGCCGCTGCGTTGCTCGACGCAAGGCTCGAACGGTACCTGACCCGGGGGTGGTTACGCCTGTTGCCTGCTCTCGCAGGTCCAACCCGTCGCAGGCAACACATGAGCGACCTCAGGCAAGACGCACCATGACGCAGAGGCACTCCGCGGTCGTCGCCGCCGCTTCCTTCCTGATACTGACCGGCACGGCCATCGCCGCGGCCCCCGGCGCAGTCGCGGGAACACCCGGCGGCACGCACGCTGTCGACCGCAACAGCGACTTCGACGGCGACGGCTACGACGACGTCCTGATCGGGGCGCCCACCGGCACCGAGGGCACCCGCGAGAACGCCGGCTACGTCACCGTCCAGTACGGGTCCGCGCGCGGCGCGGGGACCGCCACCGGCACACGCGAGGCGCGTACCGCCGTCTTCGGCCAGAACACCCCTGGCGTCCCAGGCACCGCGGAGGCCGGCGACGGCTTCGGCACCGCAGTGGCGACCGGCGACCTCGACGCCGACGGCTACGACGACGCGATCGTCGCCGCTCCGGGCGAGGACGTCGGCACGGTGAAGGACGCGGGCCGGGTGACCGCCCTGTTCGGCTCCCGGAACGGACTCAGCGCGACCCGGAGTGTCACCTTCGGAGCAGCCGTACCTCAGGCGGGCGCCGCGTTCGGGCTGGCCGTCGCAGCGGCACGGCTCACCGGAGCCACGCCCGGCGACGTGCTCGCCGTCGCCGACCGGCAGGGCGCGACCCTGTTCACCCGTGGCGCCGGAACTCTGAAGGAGACGGGCCGCCTCGACACCACCGGCGCCCCGGGAGGCGACAAGATCCAGCCGGCGTCGCTGACCACGGGCGACTACGACGACGACGGTTACGCCGAACTGGTCGTGTCCGGCCGCAGCCTGGAGGAGGACGGGACGGGACGCTCGGCCGTGTACACCGGCGGGGCCACGGGCTTGACCTACACGCGTGACCTGCCTGGCGGTCCGGCCGCCGCCTCCGGGGACATCAACCACGACGGGTACGACGACCTCGTGTCCGGCAGGCCCGACCGCCTCGAGGACGTCTACGAGCCGCTCACCGGAGGAACCGTCCTCGTGTACCTGGGAAGCGCCAGAGGGTTCGAGGACGTCGACGAACTCGGCACGCCTGCGCAGGTGTGGACCCAGTACACCGCCGGTGTGCCGGGCACCGCCGAACTCGCGACGGATTCGGCTCCGATGTGTCCCTGGCCGACGTCGACGGTGACGGCTACGCCGACCTGGCCGTCGGTACACCCGGCGAGGACGTCGGCACCGTGCGGGACGCAGGCGCTGTGGTGCTGCTCCGGGGGTCGGCCCGCGGACTGACCGCGACCGGTGCGGCATCCTTCCACCAGAACTCCGCGGGCGTACCTGGCACGGTGGAGAAGGGCGACCGCTTCGGCGGGCAGGTCAGGTTCGTGGACACGAACGGCGACGGCCGCTGCGAACTGCTGGCCGCGGCGCCCGGCGAGAACACCGCCGACGGGGTGGTCTGGCTCCTCCCCGCAGCGGCCACCGACATCGTGACGCACGGATCGTGGTCGTACAGCGGCGCTTCCCTGGCCGCGCCCGGCACCGACGCGCGCTTCGGCACGGCGATCGACGAATGAGCTGAACCGTCTCCGTACTGACCCGGTGTTCCGGCCGTGGCGGCCTGTCCCCGCGGGCGTGCACCGGGCTCAACGGGCCACCCAGCAGGCGACCGGCGTCGCGGGCAGGGATCTGCGGGATCCGCAGAAGCATGTCGGACCTCTGGTCTGTCACATGGGCCCGCGACGGCTCGTCTCCCTCGAGGCTCAGCGCGGCGATGCGGCCGCGCGGTGCGGTGCCAGGAACCCGGTCAGCGCCGCCAGCATCTCCTGGGGAGCCTGTTCCGCCACCCAGTGGCCGGCGCCGGGGATGACCACGCTGCGCACGTCGCTGGCGAGGTCCTTCATGGCCTGCCCGACCAAGGCGCCCCAGCTCTCCGATCCGCCGATCGCCAGGACGGGCGTCGCCAGCGGTTTGTCCGCGCGCACGTCGTTCTGGTCAACCGTGGCGTCCCAGGCGCGGTAGAAGCCGAAGCTGCCGCGCAGGGCTTCGCGGCCGGAGAAGAGCCGGAAGTAGTATTCGCGCGCGTGGTCGGGCAGCCTCTTCCCGCCCTGAATGTCGAACTCGTAACCGAAGAAGAGCTCTTCTCGACCCATGACGAGCTTCTCGGTCAGCTCGTGGTTGACCCGGTTGAAGGGGATGTGCCAGAGCCTGTTGTTGATCGGCTCCTTCTCGAACAGGATCGGCGAAGTTTTCTCTCGCGGGGGGCCGGGGACCTCGGCGACGGTCAGGGACTCGACCCGGTGCGGATGGTCCGCGGCCAGTGCGTAGCTGATGATCATTCCGGTGTCGTGGCCGACCACTGAGAAACGCTGGTGGCCGAGCGCGTCCATCAGCGCGACCAGGTCGTTGGCGAGGGTTCGGGTGTCGTACCCGGACTTGGGCTTCTCGGTCAGGCCGATACCGCGCTGGTCGACGGCGATGACCGTGTAGTGCCGGGCCAGCGCAGGCATCAGCATGCGCCACGCGTACCAGTTCTGCGGCCAGCCGTGCACCAGCAGCAGCGGCGGGCCGTCACCTCCGATGACGACGTGCTGGCGCAGGCCACCAGCCTGGACGAACCGGCTGGTGAACGTCTTCCGGAACCCCGGCGGCAGTCCCGGAGCGGTGGAGACTGAACCGAAGCCTTCCGGCATCCGCCTGGAGGTGGACGCGGTGGCCGGTGTCGCTGCCAGTGACAGACCGGTGGCGACGGCGGTGGCGGCAGCAGCACCGCCGACGAAGACGCGACGCGAGAGGCCGCGCGAGGGACGGTGCGACGCCGGGCGCGCGCCGGGGCCGTCGTGGGCGGGCGTCTCAATGGGAGGCAAGGTCATGAGGGTCTTCCTTACGTGATGGAGTCCGAGCGCCAAGGCGTGGGCCTGGTACGGAACTTCAGCTGTAGGTGCGTTCGGTGACGGAAGTGGGCGGCGGCTGTCGCGGTCCGGCAGCAGCCTGCGCGACTGGCCGGGTGCGGTCAGACAGAGAACGCGTGGGAACCGTGGTGGGCGGCCTGGCGCTCCCGGCCTCGCGCTTGGGTGGGGCCGGGAACGGGTGGTGCTCGTACGGGACGCCGGTGGTCGCCCCATACCAGGTAGGGGGTGTGGTCACAGGCTCGCCGTCGCCCGGCGAGGCCCGCCCGTGTCGCGCGGATCCTGCCGCTCGGCACCCTTACCCGTTCAGATGTTTCTGGATATTAGTTATCCAGTTTCTTGGGGTCAAACGATCGGCGCCCACATTTTCAGGCCGTGACCTGCGGAAATCTCACAGCCCTGAGCTGTCACACCTCTGTTGGCCGCCTCGTCGTCCCGGCGCAAGCGAACCCGTCGGCGGATCGAGGGGTAGGAGGACGTGAGCACAGCAAGCGGGGACGGGCGACATGACGGTGAACGACTCATGGGCGCGGCACCGGCCAGGACCGGCGGGTGGTGTGCACGGCGGTCGGCTCCTCGAAAGTGGCGAAGTCCGGGACGCCGTCGGTGAGGATCCCGACGTCGGCCGGCGAGGCGAGCGCGGCTTCGTTGAAGATCAGTCGTGCCCCAAGCCTCGCTTCACGTACGACGCCAGGGCCGGTGTGTGTGCCGCAGCCTGTGCCTGCACATCGGCGAGACACTGCTCGGCCAGCGCCCTCCGCCAGGCCGTCTCAGCGAGCGCCATGGCGTTGTTCACCGCGCACGGCCGGCTGAAGCCGCTCTCCGGTACCTGCTCCCCGATAGTGCCGCACCGGCGGATCTCGGCACAGCGGAACAAGGGCTCGTCTCCCTCGATGGCGAGCACCACGTCCAGCATGGACACCGCCTCGAGCGGCAAGGCCAGCCGGAAGCCGCCCCGCGCGCCCGGCACCGACTCGAGCAGCCCGGCCTTGACCAGGTGTTGCAACTGCTTGTTCAGATAGGACGCCGACAATTCATGACCAGCGGCCAGCTGTGCAGTCGAAACCGGCTCCCCGTTGCCCAGCCATGCCAGGTTGAGCAACGTGTGCACTGCCCATTCGACACCCTTACTGGTCCGCATATCTGGATAGTAAACATCCACTTAGTGTGGGTCAAAGTCCAACGGACCTTGACCGGGCACGCTGCCGCACCTTCGGCAGATGGACTCCGAGGCGGGCGGCTCGGAGCGGGAACCAACGGCACCGAAGCCGTCGGACCTGCCCCGATCCGCCCGTTCCCGCCGCGTCGAGCCGTGACCAGGTCACGAGGGTCCGGGCGGGTCCGGGTACTCCGGGTGGAGACGGAGTCAGTTCACTGTGCCGCGAGCGGCGAGTTGCTGCAGGCGTTCGGCGGTGCCGTCGCGACGGGCGCGCCGCAGCCCGTGCTTGGCCAGCAGGCCGTTCGACACTGTCAGAAGGGTTTTGTACGTGGCTGCCGCCGGGCGGGCGAAGGGCCGGTTTCCTTGCCCACGCCTTCCAACCGCAGTGCATCGGACTCGGCATGCGAACCCTCACCGGCTGGCTGTCCGTCACCGATGGAGGTGCCCGTTACGGCCCCCACACGTCCAAGGGCCTGGCCGCGCGAAGTGTCGGCGGCAGAGAGGTGCACGGCCATGCCGGTGCGCTCGACCGGGTCGCCGTGGCCGCCGAAAGTCCACAGACCGGAGACGAAGTCCGTGCCGACCGCCGGGTCGGGTTGCGGGTCACAAAAGGACCGGTTCATTTCGACCTGGGCGCGGGCGACACCGACGCCGGCTCACCGCACGCGGATTCCGGCGCGGAAGACTGCCTGTACGTCAAGAATGGCGGCAGGATCTTCCGCGGGGTTACCGGTGACGACCAGAATGTCGGCGTCGGCACCGGCGGCGATCCGGCCCTTGCGGCCCTCCACACGACACAGGCGGGCCGCCGAGCTGGTCATGGAAATGAGCGCGTCCAGCGGCGCAACGCCCAGCCGGGTCAGGTCGGCCACGCCGTGGGGGAGAACGTTGTGAGGCTTCGCGGGCCCGATACCGGCGTCCGAGCCGATGACGACGTTGGCACCGTGTTTGTGCAGGCTGCTGTAGATGTCCAGGAGGGCATCGACGAACTCCGCCACGGCTTCGGGTATCTGCACCGCCGCGCTGGGGTCCTGGCCCAGTGTCAGGCTGACGAAGGTTCCCTTCCTCACGATGGTGTCGATGAGGTCGTGGTCGGGAGCGATGCCGTCAGCGGAGAGGAAGGAGACGTGTTCCAAGCTGTCGACGCCCGCTTCGACGGCGTCGCTGATGGCCTGAATACCGTGAGCATGGGCAGCCACCGGCAGCCCGAGGCGGTGTGCTTCGTCCACGACTACACGCAGGTCCGCCAAGCCGTACTGCGACGCGTGCGGTGCCACCGAATCGGGTGTCATATGGCCGCCGCTGGCCATGATCTTGATGACGGCACAGCCGCGGGCGTGGTGCTCGCGCACGGCCGCACGAAGCGCTTCGGCGCCCTCGACCTCACCGCCGAAGAAGTGGCAGTGGCCGCCCGGCGTGGTCAGCGGAGGTCCGGCAGCCAGAATTTCCGGGCCCAGCTCCGGGTGCCCGACCATCTCTTCCACGAGGGTCAAGGAGAGGTAGCCGGGGTCACCGAGGTCGCGCACGGTGGTGACCCCGGCCAGCAGAGCGGACCGGGCTGCAGCCCGCATGTGCACCAGCAACTCGCTGACGGAGGCAGAGACCAAGGACGTCACGGGGTCCGGGCCGGCGTCGAAGGCAAGGTGGACGTGGGTGTCGATGAGGCCTGGCAGCAGACAGGCCGAGCGGCCGAGGTCGATGACCTCGCTGCCGTAGGCGGGCAGCGCCCCGGTGCGGTCCACGCGCACAATGCGGTCCCCCGAGACGTACACAGTGGCGGGGCCCGACAGACTGAAGCCGTCGAACATCGAACCGGCATGTATGGCAAAGGAATTCATCGGCATATCTCCCATCGGAAAGCGTGTGTCACGCGGTGCTCCGGCCAGTGCCGGGCGGTGGAGATCCGCGGCCGCACAGGCCTGGCCGACCCGCCGACATGCGCCGTTGCTCCGTAAAGACCCGGGGCACGCACACGCTGTTTCGAAGGCCCGGTCGCGGGCCCGTCGGCGGGGTTCGACTCGCGTCAGGTAGACGAGATGGCCTACCCGGGTGTGACAGCCCTGACCTGCGGCGTTTGGGCCGGTGGCGGTCCAGGGGCAGATCGCGATCTCGCTGGTCGGGCCAGAGCGGAGACTGCGGCGGCCACCGTCGATCAGCGGGAGTCGGGGGGCCGAGTTCCGGCCCGTGCCGTCCTTCCATTACGAGCATGCGCTCCTAATTTGGTAGGATGCAGGACGTCGAACCTGGAGACTTCTCCGGGCCCGAGCGGCAGGCCTCTCGCCCGCGGGTGCCGGGATCGCCACCCACGAATTGTCGCGCCGCGCCGAGTGCCGTGTGCGGCGCGATGGGTTCGCGCGGCTCGCCGATGGGCGCGAGCCGCGGGCATTTTTGTTCACAAAATTCTGGATAAAAAATATCTCGATTTGCACTCCCGGTGTATGAGGGCTCACCCGAGCATCGGCGGGAGCGAAGGAGGCAGCGTCAATGGATGTGATGCGTATGCCCAGGCCGCCTGGGGTGCTCGAGAACGAGTGGGAAAACCTGCGGCCCGCCGTCTTCGGAGCGGCGTACCGCTTGCTCGGTAGCGTGGCCGACGCCGAGGACGTGGTCCAGGACGTATGGCTGCGGGCGGCCACAGCGGAGCTGTGCGACGTCCGTGACCTCCGGGCCTGGCTGCTGACGGTGGCCGCGCGACGGTCGTACGACATCCTCAAGTCGGCCCGTGTCCGCAGGGAAACCTATGTCGGGCCGTGGTTGCCGGCGCCGTTGCTGACGGGGCCGGACGCTTCGGAGCCGGTGCTGGTCGACGAATCCGTCGGGTCGGCGATGCTGCTCGTGATGGAGGAGCTGAAGCCGTCGGAGCGTGTGGCGTTCATCCTCCACGATGTCTTCGGTCTCGAGTTCAGCCAGATCGCCGACGTGCTGGGCGCCTCTGCGGCGGCCGCCCGCCAACTCGCCTCACGAGCACGGCGGAAGGTGGCCGCGGCAAGGCAGTCCACGCCACATGCTTCCCGGGCGGAGCGCGAGCGGCTGGTCACCACGTTTCGCAGTGCGTACGAAGAGGGGGACATGGCCGGACTGGTACGCCTTCTGCACCCCGATGCCGTCTTTGTCAGTGACGGTGGCGGCAAGCTCGCCGCGGCGCGCAAGTCCATCCATGGCGGCGCGCGCATCGCGATGGTGATGGTACGGGTGGGACGTCGGTGGCGCTCGGACAGCATTGAGGTGGTCGAGGTCGGAGGGGAACCAGCGCTCCTGCTGCGTCGCGACGGGCGGGTCGTCTCCGTGGACACGGTGGAGATCAAGGACGGCCTGATCGCCGCCTATCGCAGGGTTCTCAATCCGGACAAGCTCGCGCACGTGTGACGCCTCGCGCCGGGCGGGGCGGGGAAGGTCGCTTTGCGACGGCCTCGGAGTCGATCCTCACCGGCGCCACGCCCCGGGGCGCCGCCTGTCGGTGACCGGGGCACTGACCGCCGCGCCGAAGCTGTCGGCCATGTCGGGCCGGCGTCGTCCCCCCGATCAACGGTCTCCGGTGCCGCGGAGCTCAGTTCCACGCTTCGGCACCTCTGCTCGTCCGATCTGGTCCGGGACGTGCGCCCGCTCAGTCGTACCTGCCGGACATGGGAAGTCGTCGACGGCAGCCGGCGCTGCGTGGTGCGGGCTGACGTCTCGGAGGCGAGCCTCATAACGTTTTTCATCACCTGTTCAAAGGGTGATGGACCGGACTGGCCAATAGGCGAGAACCGCGCCTTCGAGGCTGACTGCCTTCACCGAAAACACCCGTCCCCGCTTGCCGGCCCGCCAGTTCACCCCCGTGGCATCGGGGGACGGCAGGCCGGCTGCAGGTCGGTGGCCCCAGGTGGCTGTTACAGCCGGATCGGCTCCCGGAGACCCGGCTTCCGTTGCTGGCTCTTCCGCAATCAACCGTTCATGTGAACGGTGAAATGCCTCTCGGTGGCTCCGGCGGGAATGGTGCGAATGTAGCCCGACGCCTTGCTGTACTTGCCCGATCCACCGGTAATGCCGACGTCGACGTAGGACGGGGCGGGCAGGTGCAGCAGCGCCTGTCCGGCGAATTGCCCCTCAGGCAGGGAGAAGGTGCCCAGGCACTGGAGGGCCGTCGGGTTGACGTGGGTGACGGTGCAGATCGCGCTGTGATCGCCGACCTTCTTGCCGTCGCGATAGAGGTCTTCGTGGACGACGTTCTGGTCACCGAGGCTGGCGCCCTTCTGGCCCAGATCAATTTCTGCGCTTGCGGTCTGCTTGCCGACCAGCTCGAAGATTTCGGCCCGGTGCTTCGCCGCGGGAGCGCTGATGGAGGTCGGCGTGTCCGCCGAGGCCCAGGGCGCGAGAGTGATGCCGCCGGCGATTGCCGTGGCGACACCGGCGGCCGCGCTCAGGTAGCGCCCCTTCTTGGTCTTGAAGATGTTCTGCATCATGTGGCTCCGTTCGGCGGTGAATAGATGCGATAGCGACGGAAAGGGCTACCGGCTCCGATGGATCGGGCCGACTTCGATCGACTCGCGATACAGCCCTTGTCCAAGTAGATGGTTCGACGTTTTCATACATTTTCGTCACCTGTCAAACGGGTGACGAATTGGGGTTCGCCTCCAAATCGCCCGACGGGAAGGAGGAGTCGATGTGATGCGTGAAGCCTCGCGCCCGACGGTGTGAGTAAGTCCTCAAGAGGCCTTCGGGGTGACCGGGTGTGGCCCTGCGCACCGGGGCGTGGAGTCGGACCGACCGCCCGAGGCCGCGAACCGGGGTGCCCGGGCTGGGGTGTCGCCCCTTGCTGATGGGCATATAGGAGCATGTGCTCCTAAGTGTAATACAGGTCGCGCCGCGGTTCCACGGATGTGGCGAGCTGTTGCGGAAGAGCAGCGGCTCAGCCCGACGCTCAGGACTGGTTGCGCGCGTCACGTCCGCGCCACTGGAGGACTTCGAGAGCGGCCGCCACTTCGAGGGTGTGCCCGGCGAGCGGACGTGGCAGCAACTGGTCGGCGCGGGCAAGGCGCCGGAGCAGGGTGTTGCGATGGGTGAAGACGCGGGCCGTTCCTCGACTTCGCCGCCGGTTACGTCCAGCGCGCGGTCGACCAACTGCCCAGGCAGGGCGACCGAATGCCGCGGCTGACGTCGATGGACTACCGATCGGACGTCAGACTGCTGCGTGCCGACAACGTCGTCGATCCGGAACCGCGCTTCTCCCGGGTCGAGGCATCCCGCGCCACGGCGGTGGCCGCGGGGAGCTGACGCTCACAGCCGGCTGTACTTCTCGATGTCTTCGGTGAACTCCTGGATCGCCTGTGCCGTGAGTGTCGGCCGTGTGTCGGCGATGGCGGTCATGTAGTCCTCGGTCGTGGCCGGCCGGCCCTGGCGATGTGTGACCTCACGCTCGAACGCCGCCTGAGCTCCCTTGCGGGAAGCGAACTCGATGTCGGCCGGCGTGAACATCTCACTGGCTTCGACCAGTTGGCCGAGGTCGACGTCATCGGACGAGGCCATCAGATAGCGGCCCCAGATCGCCTCACGCGCGGCCTGGTCCGGTGGGCCGATCGGGATGACGTAGTCGAACCGGCCGGGCCGCAGGAACGCCGCGTCCAGTGACCGCACGGAGTTGGTGGCGCAGGCCAGCAACCGCGCGTCCTGCTCGCGGAAGACGGGGATGAGTTTGAGCAGTTCGTTGGTGACGCCGTGACCGGGATCGACCGCCTTGCCCGACCGCACGCCGGCGATCTCCTCCACCTCGTCGATGAAGAGCACCACCGAGTCCAGTTCCGCCAGGTCCGCGAACGCCTCGCGCAGTGCCGCGGCGAGTCCTTCGCTTGTGTCGGCGGCGAGCCGGGAAGGGAACAGTTCGACGAACGGCCAGCCCAGCCGTGAAGCCACCGCCTTGGCGAAGCTGGTCTTTCCGGTGCCGGGCGGCCCGAACAGGATGATCGCCTTGGGCGGGACGACACCGTAACGGTCTGCCAGTGCCGGTTCGGTCAGCGGGAGCACCACACGTCGTTCGACGACCTGCTTCTCCCGCTCCATGCCGGCCATGGTGCCCCACAGTCCCTCGGGCAGCATGCGGCCGCCCAGCGCATCGAGGACACCGGCATCGACGGTGCCGGGCGGTTCGAGTTTCTCGTAGTAGGTGAGGCCGTCGCGGGACTGGTATCCGCAGTTCTCCAGGGCCCTTGTCCCAGCGGCGTGGGCGGGCAGCAGCGCACTGATGTGGCGCACGCCCATCGCCCGCAGACGTCGTTCCAGCTCGGCGAGCAGGGCACTGCCGATGCCGCGTTCGCGCCAGCGCGAGGCCAGTGCCACCAGAAGTATCCACCCACGCTTGCCGTAGGCCTGCGCAACGGCCATGCCCACCAGTTCGTCGCCGACCACCGCGACCACCGCCGTCTGACCCGCCTTGGCGGCCGCCATGACCTCCGAGACCGGAAACACCCGGTCCTCGTCGGTCCGGCGGCTCTGGTCCCAGATCTGGATGGCCTGATCGAGGTCGTCGTCGTGATAGTCGCGCAGATGCCATACGGGCATCGTCACCACCTCACTCGGGTGGGGGATCGCATCCCATTCTCCCCGCGGCGGCGCCGAGTGACGAACGGACCCGGTCTCGCCTCGACGCCGCCCACGCTTCGGGAAACGAGTCCGGTTCGCCCCCGGTGCGCGCTGTCAGGCGTTGCGCAGGAGATCGGCTGCTCGCTCGGCGATCGCGTACACGGTGGCGTTCGTGTTGTTGGACGGGATGGAGGGGATGACGGAGGCGTCGGCGACGCGCAGGCCGTCGAGTCCGCGGACGCGCAGCGCCGAGTCGACGACGGACATCTCGTCCTCTCCCATCATGCAGGTGCCCACCGGGTGGCAGTAGGACCCGAAGTGCCTGCGGGCGTAGTCGCTGATCGACTCCGCGTCCACGGCGTCGAGTCCAGGGCTGACCTCCTCGATCCCCCATTCGGCGAGGGCGGAGGACCCGGCGATCCTGCGCGCCGTCGTGATGCCGGACAGCACGGTCCGCACGTCCTCCTCCGCGCAGAAGTAGTTGGGGTCGATCACGGGTGATGCGTAGGGGTCGGCCGAGGTGATGCGGAGTGTGCCACGGCTGGCCGGGCGCATGGGGGAGACACCGATGGTGAAGCCGTTCGACACGGGGGCTATGGGGTTGGGAACCGGTATGTCGATGAAGATGATCTGCAGGTCCGGTCCGGCCGCCTCCGGTGTGCTGCGCAGCAGGCCCAGGATCTCGCCGTGGTTGTTGCGCGCCATGGGCACCGGGCGTTGTGCGCGGAAGACGAGGTTGGCCCGAGGGTGGTCGTGCAGGTTCTGCCCGACGCCGGGAAGCGTGTGGAGGACGTCGACCTGCGCCTGTCGGAGGTCCTTCTCGGGGCCGATGCCGGAGCGCAGCAACAGCTGCGCCGATCCGATCGTCCCGGCGGTGAGCACCACTTCGCCGGCCGTCGTCGCGGTGCGGACGCGGCCCCGCGTGCCGTACTCCACGCCGGTGCAGCGAGTGCCGTCGAAGAGCAGACGGTGCACGACCGCGTCGGTGACGACGTGCAGGTTGGGGCGGTTGCGTACCGGGGTGAGATAGGCGTCGGCGGCGCTCTGGCGGTGTCCGCCGACGATGTTGAGGTCCACCGGGGCGAAGCCCTCTTCGAGGCCGCCGCTGATGTCGAAGGCCCGGCGATGCCCGGATTCGACCGCCGCGTCGAGGCAGGCGAGCAGGACCTCGTTCGGGTCGGCGGCCGGGCCGACGAACAGCGGTCCGTTCGTTCCGCGGCCGACGCCGCCGCAGACGGCGGTCTCGCTGCGCTGGAAGTAGGGCAACAGGTCGTCGTACGCCCAGTCTTTGGCCCCGTGCTCGCTCCAGCTGTCGTAGCTGGTGTGGTGGCCGCGAGCGAACACCATGGCGTTGATCGCGGTGGAGCCGCCCAGGCCCTTGCCTCGCGGAAGCGCCACCGGGGCGCCGGAGGCGCGCTGCGCCACGGTCACGTCACCCCAGCCGGCCTCCGAGGCAGCCAGCGAGGGCCACGCCGGCGGCCGGGCGACGGCGTCGGGGAGCGTGGACGAACCGGCCTCCAGGAGGAGGACGCGGACGTTCTCGTCCTGCGACAGCCGGGCGGCGAGCACGCACCCCGCAGTTCCGGCGCCTACGAGTATGTAGTCGTACACGGGCTGTGATGACATGGCGATTCCATCCCTGTCCGAATCGGTGGAAGCGGTTTGAGCGTAACATTGGTTCGAATCGATGATTCGCCGGTTTTGATACCGTTGATTCATGACTGCTGACGTGGTGGACGGCCAGACGGCGGAGACGCTTCATCGCAAGATCGTTCTTGCCGCTGCCGATGTGCTGGAACAGGCAGGGCTGGACGCCATGTCCACCCGCGCCGTGGCGACGCGTGCCGGTGTGTTCCCGCCGACGATCTTCCGGCTCTTCGGGGACAAGGACGGCTTGCTCGAGGCGGTGGGCGAGCACGGCTTCGAAACGTATCTCCAGGCCAAGAGCCGAATTCCGCAGAGTGATGACCCGGTTGCGGACCTGCGCCTCGCCTGGGACCTGCACATCGAGTTCGGGCTGACGCAACCGGCTTACTACGTCCTGGTTTTCGGGCAGGCACGCTCCGGTCACCTGTCGCGCGCCGGCCGCAAGGCAGTCGCGGAACTGCAGCGCATGATGACCCGCGTCGCCGCGGCCGGCCGGCTGCGCATGAGCGTCGAGCGGGCCACGGCCATCATGCACGCCGCGGGCGTGGGCGTCGTCTCCACGATGAACAGCACACCCCCGGAGGCCCGCGACCCGGACACCGCCTTGGTGACGCGCGACGTCGTCTTCGACGCCATCACCGTGCCCCCCGCGGCAGATTCCCCGCCCACCACGAAGGACACCGGTCCGGCCACCGCGGCCATGGGCCTGCGTGCCGTACTGGCCGAAGCGGGGGAGCTGCCCCTCAGCCCAGGGGAGAAGCTGCTTCTTCTCGAGCTGCTCAACCGCCTCGCCGACGCCCCGAGGCCCACCGGCTGACGGAATCCGCAGATGGCCTCCTCTGGTCGCCGGCCCGCGCTGCTCGGACGGAGAGGGCCGTCCGCCTCGGGCCGAGCGCCGATCAAGACGGTGGCTTTTGCGGCAGGTGTGCCGGCGCGGGCCCCGGCCGCGGAGCGCGCCGCCTTTTCCACGAGGTCGATGCCGATCTCCTGGGCGCTGCTGCCGTTCAGCAGGACGGCCAGGCGGGAGACCTTGCCGTCCTTCTCCATCCGGCCGATGCTGTTGATGCCGCACTTGCTGCTCTGACTCCTCTGCAACCAGCCGTTCTTGAGGGCGGTGGGCCGTCCCGGATCCGCTGCCACGGAGACGCCCCAGCCCTGGTCCGGTGCGATGTGCTACATCAAGTGCTGGATATAGGCCCGTGGCGCCTGAGCTAGTGCTGAATGTAGGCCCGTGGCGCCTGAAAGGGGCCGCGGCGGTCGGGCACCACGGACGGCCGGTGGCGGGCCCGCCGGTGCCTCGCTCGCCGGGACCCGACAGCACCTGCCCGGCCGAACGGGATGGGCACCGAGCGCAGACCTCTTCGGCGCGCTGCCGCGCGGGAGTCGGTCGACCGTGCCGGGGTGTGCTGCGGCGCCGCGGTGCCCGACGTGCGGAAGACGGAGACCGACGATGTCGGTGCGGCCCGGCACCGGTCCGCGGACGAGTGCGGGGACGAACTTGTCGGCCCCGCACCCGCGACCGTGGCCGCGGGTGCGGGGCTCAGCCGCGACCGTGGCCGCGGGTGCGGGGCTCAGCCGCGATGCACGCCGCCCACGCGGCAGTGCCGGACCGGCGTCACATCTTCATGCCGGAGTGACTGCCCTTCTCGTGCCGCATGCCCATGGATCCGTTCATGTCCATCGACATGGCGTGGATCTCGTGGACGGCCGCGGGCATGATCACGAAGGGTCGCATCATCCCCTCGTCCTCGTGGGACAGGATGTGGCAGTGGTACATGACCTTGCCTGTCTGCTTCGCGAGACGCCCGGCGACCGTGACGATGGTGTTGGCGTTCACGGTGATGGTGTCCTTCCAGCCGGACTCCTCGGGGGCGACGGGCACCGTCCCGCCGAGCGTGATCGGCTTCGTCGTCCGTCCCGCGGCGGGGTCCATCCCCGACCCGTCCACGGAACGGCGGTCGATCACCTGGAAGTTCATGAGGTGGATGTGCATCGGATGGTAGATCGGCACCTCCGGCGGTCCGACGCTGATGAAGTGCCACTTCTCCCATGTGCCGGACGCGGCGAAGAAGGTGGTCGTGTCCTCGAACGTGGCACCGGTACGGCGCAGGGTTCGGGTCTTGCCCGACATCTCGATCTGCACGACACCGTCCTCGGCCTTCGTGTCCCCCGACACCTCCTGCATCTCCCAGAGTTGAGGCATCGCTCCGGTCTTGTCGAAGGTCAGCAGGACGAAGCGCTCGGTGGCGTCCGAGGGGACGTCCTCGGCCTTGAGGTTGCGGAAGGAGTTTGACAACGTTGTCGGAACGGACTGGCGAGGGTGTCGCTTCTTGCCGACGCGGAACTGCATGACTTCGGGGAAGGGGATCGCGAAGTCGGGAAGAGCCGCTCCGGGCTGCTGGCCCGGGATGGAGTTGACGAGCTTCAGCCGCTTGCCGGGGAAGGCGGCGAAGTCGATCACGATGTCGGCACGTTCCGCGGGGGAGAGCGTCACAGCCTCGTCGAGGGTGTGCGGCTTGCCCAGCAGACCCAGGTCGGTGCCGATCAGCTTCATCGCGCCCGGCACGGCCTTGCCGGTCTCCTCGTCGACCACGGCAAGCCGGTACATACGGGCGTCCGAAACGTTCACCACGCGGAAGCGGTATGCCCGCGCCTCCACGTCGAGGAACGGCCAGACCACACCGTTGACCATGGTGAACGGGCTGAGGGTGGCCAGCGCCGGTGGCAGGGTGCCGGGCTCGGGAGCGTCGTGTCCGCCGATGATCCTCTTGTAGAGGATCTGCCCGTTCAGGCGCCCCTGGGCGTCGGTGTCGAAGTTGGCGTCCTGGATGGTCAGGGGAATCTCGTAGTCACCGCGTGGCAGGTCGAGCCGGGACTCCTCCTTGTCGCGGACGAGGTAGTTGCCGATCAGGCCGGCCGTCACGTTGAGTGCGGTGACCGCCATGGCGTGGTCGTGGTAGAAGAGGTGCGTGGCCGCCTGGTCGTTCGCGTACTCGGCCAACTGCGCGCTGCCGGGACCGACTCCGTACTCCGCCGCACCATCATTGAGGGCGTTCTGGTGTCCGCCGTGCAGGTGCACCGTCGTCCAGGCGGTGAGCTGGTCGACCTCCGCCCGCGGGAACGAGCCCTCGGATCCTGGACGGTTGTAGGGCAGCAGGCCCGGTCCAGGGCCTTCGGGATGGACCCAGACCGCCTTGACGGGGGTGGTGCCCGTCAGCTTGTTGCTCCATGCGACCCGGAACTTGTGACCCCGGCGTGCCTCGATGGTCGGGCCGGGGAAGTGTCCCTCGTACGTCCACAGGCGGGTGGCGGGCATCTGGGAGTGCAGGCGCAGCGTTGCCTCGACGAGATCGATCTCGGTGACGCCCTTGCCCGCAGGGCGCAGGGTCGGAGGTATGCGCAGCGGATCCTTGAAGGGAGTCAGTGTCGAGAACGCCGGCTTGCTCACGCCGTCGATGACGCCGGCGGTGAGCACCTTGTCGTCCTCGACTCCGTTCGCCTTGAGGATTCCGGTGCCGGCCACGGCGACGGCGGCTGTGGTGAAGCCCGCCATGCCCAAAAGGGACCGCCTGGTCGTGCCTGTCATGTGATTGTTCGTCCTAACTCGGTGGTTGAGGCGCACGAACGCACCCCGCCGAGGCCGTCGGTGCCTCAAGGGTGTGGTTCGGCGACACACGTGACGCGGAAGAGGCGCCTTGTGTGGAGAGGAGAGTTCCGCGAGGTGGTCGACCCGCCCACAGGGTTTCCGTCCTCGCCCGTTGTCCCGACCGGCCGTTCTGGCTCGTGGCGACGGCGGAAGAGACGTGTGGGCCCCCCACGGCCGTTGTCGGGTTCGGCATGACCGGATCTCACAGGATCGGCTGGAGCCACCGGTCGTGCCTGCAACCCGTCATGCCAAGGCCGGATGACTGGGAGGTGGTGAAGGGGGGTGACCGGGGCCGGCTGCGCAGGTCCATGGGACCGGCGTTGGTAGCCGTGACCTCGGGTTTGTGTGACGCCCCCGTGCTTCACTCTGGCCCGTGAAGTAGATCATAAGGAACTTGACTGTGCAAGCATCGTGCGGAAGCCGTGTGGGTTGTACGAAGGTCCCGACGACGCGGCCGGTGGTCGTCCATTCGGTGGAGGCCGCCGGTTCATACGTTGGCCGTCTGGGCGGTCGCATCGCACCACTCGCACACACTCCACTCACACGCCGCACCGGCCGGTCGGACCGCCATGGCCACGATCGGGAAGGGCGGCTCCGTGGAGCGAACGAACAGGCGCGCGTGAGGTCTTGACCGGTGTGGTCACCGTCCGTCGGAGACTGCGGCAGCCACGGCTCGTCGGAGCGCCCCGATGGCGCGAGCGGGCGTCAGGACGGGCCGGCCTTCGGATGCCGCGCGACCGGCGCGCGCCGATGTGTCTCGACGCGGTGGAGAAAGGGCGGCAGTGGGGGCCGGCGCGTGGTCGCCCTCTCGGAAAATCTCGGCACAGGCCTCATTCTAATTGTCGAGTCAAGTAGACTCTGTGTTGGTTTCCTCGTCAATGAGGGGAGTGGCGGAATGTGCCACGGCGGTCTTCTCGAGTTCCGCTTCAGGGGCGCAGAGCCGCCCAGGAACCATGTGGGGCGCTGTGCAGGAGCGACGACAGTCCGGCTTCGTGAAAGGCGAGCTGCAGATCGATGAGCCCTTCGGAGAAGTGGGTCCAGCCGTCGTAGTGGGCGGGCACCACGACGTCCGCATCCAGGACGGCTGCCGCCGCGGCGGTGCGACGGCTGTCCATGGACAGCGGCCGTCCGCCGAACTATGCCGGCACACGGGCCGCTCCGGCGTGGAGCAGCGCGGCACTGATGTCCGGGACGCGGCGGGAGACCTCCGTCACCGTATGGATGGAGGCGTTGTCGCCGCTGATGTAGAGCGTGGGAAGCCGCTGGCCGGACAGGACGAACCCGGTGACCTCGCAGTTGACGTTGCCGTCGGCGTCGCGCTCTCCGTCCTCGGGTCCGTGCACCGCCGGGACCGCGACGACGGTGAGCACGCCGCGGCCGTCCGGGCGTGGGACGTGGTGGCTGTCCAGGGGGCCAGACCGACGGTCCGTTCGCCGAGCCGCGCAGCGGAGAGCGGGCCCGCCAGGACCAGAGGGGCCGCTACGGCGAACGCCCGCCCACGCTCGTCGAGGTTGTCCGGGTGCTGGTCATGGCTGACGAGCACCACGTCTACGGAGCCCAGGGCGTTCTCGTCGACGGCCGGCCCTGCTGTCTTGGTCAGGTACCCGTGCGGACCGGGGTCGTCGAACGTCGGATCGCTGACGAGGCGCAGGCCGCCCATGTCGATCACGGCAGTGGGGCCGCCGAGCACGGTGACGGCGCAGTCCTGCCGGGACAGCTCTCTGTTCGTCATTGCCACCCTCGCTGAGCGTTCCGTCACTGCGGACACGTTCAAGTCATGATCCGTGCGGAGCCGGGGAAATGCCTTCGGTGAGGCATCCATGCCGTGGGGGCATCGGTGCCGGTCACTCGTGTGTGGCCGTCGTACCGGTGTGTGCCGCCGCGACACCGGCTTCGAGGAAGCGGCGAATGAGCGTACGGGGGCCGTTCGACAGATGGGCGAGGCCGACCGCCACCGGAGGCGCATTGGCCAGGGTCACGAAACGGAGGGCGGGGTGCCGGGTGCGACGTCGCGCCACCTCGGGAACGATGCCTATACCTCGGTTGGCGGCCACCGTCTCCACCCATTCGTCGTAGTTGGCGGTCTTCACGATTCTCTTCGGGCGCTGTTCCGCCGGCCAGGATCCGGGGCCGGTCGTCCCGCTCACCGTGTTGACGACCAGGGGCCACTGCTGGACCTCGGTCCAGTCCAGCCGGCCGCGTTCGGCGAGTGCGCACTGCCTGGCACATACGGCGATGCGTGGTTCGTCGTACAGGTGAACGACTTTTATGGGCCGGGGCAGGGGCATGTCGCCACGGACCACCGCGACATCGACGGCACTCTGACGCAGGGCCTGCACGGGGTCGTCTGTGCGGGTGAGGGTGACGGACGCGCCGGTGGCCGCCTCGAAGCTGTCCACGGTCTGCTGCGCCCAGGGGTCCGGCAGCAGCCAGCTGAAGCCGAGCCGGAGTGTGACCATGCGGCGTGCGGCGTCCAGGGCCTGCGCGAAGACGGCGAGGACACGTTCCGCGTGCACGAGGAACTCGGCCCCGGCGTCGGTCAGTTCGACCTGCCGTGAGGTGCGGTCGAGCAGTCGGACGCTCAGCGCGCCCTCCAACTGCGCGATCGTGCGACTGAGGGCCGGCTGCGTGATCAACAACTCCTGGGCGGCGCCGGAGAAGGAGTGGGCGCGTGCCACGGCCGCGAACGCCCGTAGGTGACGCAGTTCGACATCCATGACGTCGGTCACCCCTCGGTGGATCGATGCATGTCGCGCATGGACCCAGCCTAATCGGCATTTCACAAGGCCTCTCGCGCTGTCTAACGTCACATGTGTGCGCCACAGGGACGACTCGGCGCCGCCGCGGACGGCCGTGGCGCCTTCGGCGACACGTGAGCCGGGGACGGTCCGTCCCGTCCCGCTGGAGCAGAGGAGAAGCCGGCGATGAGCTCATCGTTTTCGGATATCGGGGTCGAGCTGCCGGTGCTGGCGGCGCCGATGGCCGGCGGACCCAGTACTCCCGACATGGTCACGGCGGCCGCGCGTGCGGGCAGTCTCGGCTTCCTGGCCGGTGGCTACAAGACGGCACAGGCACTCGCCGACCAGATGCGCGCCGTCCGGGCGGACGGCGTCCCCTTCGGGGTCAACCTGTTCACCCCCAGCCCGGTTCCCGTGTCGCCCGGGAGCCATCGCGCGTACGCGCAGGCGTTGCAGCCCGAAGCCGACCGATACGGGCTGAACCTGAACGACGGCACTCCCGTGGAGGACGACGACGCCTGGGAGGAGAAGGTGGACCTGGTCATCGGGAGCACCGTCCCGTGGGTCTCCTTCACCTTCGGCATTCCCGCCCCCGACGTCATCAAGGCGGTGCGGCGGTCCGGCACGGCCGTGCTGCAGAGCGTCACATCGGTGGTCGAGGCCCGCCAGGCGGCGGAGGCGGGAGTCGACGGGCTGATCGTGCAGGGCGCCGCGGCCGGCGGGCATTCGGCCACGCTCACCCCCGGCCGCCCGCTCGGCGACGTCCCGCTGCCCGAGCTGGTCGCGAGCGTCCGGCACAGCACCGCACTCCCGATCCTCGCGGCCGGAGGAATCGCCACCTCCGCGGACGTGACGGCAGCCCTGCGCGCGGGCGCGGACGCCACGATGGTCGGCACCCTTCTTCTGCGCACGGACGAGAGCGGCGCGTCCGTGCCTCACAGGGAGGCCCTGGCGGACCCCGCCTTCGACACCACCGTCCTGACCCGCGCCTTCACCGGCCGACCGGCCCGTGCTCTGCGCAACCACTTCACGGACCGCTACGACTCCGTGGCCCCGGCCGGCTACCCGGCCGTGCACCACCTCACCGCGCCACTGCGCAAGGCCGCCACGGCGGCGGGCGACACCCGGCTCATCCATCTGTGGGCCGGCACGGGATACCGCCAGGCGAGAGAGGAACGCACCGCACAGACACTGCAGCGGCTCGCCGGTCAGCTGTGAGGGCGAGGTGCCCGCATCGCGGTGCAGGACGGACGGATCCCGCCCCGCACCGCCGATGTGTCAGGCCGTCATGTCGAGCACGACCCGGAATCGGGCCTGGCCCGACAGCATGCGCTCGTATGCCTCCCGCGCCTGGGTGAACGGCATGACCTCGACGCTGGGACGGATGTCGTGGGCGAGGCTGAACGCCAGGTTGTCCTCGTTCTCGATGGACGAACCGGTCAGGCTGCCGACGATGGAATGCGTGCCGAAGATCAGGTCGGGGGTGGAGACGGTCAGCGGGTCGGGCGCGGCACCGACCACGACGAGCCTGCCGTTCGGCGCGAGACCACGGACCAGCGGGTTCATGGAGGCGCCGCTGGACGCCGTGGCGACGATGACGGAGGCGCCGCCGAGGGCGCTCAAGGCCGCTCCGGGGTCGGTGCTGCTGCTGTCGATGTACTCATCGGCGCCCAACTGCCGGGCGTACGCCTCCTTCTCCGTGCCCCGGGCCACGGCGGCGACACGGTAGCCGAGGCTGCGCGCGTACTGGAGGGCCAGGTGTCCCAGGCCTCCGATGCCTTGCACGGCCACCAAGGTGCCGGCCCTGGTGGGGCCCTGCTGGAGGGCGATGAAGGTGGTCAGACCGGCGCACAGCAGCGGAGCGGCGTCGATCGCCGAGATGCCCTCGGGGACGCGCACCAGCCCGCTGGCCCGGGCGTAGGCCACTTCCGCGTATCCGCCGTCGGTCGTGGTCCCTGTCTGCTGCTGGTTCAGGCAGTTCACGAAGTCACCGCGGCGGCACGGCTCGCACTCCCAGCACTGCCCGTTGAGGAAGCCGACGCCGACTCGGTCGCCGGGCTGCCAAGCGGTGACGCCGGTGCCGACGGCATCGATGACACCGACGATCTCATGTCCCGGAACGATGGGGCGCGAGGGGTCGCCGCGCAGGCCCTCCACGGCCAGGACATCGGTGTGGCAGACGCCGCAGGTCTCCACCCGCAGGCGTACCTGCCCGGGTGCGGGGGCGGTCAGTTCGCGCTCGACCAACTGCAGATTGTGGACTCCGGTGGCCTCGAAGGCCCGGTAGGTGGTCATGACTGCTCCTGAGTGTTGCGGGGGTTCGTTGTGCGAGGGGGGCGGTCCCGGGCGTGGCGGCGCACGCGCGGCGGACCGCTTGCGCGCCCACGCACTAAATGACCGGTCGTCTTAAAGTAGAGTAGCAACAACAGGCGACCGTGCGGCCGCGGGGCGCGGTGACGCACCGGGGGTAGGTAGGCAGAGAGGTGCTATATCGCCTGGTAGGCGACCAGTTCGACGTCCGCGCCCCCCGATGGCGGGCACGTTTCGCGTTCCCGGGTCGACCGCATTTGACGTTACTAGACCGGTCGTCTAGCTTAGGCGACCGGTCGGCTAGTCAGTCGCCCGTCCCGTAACTTCCCAGAACGGAGCGCTCTCGTGGCCACTCCCGTCAAGCTCGCCATCGTCTACTACTCCTCCACCGGCACGATCAGTGAGATCGCCAAGGAACTCCACGACGCGGGCGTCAAGGCCGGCGCCGACGTTCGTCTCCTGAAGGTCGCCGAGCTCGCGCCTCAGGCGGCCATCGACTCAAACCCCGCCTGGGCCGCCCACCACGCGGCCACCGCCGACGTACTCGAGGCCACCCCCGAGGACATCGAGTGGGCGGACGCCGTGCTGTTCGGCACGCCGACCCGCTTCGGCAACGTCTCCGCCCAGCTGAAGCAGTTCATGGACACGTTGGGCGGCCTGTGGGCCGAGGGCAAGCTGGCCGACAAGGTCTACAGCGGCTTCGTCTCCAGCGCCACGGCGCACGCCGGTCAGGAGGCGACCCTGCTCTCCCTCTACACCTCGATCCACCACTTCGGCGGGCTCACCGTCACGCCCGGTTTCACCGACCCGCAGAAGTTCGTCGACGGCAACCCGTATGGCACCTCCCACGTCGACGGCCAGGGCGCCAACCCGGTGGACGACGTCGCGCGTGCCGCCGCCCGTATCCAGGCCGAGCGCGTGATCAAGGTCGCCGGCGCCCTCAAGGCCGCGGCGGCCTGACGTCCGCGGCACTGGTCGGCGTCCTGGTGGAAGGGGCCTCGAAGGTGCCCCTTCCGCCGGACGTCAGTATTCCGCCGTCCGGTGATGCCCGGCGGCGGATCCTTCGTTCGCGCAGTGGATCCGGGACGTTCGCGCAGTGGATCCGTGAGAGGAAGAGCATGAAAGAGTTCCTGGTCGAGCTGACCACGACGGTGCCCGAGGGGACCGACCCGGCGGAGGTCGACAGGCGCCGGGCCGCCGAAGCCGTACGGGCCAAGGAGCTTGCTGCCCAGGGGCACCTGTTCCGGCTGTGGCGTCCGGTCGGTGAGCTTCGCAGCGTCGGGGTGTGGAGTGCCGACGACGAGGCGGAGCTGCGCGAGAAGGTGCTCGGCAGCCTGCCGCTGTGGCCCTGGATGACCGCGGTGGTCACGCCTGTGCAGTCGCACCCAAACGACCCGGGCCGGGTCGGTTGAGTCGCCCGTCGCGTTCAGGGCACGACGGCGCCTGCTTCTGAGCGGCGATGCGGTGTGACCCCCACGAGTTGGGGAACCTTCGACGCGGAATGCCGGAGCGCGCCGCCGGCCCGTGCGGTCACTTGGGGCGTCGTGCTCCGGCGCTTCGACGTGGTGTGTCGAACCGGGCCGAGAGGCCGGGCTTCCGGTCCGGGAGTCCCCTGGCCCGGGAGTCCGCCCGGTCCGGCGACGGTTCGATTCCTGAGAATCTTTCGGCAGTACGGACGGCACGGCATCCCCGTGGTGTCTCTGATCGAGGACTCGGCATCGATACTCCTGTGCATGCGGTTCGCGGTGGAGTTCCTGCCGCCCCACAGCAACGTCCGCCACACGGAAGGCTCAACACGGTGACCACCGTCGCATATCAGGGTGAACCCGGTTCCAACTCGTCCACCGCCGCACGGGCGTTGTATCCCGAAGGCGCCGAACTGGCCTGCACCGGTTTCGAGCAGGCCCTGGACGCGGTCACCCTCGGCTCCGCCGACGTCGCCGTGATCCCGGTCGACAACTCCGCGGCCGGACGCGTCGCCGATGTGCACCATCTGCTGCCGGAGTCGGGGTTGTTCATCGTCGCGGAGTACTTCCTGCCCATCCGCTTCGACCTGATGGGTGTGCCGGGGACGTCGCTCGATCAGGTGGAGTGTGTACGCAGCCACGTGCACGCGCTGGGCCAGTGCCGGAAGGTGCTGCGTGAGGGGGGCTGGCGCACCCGGGTCAGCGACGACACGGCAGGGGCGGCGCGTGAAGTGGCGGAACTGGGCGACCACCGGCACGCGGCGCTCGCTCCGCCCGCCGCAGCGCGGCTGTTCGGCCTCGATGTGCTGCGGTCGGGCGTCGAGGACGATCCCGACAACACCACGCGGTTCGTCGTCCTGTCCCGGGAAGCCGAACTGACCCCCGTCTCGCATCGGCCGACGATGACGAGTCTGTTCTTCTCCGTGCGGAACATTCCCAGCGCGTTGTACAAGGCGCTGGGCGGCTTCGCCAGCAGTGGCGTCAACCTCACCAAGATCGAGAGCTACCAGATGGGCGCGGGGCTGAACGCCAGTCGATTCTATGCCGAGATCGAGGGGCACCCCGACGATTCCCGAGTCGACCTCGCCCTGCAGGAGTTGCGCTTCTTCTCGTCCGAGGTGCGCATCCTCGGCGTCTATCACGCGCACCCGCACCGGCTGCGTGAACGTTAGGCCCTGGCGGACCCCGGGGCCATGGTGACGCACGTGAAGAGCGGTGGCACCGAGCGTGATCGCGTCACCGCCGTCATCGAGGGGGTGCCGTCCGCATGGCGCTGCCCGGCCCGGCGTCACCGGTTGAACGGGGTGAGATCATCACGGCAAGACGATTCGTCACCCATCAAGGTGGTGACGCCCGGTTGGTCGTCTCGGGATCGACCCGGCCCGGTGCTCCGGATCCTGAGACGGGTCCTACGATGCGGTCGTAGGGCGACGCGCTGGAACTGGGTGAAGACGCCGAGCCGGATCCATTCGTCCCGGCGGTTGCGGATCGTGGTGGCCGAGCGCGTCCTGTGGGCGATTGCCTGACAGGAGCAACCGAAGCGCGATGCGCGAGTCGGCCGCAGAGCCCCATGTCTTCGGACCGTGTGACCCACGCCACGGGAACCCGCCCCGCCGTTTGGACAAGGCTTGACGTGGACTACTCATTGCACACCCGGATACGGGCAGGCGACCCCGAGGCATTCCGCGAGCTCTTCCGTGACCACGCCCGACTGGTCCACCGGCACGCGGTGCGCGTGACCGGGGACTGGACCGTTGCCGAGGACATCGTCTCGCTGACCTTCCTGGAGGCGTGGCGGCTGCGCGCCAAGCTGCGGGACGAGGGCGACAGCCCGCGCCCCTGGCTGATGGGCATCGCCGTGAACGTACTGCGCAACACCACCCGCGCGGCGCGCCGTCACCAGCGGGCCCTGCAGCGGCTGCCGGCCAAGGAAGCGGTCCCGGACTTCGCCGACGAACTCGTCGGGCGCATGGCCGATGCCGACGAGCTGGCCGCCGCCCAGCGGGCGCTGAAGAAGCTGCGCCGGAGTGAGCGCGAGGTCTTCACGCTGTGCGTGTGGTCCGGGCTCGGCTACGCGGAGGCGGCGGCCGTGCTCGGTGTCCCGGTCGGCACCGTGCGCTCGCGCCTGTCCCGCGCCCGCAGACGGCTGAGCAGGCTGGCCGAGGAAGAACTGAGAAAGCGCAGGGAACCGCTGCCGCGCAACGGACAAGTACAGGGCGGCCGCGCTTCTGCGGCCCGGTCACACGAGTCGTACGAGGAGAGGTCCGAATGACCCGCAAGAAGTCGCGGCGCGAGGAGCCGCTGGACTACGCGGAGCTGGCTCGGTTGCTGCCGACGCCCGGAGACCCGCACCTGTCGCTCGACCGTCACCTGCTTCTCGAGGAGCACCTGATGAGCGAGATCCAGCGCACCGCCCCCGCATCCGCCCCCGCGCCGGCCCGCCGCCCGGCACGCCGTGTCCTGCTGATCGGTGTCCCGGTCGCAGCCGCCCTGGCCGGCGCCTTCGCCTTCACCGCGCTGACCAATTCCGGGGGCACCGGCCCTGCCACGGCCACCCCGCCCCCGGTCGAAGCGCCGGTCGTCCGCATCGAGCCCGGCAGCACCGCCCGGCTCGCCTCCACCGTCGAGCGCATCGCCGCCGCCGCCTCGGCCGGCAAGACGCCCGAACCCGGCCCGGGTCAGTACATCTACATCAAGAGCAAGGTCTCCTACCTCCTCGAATCGCACACCGACGCGGACGACTCCAGGACCTTGGTCGAGCCCCTGCACATCCGTGAGGTCTGGAATTCGCCCGACGGCAAGCAGGGCTGGCTGGACGAGCCCGGCTACAAGCCCAAGGGCGGTGTCACCCTCGACAGCGACGTCGAGCCCAGCTTGGGCGCCGCCTCCTACGACTACCTCAAGACGTTGCCCACCGACCCGGACGCCCTGCTGAAGAAGATCTACAAGGAGACCAAGGGCCAGGGGAACTCCCCGGACCAGGAGGCATTCACCACGGTCGGCGACCTGCTGGCGGAGCAGCTCGCACCGGCGAAGCTGAACGTGGCGCTGTACCGGGCCGCGGCCAAGATCCCCGGGGTGGTGGTGGTGGACCATGCCAAGGACGCCGCGGGACGCGAGGGCATCGCCCTGGCCCACGTCGACCAGAAGAGCGGCGACCGCACCGAGTGGATCTTCGACCCCAAGACATACGCCTATCTCGGCAGCCGCGCTGTCCAGGTCAAGCAGGCCGACGGCATCAAGCCCGGCACGGTCATCAACTGGACCGCCGTGTTGGAGCGGGCCGTAGTCGACGCCCGGAAGCAGCGCCCCGGCGCGCAGGGCACCCGTGTGTGAGAACGCGATCGCCCCGCTGGGCAGTGCATAGGGTGCCACGCGATCACATCGAGCGGCACTCCCGTCGTTGCGGGTGCCGGTCTCGCGGTCGCGGCTGGTCGGCATCGGCGCGGTGTCCATCGCACGCAGGCGCCGCACGGCCGGCCGGATCCGACGGCACGCTGCGCGGCCGCACTGCGCCGCCGGCAGAGGCGCCGTGGAACGTCTGTCCACATGCGCCTGGGCGGAGTCGTACCTAGGCTGGTAGCCGTTCAAATCATCCCTGAATTGTCAAATAGGGGTGAGGAGGTGATGCCTCATGGTGGAGTGCCCGTCATCGTGACCGAGGTGACGTACCGGGTGCTCAATGTGGCATCACGTGCGCGACCGGTTATCGGGCCGAAGAGTTCGCGCTTACCGCATGTGGATCCGTGAACGCCGGGGCGGGCCGCCCCAGGTCTCCATCCGGCGGCCATGAGCACGGAGACGGGTATGTCTCATTCGCTCGACCCCTGCAGTCTGTTGCCCCCGGTGCCGACGTTCGAGCTGCGCAGCGCCGAGATCACCGGCCGGGAGTCGCTGGGAGTGGCTCGGAGCGGTGCCGTCTTCGGCGGGCCGGGACGGGACCGCTCGCCGCGGCTGGCTTGGAGCGGTCACCCCGCCGGGACGCCGAGCTTCGCGGTCACCTGCTTCGACCCGGACGCGCTGACGGTCGGCGGGTTCCGGCACCGGGTCGTCCACGACATTCCGGCGTCGGTGAACGAACTGTCTGCCGGTGCGGGCGACGTCGGCGCGAAGAGTCTGCCGGCTCCGGCCAAGGTGCCGGTCAACGACTGCCGGTCGGCGTGGCCGCCTCGGCGCAGCACCCCCGCCAGGCGACGCCCCTCACCGCTGCATGTGCGTAGTCCACGCGCTGGACGTCCCCACGCTCGACGTCACTGCGGAGGCGACTCCTGCCCGGCCGGGCTTCCGGCTCGTCGCCCACGGCTTGGCGCGGGCCACTCTTACGCCCGTGTTCGGATTCCCGGCCTGAGCCGGGACATGCCGCGGGACGTGCACAGGCCGGCGCTTCACGCGTCGGCGTTCCGACTCGACGGAACGGGAGGAGTTTCAGCTGTCGCCCAGCCATACCGGGGCGACCGCACCGGATCTGGTCACATGCTGGAAGTCAGTTGGGCCCCGCCGCGGGGAGGGCGGGGGCGAGGAGGTGGAGTGCGATGGCGAAAGTCCTTTTCATCGTGACCGGGGCGACGTACTGGGTGCTCAAGGACGGCACCAGGTACGCGACCGGGTACTGGGCCGAAGAGTTCGCGATGCCGTACAAGAAGATCACGGAAGCCGGCCATGAGGTAGTGGTCGCGACACCGAACGGGGTGGTCCCGAACGTCGACATGATGAGCCTGCGTCCTTCCATGGCGGGTGGCGAGGAAGGGGCCTTGGAGTTGGAGGCCATCATCCGTTCCGCGGAAGTGATGCGTCGGCCGCTCAAGCTGTCGGATGTCCGCCTGGAGGACTACGACGCCGTGTACCTGCCCGGTGGCCACGGTCCGATGGCTGACCTGGCGTTCGACGCGGACGTGGGACGGCTGCTGACGGCCCAGCTCGCCTCGGGCAGGCCGCTGGCGATCGTGTGTCACGCGCCCGCCTCGATGCTGGCCACCAGGATCCATGGCGAGTCGCCTTTCAAGGGCTACCGGGTCACATGCTTCACGAATGAGGAAGAAGAAGCCGTCGGACTCGCTTCCAGGTCGACGTGGCTGCTCGAGACCGACCTCAAGGAAAAGGTGGGCGTCGACTTCAGCCGCGGTCCGATCTGGGAGCCGTACATGGTCGAGGACCGGAACCTCGTCACCGGACAGAACCCTCATTCCGCCGCGATCCTGGGGGACCGGCTGCTGGAGATCCTCAAATGAAGGCGGGTGGGGCTGCTTCGGGGGTGCGGACGGAGCGTGTCGCCGGGTAGTCCCCGTCCGCGGGAATCGTGAGAGGCCGATTTCCTTTCCGTCACGGCGTTCGGTGTGCAGGCCGGCGCCGTGGCGGCGCGCTCGGGAATCGGTGACCGGGAGTTCCCGAGTGGCTGTCGCCTGTTTGGTATATTAGACGACCGGTCGGCTAATTATCAGGTGTCGTGCCCGTCGCGACCGCACGGTCTGCCGGAGGGCTCATGAGCCAGACCTACGTCATCACGGGAGAGCGGCGACCTGGTGGCCGCGCCCTCGCCGATGCGGACCTGGCTGCCGCCTGACGGCCATCGGTCGGCATCGGCTCACAACGGCACCTTCAGCAGCGGCGATTGGAGTCCCCATGCGTACATCGACCTCTCCCGATTCCCCTACACCCGTCGACTTCTGGTTCGACCCCGTGTGCCCGTGGACCTGGCTCACCTCCCGCTGGATGCTGGACGTCGCGAAGGCTCGGCCCGTTCAGGTGTCGTGGCACGTGATGAGCCTGTCGGTCCTGAACGAGAACCGCCTGGACGAGCTGCCCGAGCGCATCCGGGTACTGATGGGCGAGGCGTGGGCGCCGGTGCGTGTCCTGACCGCTGCTGCTCTCAAGCACGGTCCCGAGGTACTGGAACCCCTCTACACCGCGCTGGGCACTCGCTACCACCTGCAGCAGCAGCCCAAGGACCGGGCCACGTTGGAAGCCGCGCTGCGGGAGGTCGGGCTGCCGGTGGACCTGGCCGAGGCCGGCGACACAGAGCAGTACGACGAGGAATTGCGGGCGTCCCATCACAGGGGCATCACCCTGGTCGGCCAGGACGTCGGCAGCCCGATCATCGCCGTTCCCGGTCAGGATGCGGGCGGCGATCCCGTCGCATTCTTCGGCCCCGTCGTGAACCCCGCACCCAAGGGAGAGGATGCCGCCCGCTTGTGGGACGGCGTCCTCGCGGTCGCGTCCACGCCGAGCTTCTACGAGATCAAGCGCACGCGCGGCAGCGCGCCCGACTTCAGCTGAGGCAACGCGCACGATCGTTGGCGCCCGCGGCCACCGGTGGCCGCGGGCGCCGGCGGTCATGGGGGCAGCGCACGAAGCACACCCCCCTTTCGAAGCAGCGGCAGGCCATCGAACAAAATCGTTCACTCAGCCTGTAATAACCCGGCCGTCACGCGCATTACCTGTTGAAAGAGCCGACACGAGGAGACGGCGCGTGACCCAAGCTCAACGCTTCCGGGACGTGTACGAGGAGTGCTACCCACGCGTCCTCGCCTACGCCACGAGTCAGGTGGGGCGTCATGTCGGTGAGGACATCACCAGCGAGACGTTCACCGTGGCCTGGAGACGAAGGGGGGAACTCCCGGACCCCGCGCTGCCCTGGCTGCTGGGCGTGGCCCGCAATCTGGTGCGCGAGTTGCGCCGTCGGGACAGCCACCAGTACGCCCTCGCCTCCCGGGAGGCACAGCGCATCGCCACGGCCGGCCGGGACGAGGCCACGGACGTGGCCACGGACCTGGCCGACCGCGAGGCGGCACTCCAGGCTCTGGCGAGTCTGTCCGACGCCGACCGTGAACTGCTGACCCTGATCGCCTGGCACGGACTGACCACGAAGGACGCCGCAAGGGTCCTGGGCTGTACCACCGCGACCTTGACCGTCCGGCTGCACCGGGCCCGCCGTCGACTGGAACGGGCGATGGAGGCCGTGTCCGCACCGCCCGCCCGCTCCGTGCGCCACACCGACACCGAGGGAGTACTCACGTGAAGGCATCGAAGGCCGACGGGCGAACCGCGCGTCGACAGGACGTCATGAAGACGCTCGCGGCAGCCCGGCCCGCCGAGCTGGACCCGAACCTGTTGGCCGACTCGCCCCGGCAGCGTGAGGACCTGGCGCACATCACAGCCGAATCGCGGGAGAGCCCTGTCGGCACGTCCTCGGTGTCCCCGGTCCGGTTTCGCCCCCGACTCCTGCCGCTCGGAGCGGTCGCGACCGTCGCGGCGTCAGCGGTCGTGCTCAGCGTCCTCGTCCGGCAGGACGCGGGCGACACCACGAGCGCTCCAGCGGGCACGCGACCGCCGTCCAGCGCACCCGCCACGCTGAACGACCGTATGGAACTGCTCGGTGTGGCGGAGGCGGCGGAGACCTCGGCGGCCGACGGCACGTACTGGCAAGTGACCACACGTTCGGAGTATGTGGAGGTCGTCGGCGAGCCGGGACGGCGCTACACCCTGCGCAGCACCTCCACCGAGAAGTGGTCGGTGGGTGTGCGCTCGGGTACCCGAAGCCTGATGGTCTCAGGTCTGGACGCGAGGACCGCACCACGCACCGCTGCGGACCTGGCACGGTGGCGGGACGCCGGTTCGCCGCATCAGGTGGAAAGCCAGGTGAAGGCCGACAGCAGGCTCAAGGTGCGCCTCACCGTCGGAACCAGCCGACCGATGGTCATGCACACCAACCTGGGCAACAAGATCTACGCCCTCGGTCCGAACAACGTCTCCTACCACGACCTGCGCGCACTGCCCACGGACACCGGCACGTTGCGCCAGGAACTGGTCCGGCTGTATCGGCAGGACGGTGGCGCTGACGGACGCACCGCCTGGATGCTGCGCCAGATCGCCAACCTCATCACCATGCCGGTGAGACCGGGTACCCGGGCGGCCGCCTACCGAGTGCTCGCAGACCTGCCCGACATCCACGTCGAGGGCCCCGCCACCGATCCCTTGGGACGCGCGGGCGTTGCCATCACCCTCCCGGTGAGGGCAACGACGGTCCTGGGGGACGTGGAGCAGCGGCTGGTGGTGGACCCCGCCACCGGGGCCCTGCTGTCCGATCAGAGTGTGCTGGTAGAACCGTCGGCCGTCGCACGGGACGCGGGGCTGAAGTCCGGCGCAACGATGCACTTCGAGGCGACCACCCAGATGGAGTGGGCGGACCGGCAGATCACCGTACCGGCGAATGCCGAGGAAGGCTGACCGGCCGGAGAAGAGATGCGCACCAGGTCTCCGACCTGGCTTCTCCTCACGGCAGTCGAAGCGCTTTGAAGGCACGCTCTCGCCGGCGCAGCCCGAGACCGCCGGCTCGAATTCCGTGACTCGGCGGCGGACGGCGTACTTGTTCCGTCCCCCACGGCCCGCGCCGCTCCTCGCCGCCGACGCACGCTCAGTCAACTCACCGACCCAACACGCCAGATGGGATGAGTGCGTCCCCAGGCCGACCACCCACGCACGGGTTCACCCAGGTTGAGGATCATGACGTCATCCACGCACCGTCCGTCCCGGCGGGCTCCGCTCCCTGCCCCGCCGGACGAGCCCCCGGCCGGCAGCCGCGGTGGCCGGCGCCCGCACCGCCTGTTCATACCCGGCACCGTCCTGGCGCTGACGGTCAACCTCGCCGGATGCTCGGGCGCCGGAACAACCGATGCGGTCCGTCCCGCGGCGCTCGAAGCGCACGCTGCCACGGCTGGTCCCGGCACGAGACAGCCCATGCCCCTGCATGGGGACGGGAGCGGCGAAGCCCCCACTGCTTCGGTCCCCGCGCAGTTGCCCGGTCTTGGCCCGCACACGCTGGCCAGGATTCCCGCCGGAACACGTCAGGTCGTACTCGTCACCGGCGAGGCCAAGAACTCCTCCGTCGCGCAGGCGGTGTTGTACGAGCGCACGGGCGCGGGCTGGGAGCCGGGACCCACCTGGCCCGCCCACAACGCCCTCAGGGGCTGGACGGACGACCACCATATGGACGACCTCCACTCACCCATCGGTGTGTTCTCCCTCACCGACGCGGGCGGACGGCTCGCCGATCCCGGCACCAAGCTGCCATACCACCACTCGCCGGCCTTCACCGCCGGCGGTCTGGGGTTCCGGGGCGAATCACTGACGGGCACCTTCGACTACGTGGTCGCCATCAACTACAACCGCCTGACCGGAACATCACCCCTCGACGGGACCCACCCGCAAGGCGCGGGAAAGGGCGGCTACATATGGCTGCATGTCGACCATGGCGGCCCCACACACGGATGCGTGAGCCTGCGGAGGAAGAACATGCGAGCGCTGCTGCGTGCCCTCGAACCCGCTCGGCACCCCGTGATCGTCATGGGGGACGCCTCGTCCCTCAGCCGGTGACGCCGGTGCCGCTGTCGCTCTTGGCCTCGGTGTCGCCCCATCAGGTGCGAGAGCGAGGGCTCGTCCCGCGCATCGCACGCCCTGGGATCGAATCGAGCGAGCGGCTCGGCCGACACCGTTGGAAGATCGAGCGATCGATCGCCTGACTCTTCGGCTACCGTCGGCTCACCGTCCGGTACGACCGAAAGGGCTCCCACTTCCCCGCCTTCCTCGGCCTCGCAGCCTTTCTCACCTGCTACGAGAAGCTCGCGAGACGGGCCCGTCAGCCCTTGTTACTGCCTGCCGAGCATGAGGTGGGTGCGGCCGAGACGCGTGGTGGGCGCAGGCCGTGGGAAATCGAGGACGGACTCTGGGAGCGGGTCGAGCCGCTGCTACCGGCGGTCGAGCGGCGTTTCCGGTTTCCGGGACGTCGGCGGCTCGATGACAGGCGGGTGCTGTGCGGGATCCTCTTCGTGTTGTACACGGGCATTCCCTGGCGGTACCTGCCGCAGGAGATCGGCTTCGGCTCGGGCATGACGTGCTGGCGCCGGCTGGCGGACTGGAACCAGGCCGGCGTATGGCAGCGCCAACGCGGGGTGCGCGTTCTCAGTCCAGGAGCGTGCGGGCCGCGATGGCCGAGGCGCTGATGGCTGCGGGAAAGCCCGCGTAGAACGCGATGTGCGTGATGATCGCTCCGAGCTCGGCCTGTGTCACACCGTTGTCGACGGCGCGCCGCAGTTGCGCGGGCAGCTCTTCGGGGCGGTAGAGCGCCACGACCGCGGCGACGGTGGCGATGCTGCGGTCCCGGGGACTGAGGGCGGGATCTGCCCACACCTTGCTGTACAGGGGGTCCTCCACCAACTCGGTGAGGGCCGGGGTGAAGGCACGGGCCATTTCGCGGGGCGACGGAGGCGTGGAATGCGGGTCCGCCTGCGTGGTCATCGTGAGCTCCGTGCCAGGGCGTGGCGCGCGATGCTCGCGGCGAACAGGGGCGTTTCCCGCCGGTTGTGATCACCGGAGGCGGCCTGCCGTGCGGCCGCGGCCTCCTCGAAGGTGCCGCCGTTCTTCTCGTTGAACTCCATGAATTCCTGGGTGGGGTGGCTGGTGACCTGGTTGGTGTAGGTGACGGTGCCGTCGCCGTTGTCCTTGGCCGACAGGTCCCAGATCACCTGGACCGTCGTCCAGCCACGCGGGGTGAGCACATCAGAGAGGGACACCATGTGACAGTGATGCTTCTCGGCGATCTCGGCGACGTAGTGCTGGATCACCAGCCCGGTGCCGATCATCTCCACGTTGATCGACATCGGCCGGCCGTCGTCGGTCGTGGTGTAGCCGGCCGCCTTGTGGTCGGGCGGAGCGCAGCGCTGGTATTCCTTGTCCGGGAGGTTCAGCAGCCAGTCGGCGATGTCGATCGCGTCCCAGGGCGCGTCGAGCGGGGCGTGTTCCGTCGAGGTGGACAGGACCAGATCGGACAGGACCTTCTTCGAATCACTCATTGCTTGCTTCCTTCAGCGAGGGCCACGGCTGGAGCCGGGCCGGCTTGTGCAGGGGAAGGCCCACCGGACACTGCCGGTTCGACCGCCCTCGGTAATCCGGCGACCGCCTTGTGGCCTTCGACGGGGCGGCAGGGCGAGGAGGTGGTGCGGGCGGACCGTCGCCGCGGGTTCCGGCACCGGGATCCCGGTTCCACGGCGTCGGACACGGCATCTGCTCGCCTTCTTCGGATGCCATCACTCTAGAAACCGGTGGACCGGAGCGCATGCCCGTCAGTGCACCGCCGATGTGCCCACAGTGCATTGAGCACCGCGCATCCGAAGTTGCAGGTCACGAGTCTGCTGTGCAGGGCGGACGGGGTGCTCGCGCCAGTCGTCGGCGGGCGTCCACGGTGAAGACCTTGGCGGCTCACTCCGCACGTCACGTGCCTGTTGCTGAGTCCGGTCCGGTCAGAGGTGTCCGCAGTCTTCGGACCAACGCCGTCAAGGCGCTTCGACGCCTGTATCGCTTCTGCCATGCCTCAACATTGAAGATAAGTTGCACAGAGGTCAAAGACCAATTTTTGATTCCAGTAATAAATGAGGTGAATGATCGTGGAACTGAGAACCTTGCGGTTCTTCGTCGCTGTGGCTGAGGAACAGAGCTTCACCCGCGCCGCCGAGCGGCTGTCGGTCGCACAGCCCGCCGTCAGTCACCAGATCCGCTCCCTGGAGAAGGAACTCGGCGAAGCGCTCTTCGAACGCAACGCGCGCAGTGTCCGGCTGACCGAGGCCGGCCGGGTGCTGCTGCCCATGGCCGGCCGGACTCTCGCCGACGCGGACAGGGTGATCGCCGAGTTCGCTTCCCGCACCGCTCTGGTCACCGGCACGCTCCTCCTGGGCGCCGTGGACGGGGTCGAACACACCCGTCTGCCCGCGCTCCTGGGCGGCTTCCACCGCCAGTATCCGGGCGTCGCCGTGCAGCTCGTCGAGGGGCGCAGCGCCGAGCTCATCTCGCGCGTCGGGAACGGCGAGTTGGACGCGGCCGTGGTGGCTCTGCCAGAGCATTCCCTGCCTCAGGGCATGCGCAGTGTGGTCATGCTCGAAGACGAGATCGTGGCCGTCGTCCCGGCGGACTCCCCGCTGGCAGGTCGGAAGGCAATCCCCATCGAGCTGCTGTCCGGAAAGACCCTGATCAGTTACGGCCAGAACAGCGGACTGAGGCCATGGCTGCAGTCCGCGTTCGACGCCGCCGGCATCGACTTCAGCACCCGGTACGCGACCAACGACGGGGCCCTCCACGTCGCTCTGGTGGAGGGGGGCGTCGGGGTCTCCTTGACGGTGAGTACCGACCGGGCTCTCGTTGGTAACCCCCGAGTCAGTGCCGTCCCGGTCAGTCCCTCCCTCGCTTACCGCAAGGCACTGATCTGGCGGGGCACGCCGCAGCCCACCCGGTCGCTGCGGGCCCTCCTCGCCCTTGGTCCCGCAGCGTCCTGACACTGATACCCCGTCGACGCAGGACGCGACGCAGATGGTGCCGGCCCAGGAGGACGGGACAGCCCTGGAGGTCGACTTCGGCATGGGGCTGCTGCAGCACCACGAGGGGCTGTCCCTGGATCGACCGGCCCTCGTCCTTCCACTACGGACTTGGGACCGGTGAACTCCCATCCGCAGTTGACGCAGAGTGACAGCGGCCCGCATCCGTCCGGAACACGCGACACCTCATCAACCTGCGAACTCATGATTCCCGAAGGCACCCTCGCAGGACCGCCAGGGCCCATCGCACCCCAAGATCCCTGGCTATCGCATATCGAGTCGTTACTTCAGAGAAGTGACCAGACCGAAGCTGATCGCGCTGGACCAGATACTCCAAGGCATCGCAGACATCCACGGCGGGCCCCGAGCCCTCTCAGCCTAGGTTCTCCCACGCGTCCGGGCACGGCCGTTGACCGGTGCCTCACCGAAGAGCCGCTCTGACGCGACCGGCCGGCTTCGACGGTGGCCCGGGCGGCGGTGCGCCGGCGGCCGGCGAGCCGGCCCGCGCTCGGGGTCGTCAGACCGGCACGGTCTCCCGCAGCACCCGATCCGGTCGCAGACCTTCGCCAGCGGCTCGCGGAACAACGGGGAGATCTCTCCGGCCGCGGCGACGCTCCGCAGTGCCTTGGTGCTTCCACCCCCCACAGCGCCCCTAAGGACTGGGATCGGAATGAGGTGTTTTCCGTTCGGGAATGACGGCCCGTCAGCCCTTGCTACTGCCTGCCGAGCAGGAGGTGGATGCGGCCGAGACGCGTGGTGGGTGCAAGCCGTGGGAGGTCCTCAGCACGATCATTCCAGGGGGATCGTGCGCGCCGACATCATCACCGCGGCTGTTGCCGACGCGCACGCCAGCACTCTCGCCGGCTGCGAGAACAACGACGGAAACGACGGTGGCCCCATTCCTCGCACGCGCTCAGCGCCGCCATGCCGCCCCCGCCGAACCGCCGAGCCGAGAGGACGCGAGAGTCGCGGACCGCGACCGGGGAGAGGAACATCGGAGTCACGGAGGCAAGGTGGAGGCTATGGGGACGCCGTCGATGCTTTTCAGCGAGAGTCCGGAGGATCCGTTCGCCCTCGGGCATGGCGCCTCGGCAGTGCTCGACGATCACGGTACAGTGGTCGGCTGGAGTTCACGTGCACAGGAACTGCTGGGCTATACGGCCAAGGAAGTGATCGGACGGGCGTGGCAGGACCTCCTGATCGACGCCCGTGACCTGCCCGTTGCGCGGGCCGTCGTCGTGGACGCCATGAGGACGGGGGGCTGGTTCGGAGTCCTGCCCGTCCGGCACCGCGACGGACAGCGGGTGGAGATGGGCTTTCGGGCCCGTGCGATCGCCCGTGACGGGGACGCTCAGGAGTGGATCCTGGTCGGTGCTCCTGCCGCGGAGGTCATTGCCTGGCAGCGGGACCGCGCGCTGCTGGATGGTCTGTACCGCCGGTCCCCGATCGGTCTGGTGACCTACGGCCCGGACATGAGAGTGATTAGGGTCAACCGCGCGATCGAAAAGGCAAGCGGTGTCCCTGCCGAGGCGCCGGTGGGCCGTCGCCCTCGCGAATTCATGGTCGACGAGGACGCAGGTCCGGCCGAGGAGCGGGTACGACAGATCCTGGAGACCGGCCAGCCGTGGATCTTCACGGAGCAGTCGGCCCGGACGCGGCATGATCCGGGTCGGGAACGGATGGTGTCCGTCTCAGGGTTCCGGATGGAAGACTCCTCGGGCCGGGTTCTCGGTGTGGCCGAGACGATCGAGGACGTCACTCAGCGCCACCGAGCCCGACGCAGACTCACGCTGTTGAACGAGGCGAGCGCCCGGATCGGAACCTCACTGGACGTGACTCAGACGGCCCGGGAACTGGCCGAGGTGGCCGTTCACGGCTTGGCCGACTACTGCTCGGTGGATCTGCTGCAGCCGGTGGCGGTCGGTGACGAACCGCCCCGGGGTTTGAGAGGTTCCCTGTTCCGGGTGGCCCTCGCGCCCCCGGAACACCGGGTCCCGTTCCAGGAGGGCGAGGTGGTCCCGCTCATACCGGAGTCTCCGCAGGCGCGGTGCCTGGCCGAGCGCCGCACGATTCTCGAACGACTGCTGTCCCTCCGTCCAGAGTGGTATGCAATGGACCGGCGACGGGTCGAGGTCGCCTTGGGGCTCGGCGTTCATTCGCTGATCGTGGTGCCTCTGGTGGCGCGCGGCCTGGCACTGGGCGTGGTGAGCCTGTGGCGAGCTCGCCATTCGGAGCCTTTCGAGGACGACGATGCCACGGTGGCCGAGGAGTTCTCCTCGCGCGCCGCCGTCTGCATCGACAACGCCCACCGCTTCACCCAGCAGCAGAGCGCCGCCCTGACCCTGCAGCGCAGTCTGCTGCCGAGCGCGGTATCCGACCTGCCGGCCGTCGAGGTGGCCTGCCGATACCTTCCGGCGAGCGGTGAACCGGGCATCGGCGGTGACTGGTTCGACGTGATCCCGTTGTCAGGGGCACGGGTGGCCCTCGTCGTGGGAGACGTGGTCGGCCACGGGATCCACGCTGCGGCCTCGATGGGCCGCCTGCGCGCCGCCGTGCGTACCTTGGCCAGCCTCGACCTGGAACCGGACGAGGTGGTTGCCCGGCTGGACGACCTGGTCGGTCTGCTGGCCGCCGAGCTGGAGGCGAACGCCGACGGCAACCGGTCGGCGGTGGAGCAGGTGCTCGGCGCCACCTGCCTCTACGCGGTCTACGACCCGGTCTCCCGGCGCTGCTCCCTGGCACGCGCCGGCCACCCGGCACCGCTCGTGTCCACCCCGGACGGCCAGGTGACCATGCTCGACCTGCCGGCGGGGCCGCCGCTCGGCCTCGGTGGACTGCCGTTCGAAACGTGCGACCTCGACCTCCCCGAGGGCAGCCTGCTCACGCTCTTCACCAACGGCCTCCTGGAGGCGCGCAGCGGTGACATCGACGCCGCGCTGGAGAATCTGCGCGCATGTCTCGCCCGCTCCGCCGATCCTCTGGACCGCACCTGCCACGCCGTGATCGAAGGATTGTTGCCCGTCGGACACGCCCCCAACGACGACATCGCGCTGCTTATCGCCCGTACCCGGGTACTGCCGCCGGAGAACGTCGCCTCGTGGCAGCTCCCCCTGGAAGTGACCGCCGCCGCCCGCGCCAGGGACCTGACCACGGCGAAGCTGACCGAATGGGGGCTGGCGGAACTGGCCTTCACCACCGAACTGGTCGCCAGCGAGCTCGTCACCAACGCCTACCGGTACGCGGCCGGCCCCGTCACCCTGCGCCTCATCCGTGCGCAGTGCCTGATCTGCGAGGTGTCCGACGCCAGCCACACTTCCCCCCACCTCCGAAGGGCCCTCACCACGGACGAGGGTGGACGCGGGCTCTTCCTGGTCGCACAGCTCACGGAGCGGTGGGGCACCCGCTACAGCCACGACGGCAAGACCGTCTGGACGGAACAGCCTCTGCCGACCTCATGACCCGCGACCTCCACGACCTGCGCGCAGCCATCGTTGTTTGCTCGGGGCGTCAGTCAGAGGGCGGAGTGGAGCGAAACGGCCTGTGATCAGGGGCGGGTGCGTTCCAGGACTCGAGCAGTCGCAGCGCCTGTTCGGTCGGTGAGCCCGGTTCCACGTTGTAGACGTACAGGGTCTGTTCCGCGTCCCCGGGAACTCGGAAGGACCCGAAGACGAACTCCAGTCACCGACGACGGGGTGATGATGAGTCCTGGCGCCGTGCATGCAACGTAGCACCCGGTGGTCGTTCCACCAGGTCGTGAACTCCGGTGACCGCAGAATGAGTTCACCCACCAGATCGGTGAGTTGCCGGTCGTGGGGCCGACGCTCGGCGTCGAGGCGGAGTATCCCGACGGTTTGGGCAGCGATGCGCGCTCGCCCGCAAGGCGGCGCAGGGCATGCGCCGCCCTCCAGGCCCCCACGGCGCCGGCGGTTCTCGGCCGCCGCCGACCACCTCGCCTTCGCGCTCGGCCGGCACTTCTGTGTCGGTGCGCCGCCGGCCAAGGCGGAGGTCGAGGTGGGGGTGAACCAGCTGCTGGACGCCACGCCCGACCTCCGCCTCGCCGACGGGTTCGACCCGGTCGGGCAAGGAGTGTCCACCAAGCGGTCCCAAGGAAATGCCGGTGCGTTTCACACCGGTCACTGCCTGAGTCCGCCGCGGCGGCAGGAAGCACAGCGACCGGCGGTGTGCTCGCCGGACGCTGGTGTTCTCCGGCGGCCGGCGAGCATCGGCCGCCGGCCGCCGCGCCGTTGCCGCGCGGTGTCACCGATCAGCCTGCGCGAGGGCGACCGCCTTGCTCACGCTGTCGGTGCGGCCGCCCTGCTCACGCCGTCGGCTCGGAGGGCCCGCCGGTGCGGGGGCCTTCCGACGTGGCGGTCTCGGCGAGAGGTGCCGCGTCGAGGAGGACCGCAGCAGCGACGCGAGCGGAGGCGGAGGCCGAGAGATCACGGTCCATGCGCGCGGAGTGGGCGGCACCGTCGTACAGACAGTGCAGCTGGCGGGCGAGGGCCTCGGGATCGGCGTAGCCGGACTCGGCGGCCAGTTCGGTGAACAGGCCGCGCAGCCACGCCCGGTGGGCCTCGGCTACGCGGGTGACGGAGCCGTCGTCCGGTGCCTCGGCCGTGGCCCGCATGAAGGCACAACCGCGGTATCCGGGTTCGGCGAACGCCTCACCCTGGGCGTCGAAGATACCCAGCAGCCGCTCGCGTGGGGTCGGGCAGCGGGCCAGCGTCCGAGCGATCCGCTCCTGAATGCGCGTGCTGCGCAGGTCGAGATAGGCGCAGACCAGTCCCTCTTTGCTCCGAAAGGTGTTGTAGAGAGATGCCTTGGCGACCCCGGCGTGCTCGATGACACGGTCGATGCCGACGGTCTGTATGCCTTCGCTGTAGAAGAGCTCGTTGGCTGCGTCGAGCAGGCGCTGTCGCGCGGACGCCTTCGGCACGGTCCTGATAGCCACTCGTCTCACCCGTTTCGGACGGCCCGGTTCACTCTGCCTGTGCGGCGGCTTCCGCCACGCACGGGCTCTGCGCGGCGGCCACGACCGCGCGGGGCTCGGGGTGGGACCGGACCACCGCGACCCGCTCCACGCGACGGCCGCTGACCACGAGCCCGGTCAGGGCTATGAAGGCCAGCGCGATGACCGCGGCTCCGTACTCCCGGGCGGTCTGTACGAGCCCGCCGCCGTGCACGACCAGTATGCCGCCGATGACTGCGGGAACGCCCAGACCCAGATAGCACACGACATACAGGAGGGACAGCACGCCGGCCCGCTCGTGCGGGGCGACCTGCGGCATCACCATGCGGATGCCGCCCTGGAAGCCACTGCCGAAGCCGAAGCCGGAGATCGCGCCGCCCAGGAAGAACCCGGCCACGGAGACCACGCCACCCGCACCCGAGGCGATGGACGCCAGGGTGATCGTCACCCCGACGACCAGCGTGCCGATGCCGATCAGCATGACCGTCTGTGTCGCGGTCCGGCGCAGGAACACCACGGCCAGCGCCGCGGAGCCGGCGAGCACGAACAGAGGCAGTCCGCCCCACACCACGGAGTCGGAGTGCTCCAGAGTCCTCACGATGGCCGGTCCCAGTGCGCCGTACAGGCCGGTCAGTGCCCACACCGCGAACAGCACGGGGGCGGCGATGGCCACCGGGGTGCGCGCGGCCGCGGGGAGCTTGATCTCGGGCGCCATGCTCGCCAGCGCGCCCGGCTTCCGGCTCACCGACTCGCGCAGAGCGAGTACGGCCAGTGCCTGTAGGACGAAGACCGCGAGCAGCACGACGTAGACGAGGTGGGTGGGCGCGGGAAGGTACTGGACGATCACACCGGACACCAGGGCGCCACTGGCGGTCCCGATCGCCGGTGCGAAGGAATTCAGGAAGCCGCCGCGGCGTGGGTCGATGTCGAGCATCCCGGCGCCGATCGCGCCGACCGCTGCTCCGGTGCTCAGGCCTTGGACGATGCGGGCGGCCAGCAGTCCTCCCACTCCGGTGGCTGTGAGGAACACGACCATCGCGAGGGCCTGCCCCAGCAGCGCTGTCAGGAGGACCGGTCGTCGGCCCACGTGGTCGGAGATCTTGCCGAAGACCAGGAGGGAGGCCAGTACGGCCACGGCGTAGACGCCGAAGACGACGGTCACGGTGATGGGGGAGAAGCCCCAGTGCTGCTGGTAGATCGCGTAGAGCGGTGTCGGCGCGCTCGACGCGGCCAGGAGTGACACGAGGATCGAGGCCAGCAGGCCGACGGAGGCCAGCGGCCCCAGCAACGGCTTCCTCGCGCGGGCGTGCGCGGGCGTGGACGCGGCTCGGCGGCTCGCGGGGACATCGGCTTTGGCAGTGGATGCAGAACTCATGGGTCACTTTCGGGACTGGTGCAAGGGCTCTCGCCCATGCATTAGACAGATCTGTCTAATGCATGGGGCAACAGAGGGTGGAGGGCCGCTATTCCCCGTCGTTCCTCGCGCGTCGGAGGGCGCGGACGCGGCACTACGGCGCGGTATGAATAGACGGTCGGTCGTCTATATTGGATTCGGTCAGCGGACCTCCCCGGCGGAGAAGGCGCCCCATCGCAGAGCGTTACCGCGCAATCGCAAGGAGATGTGGAACATGCGTGTCGAAATATGGACCGATATCGCCTGCCCCTGGTGCTACGTCGGCAGGGCTCGCTTCGATCGAGGGCTCGCCGCGTTCGCCCACCGGGACCAGGTGGAGGTCGTCCACCGCTCCTACGAGCTGAACCCCCAGGCCTCCGACGGTGACGTACCGATCATCGACGCGGTCGCCGCGCAGTACGGGCGCACCCGTGAGCAGCAGGTGGCCCGGGAGGAGCAGGCCGCGGCCATGGCGCGCGAGGTGGGGCTGGGGTACCGCGTCGGCGGACGTGTCTTCGGGAACACCTTCGACCTGCACCGGCTCGCCCACTTCGCCAAGACGCGTGACCGGCAGGCCGAGTTGATGGACATCGCCTTTCGGGCGAACTTCGCGGAGGAGCGTTCGGTGTACGACAGGCGGACTCAGCAGAGTCTGGCCGTCGAGGCGGGGCTCGACGCCGCGGAGGCTCGGGAAGTACTCGAGAATCCGGACGCGTTCGCCGCCGAGGTCCGGGCCGACGAGCGACTGGCGGCCGAACTGGGCGCCACCGGTGTGCCCTTCTTCGTACTGAACCGGCGCTACGGGGTGAGCGGTGTCCAGGCGCCGCAGGGGTTCACCCGAGCGCTGGAGCAGGCCTGGGCGGATCGACCGGCGGCCTGAAGGCGTCGCCGGAAGAGGCGGAAACCCGACCCCCCAGGGCCCGGCGGCAGCCGACCGGCTGGACTGCCGCCGACCTGGGGCTTCGATGCTCGTTGCCGCGCGCGATGGTGAGCAGCTCCCCGCTCGTCACCGCCACGCCCTCCGTGGCCTTGCCCTTGCCCCGGTCCCTCGTCTCCCTCTCCCCGAACAAGCGGCATAATCCTTGAGGCCCTACAGGTGTCCAAGACGTGACCGGATGGCGAACCTCCGGTCGCCTTGCTGCCTGTTTCGACGAGGAGACCCATCCGTGCGCCAGCACCTCGCACCTCCGCGGCCTGCGTGGCCGCTGCCGCGACCGCCGCGGTCGCTCCCGCGGTCGTCGCTTCCCCGGCGCATGCCGAGGAGGGCGAGCCCTCACTGGTGATACCGGCGCGCGACCGCCAAGTCCGCCTGACGACGCCCTGTCCGTGAAGCCGCGGTCCTGATGACGCCCCGCCCCTGAGGCCGGGCCCTGCCGGAGCACCCGGCAGGGCCCGGCCTCAGGGGTGCAGGGCCCGGCATCGGCTTCTGCGGCAGCCGCGCGGGCCACGGCGGGAAGGACCCGAGTCAGCTCAGGCGGTACGCGCTGATGACGTACCGCGCTTCGTCGTCGACGGCGTTCTCGTCCAGGTCGAGGGAGATCCGCGCGGGGTGACCGTCCGCCGCGTAGGCCACCTCGGCCGTGTCGGCGTGGTCGCGTCGGGCCTGGTCCACCTGCTTGAGCAACGCCCCGATGGTCGGCACCTCGTCGGGCATGCCTTTCACCACGCGTCGTCCGCTGTCGTCGAGGCCCACGACCTTTGACACCTTTCCACCTCGCACAGTGATGCGGAACTTTCCGATCAGGGAGCGCTCGCCCTCGCTCGACTCCAGCGTGTAGCTGTAGGAAGCGGGTTCCTTCCAGGCGCTCACCGTGTTCTCCTGTCGGGCCGAGCTCGTGACAGCGTCGTGGCCACAGGCCGAGGTCGACCACACCAGTGCCCCGGTGAGTGCGACGACCGGAAGCGCGGTGCGTGGTCGGGGACGGTGGACGGTCATGTAGTCCTCCTTCGCGGTGGTCCGCCTCTATGACGCGGCCACGGCGCCGAACGTTCGCGCCGGCCGCGCCGTACATGGCGGACACAGCCGACACGGTCGACAGGCGCCCGTCCGGCCGGAGTTGGTGCCCGAAGCCGTGCGCCCCCTCATCGACGTAGATCCGACCGACGCGGAGCGGGACGCAGAGGTCCGTCGCGGCTCGACCTGGACGCTCGGCAAGCCGACGTCGGCCACACGAGCGATGAGAGCCGGGTGGTGCGTGCCGACCCGGAGGCGAACGAGTTCTGCGTCCTTGCGGGCCGCCGTCCCAGAGCGGAGGTTGCACATCGCGCGGGACTGGCGTCCGGTCGCCCCCTCGGCCGTACGGCCCTTCGGGAGCCGTCAGTTGAGCTGTTCGGCCAGTCCGGCGCGCCGCTTCGCCGGAAACCGGGACGGGGCACGCACCCTGCCTGCCGTGAAGCAGCGAGGGGGCCGCCCCGTGTACGCGACCCTACCCGCGTACACGGTCCGTCAGCTCTCCGGCAGCACGAGCCACATCTCGGAGAAGGAGAGGCCGTGCCGATGGTCCACCGTGCCGCAGGGGCAGTCCAGCGTGACCGGACGCCAGTCGCAAGTCACCGTCCACGGACCGTCCTTGCCCCCGCACCCCGGGCAGGCGACGGTGTCGGCACGCCCTCGTCGCGACGAGGGCGCTGAACAGGGAGGTCAGCTCGGGGAGCAGGGCTTCACCTGCCTTCGTCGGCGGCGCCGCGCCTTCCGCCGTCCCCGGCACGGGTCCGTACCTGGGGGCCGCGGCCGCGACCGGTGGATTCGGGGCAGCGTGCCAAGGCAGCAGGGCGCGGGCGACGGCGGCCAGGAGGGCCGCGGCGGGCGGGCTGACAGCACCGGCGTCGAGGTGATGGGCGGCCGTCCGGAGGATGCGTTGAAGTCTTCTGTCCCGGTCCGTCGCCCGGGCCCGCTCCGCCATGCCTCGCCGGGCGGGGAGCGGGGGTCAGGCGTCCGGGCGGCTGCCGCGTGCGGCGCCTGCCGACGCGGCCACCACGCACAGCACCGCGGTCCACTGCGACCAGTGGAGCGACTCCTGGAGCACGACGAGGCCGATGAGAGCCGCCATCGCCGGTTCGAGGCTCATCAGGATGCCGAACACACGCGGTGGGATCTTGCGCAGTGCTTCCAGGTCCAGCGAGTACGGGATCACCGACGACAACAGCGCCACGCCGAGCCCCGCGATCAGGACCCACGGCTGAGCCAGCGCCGTTCCACTGTCGGCCACGCCGATCGGCACAGCCACCAGCGCCGCGACGGCCATTCCCAGAGCCAGGCCATCGCCTTCCGTGGTGTGGCAGCCCAGCGCCGCGCCGACCAGGATGTACAGGCCCCAGCACGTTCCTGCGGCGAGGGCGAACAGCAGACCGTCGAGGTCGAGGTCGCCGCGTCCTTCCATCAGCAGCGCCACACCGCCCGCCGCGAGCACGGCCCAGAACGCGTCCAGCCATCGCCTCGACCCGGCCAGAGCCACCATCAGTGGCCCGAGGAACTCGACGGTCACCGCGATCCCCAGCGGGATCCGCGCCAGCGCCAGGTAGAAGCAGAGGTTCATCAGGCCGAGAGTCACGCCGTAGCCGAGCACCACGGTCCACGCGCGACGGCTCATACGCAGCGCCGGCCGCCACAACAGCATCAGTACTGCTGCCGCGAAGAACAACCGCAACGCGACTGTCCCGAAGCTGCCCACTTCGCCGAACAGGTGCTTGGCCGATGCCGAGCCCACCTGAACACTGACGATGCCCAGCAGAACCAGTGCCGTCGGCGGGATCGTGCCGAAGGAGTTTCCGGCCCGCGCGGTCGGAGCGGAACGGCGCGGCAAGCCGCGGTCAGTCCTGTCGACATTCATGGTGGCCACGCGTGGATTGTCGACGAACGGCCGCCGCACGGCACGTCATTTTCACGGGAGGACTCAGGCATCGGGCACCGACCGGAACGCCGGACCTCGCCAACTCCACTGGCGCAGAGGTCACTTGGGTGCTGCCGTAACCCGCCGGGGTGGCCGCTGTCCGGGCCTTTTGAGCTGAAGCGGCGCTGCTCAGCGCGGAAGGACCCAGCTCGGCGTCCAGGTGCCGGCGGCGTCGTGGTCGGCCGTGGTGGCGGCGAGGTGGGCGCGGAGCGTGGTCAGGGCCGGGTGGGGGTTGTCGCGGTGCCAGAGGAGGGAGTGCGGGTACACGGGTGTCGGGTCGGTGACCGGGATACGGCGCAGACCGTGGCCGGCGGGCCAGACGAGGCGGGTCTGCCCGCCCATGAAGGTGGCCAGGGCCGGGGTGTCGGCGATGGTGTCGAGGAGTGCGTCGGAACCGAAGTTCGGGCCGGTCGCCTCGATGGTGAGGCCGAACTCGGCGACGAGATCGTCGTAGTAGGCGGCCCATTCGCTGCCGGGGATGATGCCGGGCATCCAGATCCGGTGTCCGGCGAGGTGGGCGAGGGCCACCGACCGGGCGGACGCCAGCGCGTGGGCGGGACCGGTGAGCAGCTGGAGCGGCTCGTCGAGCACCCGGACGGACTCGATGTCCTCGGGGAGAGGCCGGTCGGGCGCGGCGACGGCGCGGAAGGACGCGTCGATCGCACCGGACCCGATGGCGGTGACGGCCGTCTCGATGTCGAGCAGCATCACGACGTCGAGTTCGATCTCGGGGTACGCGCGGTGGAAGCCACGCATCAGGCCCGACGCCGCACCGCGCGAGGCGATCACGTCGACGCGCAGCGGACGGCGGCCGGTACGCACGGACGCGACCGCGCGCTCGGCGACGCGCAGCAGCTCGCGCGCGTGGGGCAGGAACGCCTGCCCGTCGATGGTGAGTTCGGCCCCCCGCGGCGTGCGGGTGAACAGCCGTACACCGAGGTTGCGCTCAAGCGCGGCGATGCGCTTGGAGACGGCCTGCTGGCTGACCGCCAGCTCGGCGGCGGCCTCCTGGAACCGTCCCGCGTCGGCGGCGATGACGAAGGTGCGGACGGTGTCGAGGTCCATGCCGACACCCTACGGCCACAACCATTGGTTGTGGCTCTTGGCTCCGTGGTTGTTTGACCGCAGGTCGTGGGGCTCGCTTTGATGCTTGCGGTCGCGGATCGGTTGTGTGGATCGCGGGGTGGTTGTGCGGATGAGTGGCGAGGGGTGTCGGGCATGAGGAGCGGGCACCGGCTGGGGCGGCCGTTCGGGTGGCTCTGGGGAGCGTACGGGACCAGCGCGCTCGGCACGTGGCTCGCCTTCGGCGCGTTCCCGCTGATCGCTATCAGGGTGCTGCACTCCGGGCCGGCCGAGGTCGCCGCGCTCTCCTCCGTGGGAGCGGCGGTCGGGGCTGCCGTGGCGGTGCCGCTCGGCCCGTGGGTGGAGTTCCGCCGCAAGCGACAGGTGCTGGTCGCCACGGACCTGGTCCGCTGCGCGGCGCTCCTGACGATCCCTGCCGCGTTCGCGCTCGGCGTGCTCACCTTCCTACAGCTCCTGCTGGTCTCGGTCGTCGTCGCTGCGGCCGACATCGCCTTCCGCGCGGCCTCCGGCGCGTACCTGAAGACGCTGCTGCCGACCGATGACCTGCTCGTCGCCAACGCCCGCTTCGAGTCGACGGCCTGGGCGACCACGATCATCGGACCGCCGTTGGGCGGCGCGGCGATCGGGCTCCTCGGCCCGGTGGCGACGGTGGTGGCCGACGCGGCCAGCTATCTGCTCTCGGCCCTGGGCATTCGCGCGACGGGCGGGCACGAGCCGCGGCCCGAGCGCGGGAAGGTCGCGCGTATGCGGGCCGGGGACCTGCTGGACGGCTGGCGGTACATCCTCGCCGACGCGACACTGCGTCCGCTGTTCTTCAACGCCGCCTTGTTCAACGGTCTGGTGATGGCCACCCAGCCGCTGCTGGCCGTCCTGATGCTCGGCCGGCTCGGGTTCGCACCGTGGCAGTACGGCATCGCCTTCGCCGCGCCCGCGATCGGCGGGCTGCTCGGTTCGCGGCTGGCGCGGCCTCTCGTCACCCGCTTCGGCCTGCGCCAGGTCCTGGTCCTCACCGGGGCGCTGCGCGCGATCTGGCCCATCGGCCTGGCCTTCCTGGGGCCGGGGACCGGAGGGCTGCTCCTGGTGATGGGCGTCGAACTCGGGCTCATCTTCTGCTGCGGGGTCTTCAACCCCGTCTGCACCACCTTCCGCCTCGAACGCACCGCGACCGACCGCGTCGCCCGCACACTGACCGCCTGGGCGGTGACGACCAAAGCCTCGACCGCGCTCCTGACGGCGCTCTGGGGCCTGCTGGGCGGCCTGCTCGGGCCGCGCGCGGCCATCGGCCTGGCCGGTGTGTTTCTGCTGGCAACCCCGCTGCTGCTCCCGCGACGCGCGTCAGCGCAGCACTCGGAGCCGGAGCCGGAGCCGGCGCCGAGTCGCACCTGACGACCGCCGGCCACCCGCTCCGCCGCGACGCCTCACAGCGAGATGGGTGACGGCGGGTTCCGGCGTGCGTCCAGTCTCCCGACTCCGCAACCGACCTGGAGGCCGCCGGCAGGCAGTTCCGGGAGACGTTCGAGTTCTACCGCACCCGGCGCGCATGCGACGGGCAGCGCACGTGCCGTCGACCACCCGTGTCATACCCTCGTGCACGGAGACGCCATGTGATGCCCTGGGCATCAACTCTGGGGAGGCGATGATGCTCGGAAGGGGCACGCGGTTGCTCGCGGGCGCCGTGGCCGCTCTCTGCCTGCTGCTCATCGGCCCCAGCGCACCGAGGGGTGCCCCGGTCGCCGAGCCGCTGCCGGCCGACGCCGCCACGGGCTTCGTACCGAACAGGGTCCTGACGTGGAACATCTGCAATCCCTGCAACCGAAGCGGGCAGAACCTCGGCCGCGCCATGGAGATCGCCACGTATGCGCCGCAGGTCGTCGGCCTGCAAGAAGCCTGCGTGCGTGACGTCGAGAAGATCCGGCAGTACCTGGAGAACTTCTACGGGCTTGTGTACCACGTCGAGTACGGGTCGGTTCTCCGGAACTGGGGCCGCTGCGGGGGATGGCCGTGGCGCCCGGGGGGCTTCGGTCAGGCGATCCTCTCGGCGGCACCGATGACGGACCGCGTGACCGTCGAATACCCGGACGGTGGATCCGAGGACCGTGGGTACATGGCGGTCACCACCACGGTGAGCGGCCGTTCCGTCCGCGTCTTCAACACCCACCTCGCCCAGCGGCGTCAAGAAGCAGTCCGAGCGGGCCAGGTCGGCGTACTCGCCGCGGAAGTCGCCCGGCACGACCGCGCGATCGTTCTCGGCGACTTCAATTCCGTGCCGGACGCCGCCGAACTCAGCCGGATGTGGCCACTGGCCGCGGACGCGGACCGCCAGTGCCGTCCCTCGCCCGTCGGCGCCTGCGAGCCGACCACCGACTGGTACAGCAAGTTCGACTACGTCTTCCTGCGGGGCATCGTCCCACTCGCCCGTCGTGTGCATCCCAGCCCGTACTCGGACCACCACCTGCTGTACGCCGACCTGGGCGCGACCTAGCCTTCGGCGGGGGCGTCCCCTGCGGGCGCGGCCCTTGGTGGCCGGCGTCGGTTGAGGGCGTCGGACCCGGCTTGCGCCGGCGGTGAGCCGCTCAGAGGCCACTGCGTCCGGTGCTTCGCGCCCGGGGCCAGGTCGGCCGGCACCGAGGAACTGATGCACCCGACCAGGGGTGTTGGCGATCGGTTAGGGATCACACGATTCGTGCGGCAGCCGCGTTGATCGATAGGGTGCGGGGTCACGACCGCACCCCGTTCGATCCACGGGCCGGTCAGGGCTCTGCCGCAGTCGGTGGCACCTTCACGGCTGCCGTGCCGAACTCTGCCTGCCCGGGCCCGGGGACACGGGGGCGATCCTCACGGCGGGGGCAGTCGGGCCCCGGCCGACGGGTCAGGAGGAACGAGTGGCACAGATCATCGCCGAGGTCTCACGGACGTTCAACGAGTTTCTGCTCCTGCCGAACCGGACCCGGACCGACTGCTCGGTCGCGACGGTCGATCTGCGTGCGCCCCTCGTACGGCACATCGCAGGCGAGGCGTCGGCGATCGAGCTGCGGTCCCCGTTCACGTCCGCGATCATGCAGGCTGTCAGCACACCCGAGCTGGCGATCGCGCTCGCGCGCAACGGCGGTCTCAGCTTCCTGCACCACAACCAGCCGATCCAGGACCAGGCCTCGGCGGTCCGCCAGGTGAAGAACTTCAAGGCCGGATTCGTCACCAGCGACACGAACGTCCGGCCCGGCGACAGCCTGAGCATCCTGGTCGACGTCATGCGCCGCACCGGCCACAGCACCGCCGCGGTCACCCACGACGGGACGGCCACCGGCCGCCTGCTCGGCCTGGTGACCTCCCGGGACTTCCACCCCCAGCGCCACGATCTGGACGGTCCGGTCAGTGGACGCATGACCGCTGCCGCCGACCTGGCTCCCGCCGGGCCCGACATCACGCTGTCCGAGGCCAACGCGCGGTTGTGGGACGAGCGGCTGGACTGTCTCCCGGTGCTCGACACCGAGGGCCACCTGCAGCATCTGGTGTTCCGTTCCGACTACGCGGACAACAAGCGTTTCCCGAACCAGGTCGTGGACGGTGCCAAGCGTCTGCGCGTGGGCGCGGGTATCAACACCCACGACTATCAGGAGCGCGTTCCCGCCCTGCTGGAGGCGGGTGTGGACGCATTGTGCTTCGACTCGTCCGACGGCTACAGCGACTGGCAGGCGAAGGCTCTGACCTGGGTGAAGAAGCACTATCCGGAGGTCCCGGTCGGCGGCGGCAATGTGGTCGACGGCGAAGCCTTCACCTTCCTCGCCGAGGCGGGGGCGGACTTCGTCAAGGTCGGGGTGGGTGGCGGTTCCATCTGCATCACCCGGGACCAGAAGGGCATCGGCCGCGGCCAGGCCAGCGCCGTGCTGGACGTGGCGGCGGCCCGGGACGCCTTCCGTGAGCGCACCGGCGAGTACGTGCCCATCTGTTCGGACGGCGGGCTGGTGCACGACTACCACGTCTCCCTGGCGCTCGCGATGGGAGCCGACTTCGTCATGATGGGCCGGTACTTCGCACGCTTCGACCAGGCGGCCGGCGCGAAGCTGCCCACGCGCGACGGCTTCGTGAAGGAGTACTGGGGCGAGGGCTCGAACCGGGCCCGCAACTGGCAACGCTATGGACAGGGAGGCCAGGGGCTGGTCTTCGAGGAAGGCGTGGACGGCCACGTCCCCTACGCGGGCGACCTCGATGAAGGGCTCGCCCTGACCATCGCCAAGCTCAAGGCCACGATGGTGTCCTGCGGCTCCACCACTCTGCCGGAATTCCAGTCGACGGCCCGGCTGACCCTCGTCTCGGATCAGAGCTTCCAGGAGAGCCACGCCAACGTCATTGTGCGGGAAGCCCCGGCGACGGTCTCCTGACGGGCAGCGGGGGTCCGGCAGAGGGGCTACCGGCCGGAGGGTGACGGCGGACCCCACCGGGTGCGTGCCGTGGCTGGAGTGCGGAAGGCATCCGAGTTCTCCGCGACAAGTTCGGCCCCCGCGTCATCGGACCCGCAGCCGTCTACCGCCGCGCCTCATGACTCCTGAATGAGGGTCGGCGGCGCCGGGGTGCGGAAGCTGGGGGAGACCGCCAAGCCGTCCACGGGCGGGCGGTTCTGCGGCGGGGCGGGCCGCGGGCTGACGGAGGCTCGGGCGCCATGAACCCGCGCCCTGGACGTGGCCTTCACCACCGGCTCATGGCAGGGCTCGACCGCCTCACGGCGGAAACCGACCGGCTCATGGCGGGGACAAGAGATCGATCCCAGCGCGGGACGCGCGCTCAGGCGGGGATGAAACCGGGCCACCAGGAAGGCACGTTCTCCGGGCACGACGGGTCAGGATACGAGTCCGCCAAGCCGAGCCACGTCACCAGGAACCATGTGAACCACACGGTGAAGACGATCCCCGTGGCCAGTGACGCACGCCGGTGACGCCTTCCCAGCATGCCGTGCAACACGACCCACGGAACAGCCGCCGCGAGCCATATGAGAGGGGCGAGGAAGAGCAAAGTCATGCTGTCGGCACCGGCGTTGACGCCGACGTCGCACGCAGCCCACACCCGCCCGATGACGACGACGGAGACCACCGAGGTCAGACCCCCGAAAAGGACGCCGAACAGAACTCCTCCGGACCAGGGTCTTCGAGGACTCGACGGCCCCGCTTCCATCTTCCGTCTCCCGTCGCCGTAGAGGCGGAGACTACCAACAACCTGGACACGGGCTCCTGCGCTCGCATCCCGGATCCACCGTGGGCGGATGAGCCCACGGCCGAGGCACTCGCAGACGTCATGCAGGGTGCTCGCGCAGGTACGCCTCCAACTCGGCGGCCCCGGCCAGCATCGCCCGCCCGCAGGCGGACAGCCGGTCGCGCCAGTCGCACAGTGCGGCTTCGAGCGGCTCCAGCCCGCCGGCGGCTCGCACCTGGGTGATCAGCGGGGCAATCTGTTCCAACAGGTAGCCGCCCCTGCGGAGTTGGTGGGCCAGCCGTGCGTCCCTGACGTCGGCCTCGTCGTACACGCGATACCCGGTCCGCGGATCGCGCCGGGGGCTCACCAGTCCTGCATGCTCCCATTTGCGCAGCGTCGCCGGCCGGATACCGAGCTTCCCGGCCAGCGGCCCGATGAACGTGCCGCCGGCCCCGGACATCACGGCCGGCTCGGGGCCCACGCCGGCTTCGGGCGCCGTGATGGGCCCCAGGTCACGCAGGGCGCCCTCCACGGCCTGGAGGGTTCGACGGTCGTCGAGGAGTTGGGCGTGGCTCTCGTCGATGAGGCGGAACGCCTCCTCGGCCGATCCCTCGTTCACCGCCCGCATGATCGCCGTCGCCGTCCGGTGTCCGTGGCCCGGCACCAGGGCGAGGAACGCGCGCAGTGCCCCCGCGTGCAGCGAGGTGTAGGTGCGATAGCCATGGGGCGTGCGAGGGGCGGCCGGAAGGATGCCGGCCAGCTCGTAATTCCTGACGGCCTGCGTGGACAGGCCGTGCGCGCGCGCCAGGTCGACCGGCCTGAGGTGTCTGTGGTTTTGAGAGTTTCGACCCATGGCCCTGCCGATATCGTAGAAAAGTTTCAACCGGAGGTTCAACGATAGCGTTGATGGCATGAACATCGACATCACGGACACCGCCCATGTCGTCGAGGCCGCCGCCGTCATGAAACTGCTTCCGGCCCGACCGCAACTGCTCGCACTCGGCGAGCCCACCCATGGCGAGGACACACTCCTCGAACTGCGCAACGAACTGTTCCGGCACCTCGTCGAGCAGGAGGGCTACCGGACGATCGCCATCGAGAGCGACTGCATCAGGGGCCTGATCGTGGACGACTACGTCACCTCGGGGATCGGCAGCCTCGACGACGTCATGGAGCGCGGCTTCAGCCACACCTGGTTCAACACCTCCGCGCCCAATCGCGAGTTGGTGCGGTGGATGCGCGCGTACAACGACGTCCGGCCCGCACCCGAACAGGTCCACTTCGCGGGTATCGACGGCCCGCTGGAGATGACCGAGGCCGCCAGCCCCCGACAGGCTCTCACCTCACTCCACGACTACCTTGCGGCCCGGGTGGACGCGGACCTGCTCCCGTGCACCGCGGACACGCTCGCCCGCCTCCTCGGCACCGACGACCGGTGGACGGATCCCGCCGCGATGACGGAACCGGATCGCTCCGTGGGGCAGTCGGCCGAGGCCAAGGAACTGCGGCTGTACGCGGACGACTTGGCGGCGCTGCTCGATGAGCACACACCGCACCTGATTGCGGTCTCGTCGCCGCAGGACCGTGAGCGGGCACGCCTCTACGCGCGCACCGCCATCAGTCTGCTGCGCTACCACTACTGGATGGCCGACACCTCACCGAGCCGAATGACGCGGCTGGTGGGTCTGCGCGATTCGATGATGGCCGACAACCTCCTCGCCATCGCCCGGCGAGCACCGGCACTGGTGCACGCCCACAACGGCCACCTCCAGCGGGACAAGAGCACCATGCGGATGAGCGGCCGCCCGCTGCAGTGGTGGAGCGCCGGTGCGCTCGCCGGCGCCCATCTGGGCGAGAGGTACGCCTTCCTCGCCACGGCGCTCGGCACGATCCGGCACCAGGGAGTGGAAACCCCGCCGCCGGACACCGTCGAAGGTCTCCTGTACGCACTCCCCGAGGACCGCTACCTCGTCGACGCCCCCCGGCTCGCCACCGTCCTCGGCGACAGTCGACCCGCCCCTCGTGTGTCCCCCTACTTCGGCTACGCCCCACTCGACCCGGCCCATCTGGCCGGGAACGACGGGATCGTGTTCGTCAAGGACGTCCCGCAGAGCTAGCTCTGTCGGCAGCACGCAGGCCTGCCGGGGGCCTCGTGTCTGCAGTAGGCGACCCCGGCCGGCGGCCGCACCGGTGAGGTACGTTCGGCCCATGACGCACTTCACGGCCTGCGCCCGGGCCGCCCCGTGAGCGGTTGGTGGCCCTACCTGGAGGAGCGCACCCGAAGGGACGTCGACGCGAACGTGCTGCGCGACCGCCGACTCAGGGCGGTCAAGGCAGTGCTGGAAGCGTTGCGCCCGTTGGGGGTGGGCCTGTTCGAGGCGGAGAAGGTGGTCCACGCGCGCTACGAGGCTTTGCGCGACCGAGTGCGACGCACACCGCCTGACGCGCTCGACGTCTCCTCACTCGCAGCCCGAGCGGAAGCCCTCCCCGGCCGGGTGGCCGCCGTCGAGGCCGTCTGGGACGGCGACACCGTCCACGACTGGTTCGTGGTCCTGGTCGCCGTCCTGGACGGCCCCTTTGGGGAAGGCCACTTGGCGACTGTGTATCACCGTTCCGGCGCGGCTGCACCGGGCACCGTCGCCACCGGCGCGGGGCAGGCCCTGGCCCACCACCTCGGGGTGCCTTTCCACTTCGCGTCCCCGGACGTCCCCGATGACGAGGCCCCATGCTGGCGGACTCTCCAGTCGGGCCCCTGACGCTCAGGGGCGGGCGGACAGTTCCTGATCCAGGCCGTGGAGGAAGTCGGTGACGATCCGGGTGTACTCGTCGGGGCGGTCGAGGTTGGGGAAGTGGGCGGCGTCGTCGATCGCGGCCGTCCGGCCGCGTGGTGCCGTGCGGGCTATGGAGTCGGCCATGGCGCGGAGTTCGGGTGCGTCTTGTGCGCCGTTGAGAGCGAGCACGGGGACGGTGATGTGGCCGGCCCGGGTGCGGAGGTCCTTGACCGGGATGTGGTGATCGGGTTCGTCGGGCGTGTGCTTGCTGATGGTTCGCTGGCGCATCTCGCGGAGGCGTGTGTAGACCTCGGGCCGGACCGCGTCCCGCGGGCGCTCGGGGCCGTGCGCCCAGGCGTCGCTCGCATCGTGCCAGGCCGCGATGTCACCAGAGGCCAGGGCGTTGAACTGGGCGTTCTGGAATTGCTTGGACCACGGCTCGGTGAACTCGTATTCGTTCGTGCCGCCGCCGGAGATGACCAGGGCCCGGACCAGCTCGGGGTGTTCCAGCGCGGTCGCCACGGCGAGCACCGCGCCCATGGAGACGCCGACGAGGACGGCGGGGCCGGTGTCCAGGTGGTGCAGCAGCTCGGCGAGATCGTCGGCCTGCCGGAACGGGCGGCTCGCGTTGGCGGACCGTCCGTGGCCGCGGGCGTCGGGTGTGATCACACGGAACTCCCGTGAGAGCGCGGGGACTTGCTCGTCGAACATGGTGTGGTCGACGAAACTCGCGTGCAGCAGCGCGACGGGCAGGCCGGTGCCGCCGGTGTCGCGGTAGGCGAGGTCGCCGTCGGAGGATGGGAAGAAGCGGAGGTCGGAAACCGAAGTCATGACAACCAAGTTGTCATATGTCCAGCTGGATGACAACTGGATTGTCATTTATCATCGACGCGTGAGTGATGAAGAACGCCCACTGTCGCCCGACGAGGCGGGGCCTCGGCTGATGGAGATCTTCGCCCTGATCGGACCGCTCTACCGGCGTGTTCAACGGAAGATCGAACAGGACGCCGCGGGGCAGGGCCTGTCGGTGGGAGTGCGCGCGGTGCTCGATCTCCTGCGCGAGCACGGGCCGATGACGGTTCCCCAAATGGGCCGAGCGCAGTCGATCAGCCGCCAGTTCGTCCAGCGGATGGTCAACGACGCGGCGGCGAGCGGTCTGGTGGAGGCCGTGCCGAACCCGGCGCATGCTCGGTCCTCTCTGATCCGGCTGACCGGCAGCGGTGGCACGGCGATCGAGGCCGTTGTCGCCCGGGAACACGCGCTGCTGCGAGAGGCGGCGGACGATCTCACCGCTGCCGATGTGGACACCTGCGTCCGAGTGCTCGGCCGGATGCTCACGCTTTTCGACGATGTCGACCTCGACAGCTAGTGCCCGGACCCGCGTCGGCCAGCACGCCTACGTGGAACACCGCGTCTCCCAGTACCCGCCGAGCGCGGATCCGCGCTCGGCCTGCCGGTGTCCGGGCGGGGTGTACCCGGGTTTCGTCAGCGGCCACGCGGTATCGGGCGAACGCCTCAGTACGGGTGCTTCGTCATGGTTCATGGCCACGAGACAGCGGTTCCCGGTCCCGCCGGGCGCATGCGCCGCATGAGGACCGCACGGGCGAATGTCATGGCTCCGCAGTCGTCGGCGCCTCGGGCGAGCAGGAGCTCGAGGACGACGGCGCAGGCTGTGACCCGGATCATTTTCCCTTCCCGGCAGGCGACCTAGGCTGTCGTGCCACGCGTGGGGCAGTGCGGCTCCGCGAAGCCGCTCGCGTGACGGATGGCCGGACACGTCGAGCACGCTCCCGAGGGACCCACCGCCGTGCCCAACGACCTGACACCTGTCATCGCCGCCTCCACCCGATGGCTTCTGAACGCCTACCCTTCCGCCTCGGGTGCGCTCAGCCAGGCGCTGGCCGAGGCCCAGGCCGGACAGGCGGTCACGCTCGCGGCTTCCCTGCTCTACCCCACGAGCATCGATGTAGAGCTGCTGCATCTGCTCGCGCCCAGTGGCTCGCATCGGCTGGACCGGCTCATCGGGTGCATCCCACCCCAGGACGACGAGGCCTGGCGAACCTGGGCCGATGAAACCGTCGTCAGCTGGGCCGCCTGCCTTCTGGCCGACCCTGCCCTGGCCAAACTCGCCCGCGAAGCGCTCAACGAGACCGAACACCACAAAAGCGCCGGCCCGATGCAGCGGTTGACCGATCCCAGCGGCCGGGACAGCGAAGCCGCCGTCCTGCTCCGTCACCCTGATCTGGTCGAAGCCGTTGCCGACCTGCACCGACCTCAGCTCATGAAGCTGCTCACCGTGGACGGTGCCGGACTGCGCTGATGCGCGCGTTCCTCTTCTTGTCGGCTCGGGTGAGGACCGCGGGCTGACGGCCGGCCGTGGCGCGGCGGCACCCGACAGGGATCGTCCGCACGATCCCGTCGAGGAGACGCGTGACCAGGCTGGGCCGAAAGCGGTGCAGTAGCTGTTCGCAGCAACGCCGGCCGGTATCGCGACCGGAGCCGTGCCCATGGGGCCGTCGAACACCGCTGCCCGGACCGTAGCCGGGCGCCACCCTCCCGCGAGCGCGACGAGAAGCACGAAGCGCGCCCCCGAGACCGAAGACGCCCCTTCAGCGGCACAGGCGATGGCTCTGCCTGCCCGACTTTGCGGGACCGCGTGGTCCTCCTGTGGCGTGGCGGCGTCCAGCGGGAGCGGGTACCCAGGAAGAGGCATCGGGCCTGCCCCGCCGTGACGGTCCGGTTGGTCACGGCTCCCGGGGCAGGGACTGCCCTCGTGCGGGACGGACGCGAGCCCGTGCCGTGTCACCCGTTCGGCTCAGCGTCTGGCGGGTACCCGTCGCACCTCCACAGCAGGATCGGACAGCGCGCGACCATGCTCACGAAAGGTCAGGCATGACGACGTACGGCTATTTCCTCTCCTCGGAGGAATTCACTCCCGCAGAACTGCTCTCCCAGGCCCGTGCCGCCGAACAGGCCGGGTTCGAGGCCCTGGCGATCTCGGACCACTTCCACCCGTGGAACGACGAGCAGGGGCAGAGTTCCTTCGTCTGGTCGATGATCGGGGCCCTGTCCCAGGTCTGCTCGCTGCCCATCACGACCCTCGTCACCTGTCCCACCGTGCGCATCCACCCAGCCGTCAACGCCCATGCGGCCGCCACGGCCGCGGTGCTGACCGAGGGGCGCTTCCGATTCGGTCTCGGCACCGGCGAAGCCCTCAACGAGCACATCTTCGGAGACGCCTGGCCCGAGGCATCCCAGCGCATGGAGATGCTCGAGGAGGCCATGCAGGTGATGCGCCGGCTGTTCACCGGCGAGCAGACCACGCATCGCGGCACGCACTACACCGTGCAGAACGCACGGCTTTACACCCTGCCGGCCAAGCCTCCCCCGCTCTACGTTTCCGGGTTCGGCCCGCAGGCCGCGGCATTGGCGGGCCGCATCGGAGACGGCTTCGTGACCATGAGTCCGGACGCGGAGCTGGTGGCCCAGTTCCGCCGCGCGGGGGGCGGGCAGAAGCCCGTTGTCGGCGGCTTGAAGGTCTGCTGGGGCACCGACCGGACGCAGGCCGTCAAGACGGCGTACCGGCTGTGGCCCAATGAGCAGCTGCCCGGAGAGCTTGCGCAGGTTCTGCCGACGCCGGCCCACTTCGAGCAGGCCGCAGGCCTCGTCACGGAGGCCATGGTCGCCGACGCGGTCGTCTGCGGTGACGACAGGGAATCCCACCTGCGTGCGGTGAGGCAGTTCACCGATGCAGGATTCGACGAGGTCTACGTGAACCAGATCGGCCCCGAGCAGGGGGGATTCTTCGACTTCTACCGCACGGACATCCTGCCTCGCCTGAAGGATTCCGCCACCTCACGCCTGAGCGCCGGTGCGGCGAACGGTGACGACCGCGAAGGGCGGCGCCCGCCGCAGGGGACGACGGGGCGGTGATCACGGAGACGGACCGCTGGACGCGGCGGGAACCGGCTGTCGGCGAGTGCCTGAAAACCATCCTTGCGCACCGCGGGGACGGGTACTCGCAAGCGCCGGTGCACGGCAGGCCAAGGATGGGATGCCGAATGCGGTCAACGGTTTCGGAAGGCGGTCACCCCCGATGACTGGTGCGAAGCCCCTCGACATCGACGCGCTGGACGTGACCGGACTGCGGACGGCGCTGCGGAAGACAGTGGACGCCGAAGTCCGGTTCGACGCCGGGAGCAGAGGTGCCTACGCCACGGACGGCTCCAACTATCGCCAGGTGCCGATCGGTGTCGTCGTGCCGCGCTCCGTGGAGGCAGGGGCACAGGTGGTCGAGATGTGCGCGCGTTTCGGGGCGCCGGTGCTCTCCCGCGGCGGCGGCACCGGTCTGGCCGGCCAAACCACCAACAAGGCCGTCGTGATCGACTGGACCAAGTACTGCAACGCTCTGATCTCCGTGGACCCCGACGCCCGCACGTGTCTGGTCGAGCCGGGCATCGTCCTGGACGAACTCAATAGGCGGCTGTCGGATCACCGGCTGCAGTTCGGCCCCAAGCCCTCGACCCACAGCCACTGCGCGCTGGGCGGCATGATCGGCAACAACTCGTGCGGTGCCTCCGCCCAGGTCTATGGCAAGACGGTCGACAACGTGCGTTGGCTGGAGATCCTGACCTACGACGGACTGCGTATGTGGGTGGGACCGACGGGCGAGGCCGAGCGGGCACGGATCGCTGCCGAGGGGGGCCGCAAGGCCGAGCTGTTCGCCGGCCTGGACCACATCGTCACCGAATACCTGGCGGACATCCGCCGCGGATACCCAAAGATCCCGCGCCGAGTGTCGGGGTACAACCTCGATTCCTTGCTGCCCGAGAACGGCTTCGATCTGGCCAAGGCCCTGGTCGGCAGCGAGGGCACCTTGGTCACCGTACTGCGAGCGGAACTGGACCTCGTTCCTGTGCCTCCGTACCAGTCGCTACTGGTCCTCGGCTACGACGACATCTGCGCCGCTGCCGACGATGTGCCGCACCTGCTGGAGCACTGTTCGCCCAGCCAGTTGGAGGCTCTGGACGGGCGCATGGCACAGCTGATGCGCGAGGAGGGCGCATTCCTCGAATCACTCGATGTCCTTCCCGAGGGCGACAGCTGGCTGATGGTGCAGCACAGCGGCGACAGCCAGGAGGATGTCGACGAGCAAGCCCACGCGCTGCTGCGCGCCGTCGGCCGCACGGAGACGGACGCGAACGTGGCCTTCTCGGACGATCCCGAGCGCGAACAAAAGATGCTCAAGGCCCGTGAAGCCGGTCTCGGCGTCACCGCACGACCGCCGGACGACCGGGAGACCTGGGAAGGGTGGGAGGACTCGGCCGTGCCCCCCGAGCGGCTGGGGGAGTACCTGAAGGATCTCAAGAAGCTGTTCGAGGAATTCGGCTACGATCACCCGTCCCTGTACGGGCATTTCGGACAGGGGTGTGTCCACACCCGCATTCCCTTCGGGCTGAAGAGCGCCGAGGGCATCGCCGAATTCCGGCGCTTCGTGGAGCGCGCCGCAGACCTTGTCGCCTCCTACGGCGGCTCCCTGTCCGGCGAGCACGGTGACGGACAGGCGCGGGGTGAACTGCTGGTCCGGATGTTCGGCGAGCGGCTGGTGACTGCCTTCGGTGAGATGAAGAGACTGTTCGATCCGGGCAACCGGATGAATCCCGGCAAAGTCGTCGACCCCAATCCGGTCGACGGACAGCTGCGCCTGGGGGCCACCTGGAGACCGGGCACAACGGAGACCCACTTCGGCTATCCCGAGGACGACCACTCCTTCACCAGGGCGGTGCTGCGCTGCGTCGGTGTCGGCAACTGCCGCAGCCGGACGGGGGGCGTGATGTGCCCCTCCTACCGGGCCACGATGGAGGAAGAGCACTCCACGCGGGGCAGGGCCCGGCTTCTGTTCGAGATGCTTGACGGCCACGCCGACTCGGTGATCAGCGACGGCTGGCGCTCGCCCGAGGTGAGGGACGCCCTCGACCTGTGCCTGGCCTGCAAGGGCTGCAAGTCGGACTGCCCGGTGGGAGTCGACATGGCGACCTACAAGGCCGAGTTCCTCTCCCATCACTACGAGGGTCGGCTGCGGCCCGCCGCGCACTACTCCATGGGCTGGCTGCCGCTGTGGGCCCGTCTCTCCCGCCTCGCACCCACCCTGGTCAACACTCTGCTCCAGGCACCGGGGCTGGGCGGGCTGGGCAAGCGGCTCGCCGGGGTGGCCAGGGACCGGGAGCCCCCGGTGTTCGCACGGCAGTCCTTCCTGCAGTGGTGGCAGTCTCGGGAGATCGTTGCCGAACCCGACCCGGCCGATCCACGGACCGTGGTGCTGTGGCCCGACACCTTCAGCACCTACTTCCATCCCTCCATCGCCATCTCCGCGGCACAGGTCCTGGAGGACGCCGGCTTCAAGGTCGCCGTGCCCACCGAACCCGTGTGCTGCGGCCTGACATGGATCTCCACCGGCCAGCTGGGCGTCGCCGAGAAGGTCCTGCGGCGCACCCTGGACGTGCTGCGGCCCTACCTCGATGCGGGCACCCCCGTCATCGGCCTCGAACCCTCCTGCACCGCGGTGTTCCGAAGCGACGCGGCCGAGTTGATGTCGGCCGATGAGGACGTCAAGCGCCTGGCCGGGCAGGTACGCACCTTCGCCGAGCAGTTGGTGCACCACGCGCCGGACGACTGGCAGCCGCCGCAGCTGTCCCGGCGAGCGATGGTGCAGACCCATTGCCACCAGCACGCCATCATGAAGTTCGACGCCGACCGGGAACTGATGCGTCGCGCCCGCGTCGACGCCGACGTCCTGAATGCGGGTTGCTGCGGCCTCGCCGGCAACTTCGGCTTCGAACGCGGCCACCACGAGGTCTCCATGGCGGTCGCTGAACAGGGCGTCCTGCCCGCCGTGCGCGCCGCGCCCTTGAACAGCCTGGTGCTCGCCGACGGATTCAGCTGCCGCACACAGATCGAACAGGGCGACACCAGCCGCCGGGCCCTGCATCTGGCCGAAGTACTGGCCCTCGGCCTCGAGGGAAACCTGCCCGGCCACCGGCCCGAACGCCTCGCCCAGCGGCCCACCCCGCCGTCCAGCGTCGCCGGATGGGCGGCCACGTCGGGCGCCGCGATCCTCGCCGTGACGGTGGGCGCGGCAGCGGGCCGGGCCGCGCTCAGGTACGTGCGCCGATCGTGATGGTGCCGGAGCGGCGCGTCACCGCCGGCGTCATGTCAAGCGACTTCCAGAAAGGCTTTTGACCATGTCGAAGAAGGTTTCCGACCACGTTCTGGAGCGACTGCGCGACTGGGGTGTCGAGCATGTCTTCGCCTACCCGGGCGACGGAATCAACGGCCTGCTCGCGGCCTGGGGCCGCGCTGATGACAACCCCCGGTTCATCCAGGCCCGCCACGAGGAGATGGCCGCCTTCGAGGCCGTCGGCTACGCCAAGTTCTCCGGCCGGATCGGCGTGTGCGCGGCCACCTCCGGTCCCGGGGCCATCCACCTGCTCAACGGCCTGTACGACGCCAAGCTCGACCACGTGCCGGTCGTCGCGATCGTCGGCCAGACCAACCGCAGCGCGATGGGCGGCTCCTACCAGCAGGAGGTCGACCTGCTGACGCTCTACAAGGACGTCGCCTCGGACTTCTGCGAGATGGTCACGGTCCCCGAACAACTGCCCAACGTGCTGGACCGCGCAATGCGCACGGCCATGGCCAGGCGGTCGGTCACCGCTGTCATCATCCCCGCCGACGTGCAAGAACTCGACTACTCGCCGCCCGAGCACGCCTTCAAGATGGTGCCGTCCAGTCTGGGCATGCCGCACTACGCGCCCGTGCCGTCCGACGAGGATGTCGCCCGTGCCGCCGATGTCCTCAACGCCGGAAGCAAGGTCGCCATCCTGATCGGACAGGGCGCCCGTGGGGCGCGGCAGGAGGTCATGGCGGTCGCCGACCGGCTCGGCGCCGGCGTTGCCAAGGCACTGCTCGGCAAGGACGCTCTCGACGACAACCTGCCCTACGTCACCGGCTCCATCGGTCTGCTCGGCACCCGGCCCTCGTACGAGCTGATGCAGGACTGCGACACCCTCCTCGTCATCGGCTCGTCGTTCCCGTATACGCAGTTCCTGCCGGAGTTCGGTCAGGCCAGGGCCGTACAGATCGACATCGACCCGCATATGGTCGGCCTGCGCTATCCGTTCGAGGTCAACCTCGTCGGCGACGCCCGCGAGGCCCTCGCCCGGCTGCTGCCGCTGCTCGACGCGGGCCGGGACAAGAGCTGGCGCAAGAAGATCGAGAAGGGCACCGCCCGCTGGTGGGAGGTGATGCAGCGCCGCGCCGACGTGGAGGCCGACCCGGTCAACCCCGAGTACGTCGTCCACGCCTTGAACGGCCTGCTGCCCGACGACGTGATCCTGGCCTCGGACTCCGGATCCGCCGCCAACTGGTATGCCCGGCACCTGAAGCTGAGCGGAGCGATGCGCGGCTCGCTGTCCGGAACTCTGGCCACCATGGGTCCCGGTGTGCCGTACGTCATCGGCGCCAAGTTCGCCCACGGCGATCGCCCGGCGATCGCCCTCGTCGGTGACGGAGCGATGCAGATGAACGGCATGGCCGAATTGATCACCGTCGCCAAGTACTACCGTGAATGGGCCGACCCGCGGCTGATCGTGGCCATCCTGAACAACCAGGATCTCAATCAGGTCACCTGGGAGATGCGAGCCATGGAGGGCGCTCCGCAGTTCGTGCCTTCCCAGTCGATTCCCGACGTCGCCTATGCCGACTTCGCCCGTCTGATCGGCCTGGACGGCATGCGGATCGAGAAGCCCGGGGACGTGCAAGGCGCCTGGGAGACCGCCCTGGCCGCGGACAGGCCCTGCGTGCTCGACTTCGTCACGGACCCGGCCGTGCCGCCCATCCCGCCGCACGCCACCCTCGACCAGATCGAAGCCGCTGCCACCTCGATCCTCAAGGGTGACAGCGACCGCTCCGCCATGATCCGTCAGGGATGGAAGGCCAAGGTGCAGGAGTTCCTGCCGGGCGGCGGCCGCCACAAGGCGGACGGGCCGGGCACGGACGACGACAGGTGAGCGACAGCCCGGTCGTGGAGCGGGTGGACACCATGGTGTTCACCGTTCCCACCGACGCGCCGGAGGCAGACGGCACGCTGAGCTGGGACAGCACCACACTCGTTCTGGCCGCCGTGCATTGCGGCCGCGTCACCGGCATCGGGTACACCTATGCGCCTGCCGCCGCGGCAGCGATCATCGAGGACCTGCTCTGCGACATCGTCACCGGGCCGCGGCATTCGATGTTCCGTGCATGAACGAAGCCATGCATCGCGCGGTCCGCGACGCCGGTCTGCCCGGGGTGGCCTCCCAGGCGATCGCCGCCGTGGACATCGCCCTGTGGGACCTCAAGGCACGGCTGCTCGACCTGCCGCTCGTGCAGCTGTTGGGCACCGCCCGTGACAAGGTGCCGGTGTACGGCAGCGGCGGTTTCACCACCTACGACGACGAACAGCTGGAGCGACAGCTGCGCGGCTGGGTGGAAGGTGAGGGCATTCCCCGCGTCAAGATCAAGATCGGTGAGTCGTGGGGTCGCTGCCAGGACCGCGACCTCCGGCGCGTGAGCCAGGCACGCGCCGTCATCGGTGACGACGCCGAGCTGTATGTCGACGCCAACGGCGGCTACGGGACGAAACAGGCCCTGCGCGTCGGCCGGGCCCTCGCGGACGAGGGCGTCACCTGGTTCGAGGAACCCGTCTCCTGCGACCATCTGTCGACCCTCGCCCTGATCCGCGCGCAGTTGGCCCTGGAGATCGCCGCCGGTGAGTACGGCTACACGCTGCCGTACTTCGAGCACATGCTCGCCGCCTGCGCCGTGGACTGCCTGCAGGCCGACGTCACCCGATGCGGCGGCATCACCGCCTGGCTGCGCGCCGCCGCTCTTGCCCAGGCCCGCGGCATCGCGATCTCCGGGCACTGCGCTCCGCATGCTCACGCACACGTCGCGGCCGCGGTGCCCAATCTGCGGCATCGGGAGTGGTTCCACGACCATGTGCGCATCGAGCACGTTCTCTTCGGCGGCCTCTTGGCGCCCGACGGCGGCAGCATCGTGCCGGGCGCCGACGGAGCGCCCGGGCTGGGACTGACTCTCGACACCGGCCTTGACCGTGTTCAGGCAGGCGCGCCGGGGTTCTCGGGCCGGATGCGTCCGCGCCAGCCGCCAGAGGTGTCGCCGTGCTCTTCGATGTAGTCCTTGAAGCGGCGCAGATCGCCCTTGACCCGGCGGTCGATCACGCCGAGCATGTCCGCGCCCTTCTCGGCGACACCTGTGGGCTCGACGTCCATGGTCAGTTCCACCCTGGTGTGCGAGGCGTCCAGGCTCTCGAACCGCACTGACCCCCGTTGCCGGGTATCGCCGCCGATGGAACGCCAGGTGATGCGGTCGTCCGGCAGCTGATCGACGATCTCGGTGTCGAACTCGCGCTGCACGCCGCCGATCTTCGTGGTCCAGTGGTTGTGGCGATCGTCGAGCTGCCTGACCTCCTCGACGCCCTCCATGAAGCTCGGGAAGTCCTCGAACCGGGTCCACTGGTTGTAGGCCGTACGCACGGGGACGCCGACGTCCACTGCTTCCTTGACCGTGCTCATGATTCCTCCCTTGTCCGCTGTCAGGCGCGCCGGTCCAGCGCGTTCCTGGTGCTCCCGGGTACCCGGTGGGCGGCAAGGAGAACCCGCAAAACGGGACGGAAGGTTCCGCTCATGGCGGAGACGGCCGCAAGAGCCCGAGGGGCGCTCCTGGCCGTCGCCGGCAATCGGCTCTCGGGGCCGCTGTCCCAGGTGCCGAGAGGCTTCTGATCAAGGTGGACCCGGGTATCACACGACCCGGTGGGCACTCGGTCGTCATGAACGCCGAAACATCACTCCGGAGCCGGCTCCGAGGTGCACGGCTGTACGCGAAGTCGCAGACCGATCCGATCAGGCACGCCGCCGAGGTCGTGGACGAGCTGGGTATCGGTGCACCCATCTCCGCTGCGTCGTCGCATTCGACGACGCGGAACAGGCGTGGAAGCGCCCGTGTCACGGCTCCCGCTTCGCGCGGGAAGGACGCATCCGCCAGGGCCCCGCTATCCGGCCGGTGGAGCGACGCGACATCTGAGCGCCCCCTAGTATCAAGGAGTTTCCCATGTGCGACGCCGACTACCTGATGCACCCCGGTAGGCAGCGTGCCGCCGTCTTCGACGTGGACGGGACCCTGGTCGACACCAATCATCTCCACGTGGTGACCTGGTGGGAGGCGTTCCGCCAGGCCGGCCACCAAGTGTCGACCCACGCCATCCATCAGGCGGTGGGACTCGGCTCGCACGACCTCGTCGCCCAGCTTATCGGCGACTCCGAGGCCGCGGACGAAGCCGAGGATCTCAGCGCCGCGCATACGGCGTTGTACGGCCAGTACTTCGAGCGGCTCCGCGCCCTGCCCGACGCCGGGCGCCTGCTGCGACGGCTGGCTGACGACGGCTGGAAGGTCGTCCTGGCCACCTCGGCCAGCGGGCACGAACTCTCCGCCTTGCGCCGCGCCATCGATGCGGACGACGCCATCGTGGCCACGACGAGCGCCGACGACGTCTCCGAAGGCAAGCCTCATCCCGAGCCGGTGGAGCAGGCCCTTGAACTGGCCCGCGTTCCTGCCGACCGAGCGGTGTTCGTCGGGGACACCGTGTGGGACATGAAGGCGGGCAGTCGCGCGGGGGTACGGTGCGTGGCCGTGCTCAGCGGCGGCATCTCCCGACAGGCCCTGGAAGCGGCCGGGGCTGACGCCGTCTTCGACGACCCGGCTCACCTCCTCTTGTCGCTGCCGCAGAGCCTGCTGGGGGCGTGAAGTCCTGCACGAAGGCCGTCGCCCGAACAATGGCGTCCACCTGGCCATGCCCGGCACGCAGAACGGCACGAAGCCACCGTGGCTCGACCTGCTCTGCGAGCGGCGCGCGCCCCTTCGTGGCAGGTGCGGTCCAGCCGGACGGCGGCCCTTCGCCGGTCTCGACGTGTATCGCATCCGATCAGGTGGGATCCGTGCGCGCAGCCCTACGGACGTGTCGGCCCGGGGATCACTGTCTGGTGGACGGATGGTCCACCTGGCACACGATCGAGAGGCCGGCGCACACCATGGGACACGGCGGAAATGTGTTTGAGGAACTGATGGCCGACCACAGGGAAGTGGAGGAGATCTTCGGCCGGATCCAGGCGATGGCCGGGCAGGGACAGCAATTGCGCGATCTCATCGACGAGGTCACCATCGAGTTGGTACGCCACTCGGTCGCGGAGGAGCAGTACCTCTATCCCGCGGTACGGGACCACGTCGAGAACGGGGACCGGCTTGCGGACAAGGAACTCGCGGACCACGAGCGGGTGGAGGAACTCCTCAAGCAGTTGGAGCGGATGGACACCGAGGACGCACAGATGCGCGTAGTGCTGCAGCAGCTGATGGACGAGGTGTCAGCTCACGTCGAGGACGAGGAGAACAATCTCTTCCCGCAACTGCGCCAGGTCTGCTCCTCGGAGATGCTCGGAGATCTCGGGGACAAGGTCCGACGGGCGAAGGCGATGGCTCCGACCCGCCCCCACCCCTCGGCTCCCGACACCCCGCCCGCCAACAAGCTTCTGGGCCCCGGAGCGGGCTTGGTCGACCGTGCTCGCGACTTCGTCACCGGCCGCGGCAAATCCTGAGCCGCTATCGGGCGGGCGGAGCAAGGAAGCGAGCACCGCTGTGCGTCGACCCGCCCGGGTACGGCTGACGGCTGGGGGCACCTCCCAGCCGTAGACCCTGGTCGGCATGCATCGGACTCTCGTCGTGGGCACGTCTTGGTGACTAGCCGTATGCCTTGGGGCAGCGGGCGGGTGGTGAGCAGCCACGACGAGCCCTTGTAGCGCCCCGGGACGGCGCGAAAATACGGCCGAATGGGGTCAGGGCAGCGACTCATCCGGCTCGCCGGTACGCAACGTGGCCACCCAGTGCACCACCAGCTGCGACTACCGCCAGTCCGCACATCGACCACAGCCGTCCTTTCGCCGAGTGGCCCCGAAGGCGACCCGCCAACGATGCCGTGTAGAAGGCGATCGCCGCCACATTCGTAGCCGCATGGACCAGTCCGACGCGTGCCTGCTGAGGTGGAAGATCCGCCCAGTCGACCCACCCTGTGACGGCTGCTGGGGCTGCACCTGCCAGACCGACGGCGGTGAGGATGGCAGGCGCACGCCGGTCTGTCGGTGCGACGTCCAGGATGGCCGCCGACAGCCAGCACCCGATCGGTACATCCACCAGGACCGGATGAAGGGGATGGCCCAACGGACCGCCCCGGAGCAGGTCGCGCGCTTCGCCCAGTGGAAGCGCGCGGATCCCTCGCTGGAGAACCCGAATCGCCGGATCTGCCAGCTCCGACCGTTCGATTCGGTCCAGGGCCCTCAGCCACCATCCGGAAGCGTTGGCGAGGCCAGTTGGCAGAGCGTCGGGGGTGTATGAGTTCATGAACAAGGCGTACCCGCCGTCAGCCCGTCATCTCGCCGTTGCGGCGACTTCGTCCGAACAGGTCTGTCCACGGGTGGCAAGTGGCGGCCCGCGTTCCGAGGCCTCGAAAAGCACGGTTCGGTCGTGCGCCGCGTCCGGCCTGCCCATGATCGGGAAGCCCAGCCTCGTCGAAGCCCTCCCCGGGCGGATCCCGCGCGCGGCGTGCGCCAGTTGCTCAAGGGCTGTGTCCGGGAACCGTTCCTCACGTCGTGGATGCCGAGCCGACGGAAGAGCAGGCGCGTGAGGCGAGTTCTGGTGTGGCGTTTGCGGGCGGGGGCCAGGGGAACCCGGCGGCTTGTGCCTCGGACCGGAGGCGCGCGCTCAGCCGGGGCCCTGGCGGCTGCGACTTCCCCGCAGCCGGCCGGGCGGACCCTCGCTCGGCGGACCTCCTGGCCACCTGGTTCGGCCGACGTTCAACCCGTCGCATCGAGCTGGAGACCACTTCGAGGAGCGAATTCGCATGGCTTCCGACACGATGGCAGGCCGCGCCTACACCCCGGCCCATGTCCAGGCCAGTGCGCCTGACGGGGCCCCGTCCGCCTCGAAGCGGCGACCCTGTACGCCTACCCCAGCCGGTGCCGCCGCGCTTTTCGCGCGCCTGACGGGCCTGGCGAAGGGGCCGGAGCGCGACGCCGTGCGAGACGAGCTGGTGGCCCTCTCAGCCTCGCCGACCTCCTCGGCTCGACCGACCCCGCCTACCAGACGGTCATCGACCGCGAGGCGGCCAAGGCGGAGCTGAGCCAGCTCCCGGAGCGCGAGCGGACCATTCTCTATCTGCGCTTCTTCGAGGACATGACGCAGCGCCGCATAGCTGAGAAGGCCGGCCTTTCTCAGATGCACGTGTCCCGGCTGATCGCCAGTAGCTGCACTCGAGTGCGCGACGAGTTGCTGAAGCAGTCCGCAGACGACAGCCAACATGCGTGACCGCCGGACCTCTCACAGGTGGGGCCGCACGCCCGCTCCAAACTCACCTTGATCGACTGGACAGGTCCTGGCGGACGTCGCGGACCGTGCCGGCAGTGGTTCAGCCCCTCGACCGTTGAGACCGAGGTGAGGTCCGGCCGTGCGTGAAGACGCACCTGCGGGGGAGTGGGGAGCGGGGGTGCCGGCTCGGCGAGCGTTTTCCGACCGATGTGGCGAGAATGACGAATGGTGTCAATCAAGCCCATGGCTGACTGAAGGCCGGGTGACCATCAGGCGGTGACGCGCCCAGCGCCGCGGATCTCCTGTTTGCAGCCCGGCTCGCCGTGCAGTCGGCAGAATCCCCCACCGGCCGGCCGGACGGTCGGCCCCCCTCCACGCGCGAAGGCTCCCGGTATGACCACCGTCACCGCATACGCTGCACCCGTAGGCAAGGCTCCCCTGGAGCCCACCACCATCGAGCGCCGCCCGCTCGGCGAATCCGACGTCCTGATCGACATCGCATTCTGCGGCATCTGCCACTCGGACATCCATCAGGTCCGTGAGGGCTGGGGCGACGGCATCTTCCCCATGGTCCCCGGCCACGAGATAACCGGTGTGGTGACAGAGGCCGGCTCCAAGGTGACCCGGTTCGCCGTGGGCGACCGGGTCGGCGTGGGATGCATGGTCGACTCCTGCCGCAGATGCGTGAACTGCAAGGCGGGACTGGAGCAGTACTGCCTCGAGCAGCCGACCTGGACCTACAACGCGATCGGCAAGGACGGACAGCCGACGTACGGTGGCTACTCCCAGAAGATCGTGGTCGACGAGAACTACGTCCTGCGCATCCCCGACGGCCTGCCTCTGGACGTGGCCGCCCCGCTGCTGTGTGCAGGCATCACCACCTACTCGCCGCTGAAGTTCTGGAACGCCGGCCCCGGCAAGAGGGTCGCTGTCGTGGGGTTCGGCGGGCTCGGTCACATGGGAGTCAAGATCGCGCATGCCCTCGGCGCGGAGGTGACCGTGCTGTCGCAGTCCCTTCGCAAGAAGGACGACGGCCTGCGCCTGGGCGCCGACCACTACTACGCGACCGCGGACGCGAAGACGTTCACCGACCTCGCCGGCTCGTTCGACGTCATCGTCAACACGGTCTCGGTGCCGCTCGACTACGCGGCCTTCCTCTCGCTCCTGCGGACGGGCGGAGCCCTGGTGAACGTCGGCATCCCCGAAGAAGAGGTGCAGGTCTCTCTCGCCTCGGTCTTCGGCAACCGCCGCAGCCTGACCAGCTCGAACATCGGCGGAATCCGCGAGACCCAGGAGATGCTCGACTTCTGCGCGGATCACCAACTGGGCGCCGAGATCGAGCTGATCGAGGCCGGCCAGATCAACGAGGCCTACGAGCGGGTCGCCAACAGCGACGTCCGGTACCGGTTCGTGATCGACGCCGCGACCCTGTGACCGTCACATGAGTGCGCAGCGCGGTGCCCTGGCCCGAGCTGCGCAATGCTCGTCTTGTCGCTGTCGCTGTCGCTGTCGCTGTCGCTGTCGCTGTCGCTGTCGCTGCCGCCGCCGTCAAGCGTCTGTTGCCGACCAGGCCCCAACGGCAGCCCAGCGCAAGGGAGTTACGCCCGGTTCGAGAGACCAGGGGTGAGGGAGCCGACGGCGCCCCTCCGTCCATTGCAGTGGAGGGGACGTCCGCCTCGACCACTGCCCGCTGTGGCAGCACCTCTTCCTCCGGAAGGGACGCAGACAGCCGTGCGCTGAACACAGAAGCGCAGAACTAGACTCCCGCACAAGCAAACCGGCCGACCTGGCCGCGGGCCTTCGGGAAGGGCGCATGGTCTGGTCATCGAAGCGGCGCGGGCGGGCGATGCCCAAGCTCCCTCGGCCCGGTGTGTGCAGGCGCCGACGGCACACTCTGCACACCGACCACCTGATGTTCTACACCCCGCAGACCATGCTGGATCGCGCCGCTTCCTGGGCCGTGTGCTCGGACCCCGAGGCGCAGCGGTGGCTCGGCTGGGGTCCCGATCAGGTCATGGCCGACGACCACGTCCGTGAGGCGCTGACCGAGCTGCGTCCTGCGGATGCCGACACGTGCTTCCCGTCGCTGCTCCCGCGCCGCCTGTTGACCGAACCGTTCGAGCCTCCCGCTGACCAGACACAGCGGCTCATAGGTGTGCGCCTGGACGACGGCAGATACGCGGCGACCCTACAGCTCTCCACCGGCACCGGAGAGATCGGCGGAGCACTCGCACCGCATGCCCGCGGCCTGGGCCTCGGAGCCGAGCTGTTCCGGGCGGCTGCACTGTTCGCTCACACCCACATGGGGCTGCGGAGCGTCCAGGCGGGTCACGAAGCGACGAACGTGGCATCCGCGCGAGCCCTGGTGAGCGCCGGATTCGTGACGGACGACGGTCCGCGTCGCTTCACCCTGCCGGACGGCCGTGAGATAGACGCTCGCTGGCTGCGGCACACGGCCGTGGACGGGGCCTCCAACTGCCACGAGGGGTAGTCACGGCTCTGACGCGGGTCCAAGGCGCGGCCTCGCCGGCGCCTTCGCCTGCGGCGTGCGATGACGGAAGCACTGCGCCGAAGGGTTGGGAGGGTTCATCGGTGCCGGCGTCCGCACTTTGTTCGAGGATTCTCCACAGACCCGTTTCGGTCGTGAGTCTCCGGCTACAAGGGGTTCATGACTGAACAAGCCAGGAACGACGAGACGACGAAAAAGACCACCGGCCCCAAGAGGGCGGCCCGTGCCGCAGGCAACACCGCTCGCCGCGGTGCGGCAAGCGCGGCTGCGGCCGCAGAGGACGCCAAGTCGACTGCCGCCGAGACGAGCGAAGAGGTGACCGGGCGTGTTGTCGCCCTCAGCACGAAGGCCAAGGCAGGCGGGGCCTTCTTGTCCTCCGTGCCGGGGAAGTCGGTCCAGGCGGCCACAACCGCCTGGACACTCGTGAAGAACCGGAAGGCGGTGGCGGCCTGTGCGGGAGGCGGGGCCATAGCCGCGTTGCTGGGGGCCTTCAGCCTCGGCAGGGCGGGCGCACGCCGCGGCCAGGGGCCACTCACCCGTGCCACAGGCGGTCGGTTCTGAGCCACCCAGCCTCCCTCGGCCACGTCGCTCCACCGGTGGGTCTGGGTGAACGACGTGCGCAGGACGGCTTGCCACAGCCGGTCAGTTCAGGACGGCGTGGTGGCCACCACAGGTGATACGGCGTATCCGAAGAGCAAGGGCCGGACAGCACCCCCACACCCAGGGGTGAGGTGGCCGGCTTTCACCAGCCACACCAGTCGGTCCCGCTGGGCTCGACCGCTCCTGTCGATCGAATGGGTACCGCCGGCCCGCGAAGCAGCCGGCCCGAGCCGAGGCACCGAACGCGGCGACCACCGGTCTCGTGGACACGAAACGCGCTGGGGTTGCCCACTGCGGTCAGCTCGTATCCGGTACCGCCGGTATGGCCTCGCCGCCCACCCTCGAAGGGAATGTGGCATCAGGGACAGTCAGCGTTCCGAACTTCGGCAATCACACGCGGCGTTGGAGCGCGCCGAGCGACCACCCAGCCGACTCCGAGCCTCGGACGTCCCGCTGCGAGGGCAGGGGGGAGAGGATGCACCCGCCTGCTTCCAGTGAACCCCATGACCGCCGCACCCCCGGCCATGCCGCGGGTGCGGCGGTCTGTTTGTTGGGATTGCTGCCGAACTGGCCATGCCGGAAAGGGATCGGGGACGACGGCGAGAGCCTGGAGCGGTCTGCGTGATGCTGCAAGCCATCGCGGCTGTGCTCAGGCCCTCGTGTGGCGCGCGGTTGCGGCGGAGTGCCGCTCCACCGGGCGGCACCGAGCTGCAGCGTGCAGAGAGGGCGCGGGTTCGCGCAGGTACAGGGATGTCGTGATCAAGAGGCCGGTGAAGACGATCAGCAGGAGCAGGGACACCCACATCTGCCTGGTTCCGGGGTGCAGCCAACCCGTCCAGGCGGCGGTAATCGCCCACAAAAGAGATCCTGCCGCGTAGAAGCCGTGCATACGGCGCAGACCCTGCCGTGCCACCGAACGCCCGGAGGACTCAGTCATCGCTGTCATGCGGGGCCGCGTACCCCTGACAGCCCGGTTATCACGGTCGAGCAAGTCTTCGGCCGGGCTGCACTGCGGGAGGAGGCCGCGTGGAGTCAGCCGACTGCGCGCCCCGACGGACCGGTGTCCGGGCAGGACGTCAGGTCGCTTGCTGCTCGTCCCGCTCGTCCCACGCCTGTGTGTCCCTGGGTTCGATGAAGGGTTCGGCCTCCGCCGGCAGCCCGCCGGCCATGGCGCGCTGCCGAGCGATCTCCGCGTCGAACTCCAGGCCCAGGAGGATGGCCAGATTGCTCAACCACAGCCAGACGAGGAATACGATCACCCCGGCCATGGCCCCGTACGTCTTGTTGTACGAGGAGAAGCCCGAGACGTAGAAGCTGAAGCCTGCCGAGGCCACGACCCAGATGAGCAGCGCGAGAAAGCCGCCCGGAGTCACCCAGAGCCATCCCTTGACCTTGACGTTCGGCGCAGCCCAGAACAGCAGGGCGATCATCGCGACGAGCAAGATGGCCAGTACGGGCCATTTGGCCACGGACCAGACCGCGAGCGCGCTGTCACCGAGGCCGAAGATGCTTCCGGCGCGCCTGGCGAGGCTCCCGCTGAAGACCACGATGAGTGCGCTGAGCATCACCAGCACCATGAGTGCGAGCGTGAGACCCAGACGCAGCGGAAGGATCTTCCACAGCGGTCGGCCCTCGGGAACGTCGTAGACCTGGTTGGCGCTTCTGACGAAGGCCCCGACGTATCCCGACGCCGACCAGATCGCCAGAACCAGACCGATCACCGCCATGATCGAGCCCGTGCCGGCATGTCCCTGCAACTGGGTGACCGCTTTGGTGAGGATGTCGCGGGCCGGCCCCGGCGCGAGCGTCTCCAGGTTGTCCAGCACCTTTCGGGTGGCACTCTCTCCCACCACTCCCAGCAGTGACACCAGCACCAGCAGGGCAGGGAAGAGAGAAAGCACACCGTAGTAGGTCAGAGCTGCCGCACGATCCACCAGCTCGTCTTCCTGGAACTCACGAAAGCTCCGCTTGAATACCGCACCCCAAGCCTGCCTGGAAAGCTCGGTCGGGGACTCCGGCGCGGACCGCTCGATCGCGTCGGAGGGGCCGAACGCATCCGGCTCGTCGGCCTTGCCTTCACGTGCCACTTCCGACCTGTCCATGCTGTCTCGATTGGCCATGCCTCACGCATGTCCCTGATGCGCGCGTACACGCCTTGCTTGCTTCGAGTGCGTCGTGCCCGAGCGCGAGCCCCGTGCCGGCGCGATGTCAAGCCGTCGACCGCAGCAGCGGACCTCGCGGCGGGCTACGGAGATCAACAGACCCGAGCAGGCCGCCCTCGCAAGAAGAGGCGTACCCCCGGATGCCGTAACTCGCCAGGAGTTGGGCACTCGGAGCCGTGGCCGAGGCGCGGGACGGCGGAACGAACTGCATTCGTCTCAAGGATCGGTCACCGGACAGGGAGCACAGCAGCCCGCGACGCTCCGAGAATCAGCAAGTCCCAAGGTTTGGCCAGAGATTCACGGGCACACGGGGTGGGAGGTTGCTATGACGAACTCATCCAATACATCACGCACAGGGTCCGACAAGACATCTCAACCCACCGCCAAGAAGAGCAGTGGTCCAGGCGAACCCGCCGAGACCGAAACTCCGCGGCGCAGCAGGAAGCTGCGTCCCGCGGAGGCTCTTCGAGAAGCGCGCGAGCAGTTGGCGGAACTCACCGGCAAGCCGGTCGACGCGGTGTCCACGTTCAGCGTCACCGACGACGGCTGGCGCCTTGAGGTGGAGGTCCTGGAACTGTCCAGAGTCCCCGACACGATGAGCTTGCTCGCAAGCTACGAGGTGACGCTCGACGAGCAGGGCATGCTCACCGGCTACCACCGACTCAGGCGCTATGAGCGCGGACGGTCCGACGACCGCCGCTCGCGCTGACCGCCGGCGAACGGATCGTCCGCCACGGTCTCGCGCCCGCCACCGTGCCGACTGACAGTCCCGCTTCCTGAAAGGCACCACACAGACACCCACACAACGAGGAGGAACTCCCTATGACTGTCGCCACAACACACCAGGGCGGCGGAGGCGGAGGCACCAGCGGCCTCTACGACGTGCTCGAACTGGTTCTCGACCGAGGACTTGTGATCGACGCCTTCGTCCGGGTGTCGCTGGTCGGGATCGAAATCCTGAAGATCGACGTGCGTGTCGTCGTCGCCAGCGTGGACACGTACCTGCGTTTCGCCGAGGCCTGCAACCGACTGGACCTGGAATCGGGCGCCAACAAGAGCCCCGGACTCCCGGAGATCGTGGGCGACACCATGGAGTCCGGCGCGCGGGGCAAGACCAAGGGGGCTCTCTCCGGAGCCGCGCAGACCATCTCCGACGCGTTCAGCCAGGCCCGTGAAGAGGGCGAGAGCCAGCCCAAGCCGCGCCAGCGCCGCACCACGTCCAGCCGCCGGAAGGAGGAGCAGGAGTGAGTACGTACGTCTACGGCATCGCAGACGCCGATCACCCGAGCCTGCCCGAGGGAATGGAAGGCATCGGAAGCCCCGCGCTGACCGTGCGCACTGTCAAGGGCGGCGGCCTCGCAGCACTCGTGAGCGACGCCCCCGACAACCTCCGCCCCAAGCGCCGGGACCTGCTCGCGCACCAGAACGTCCTCTCGGAGGCCGGCGGCGGAGGCACCGTCCTGCCCATGCGCTTCGGCAGCGTCGCCAACGACGACGACGCGGTGGCGGCCGCACTCGAGGAACGTGCCAAGCACTACCAGGAACGCCTCGAGGCCCTGCGTGACCGGGTGGAGTACAACGTCAAGGTCCAGCACGACGAAGAGGCCGTGCTCCACGCCGTCATGGCCGGGAATCCAGACGTGCGCGCCCTGGCACAGAGCAACCGCGACGCCGGCGGTGGCAGCCACGAGGACAAACTGCGCCTGGGCGAGGTCGTCGCCAAGGCCGTGCAGGCCCGTGAAGTCCAGGACGCCGAGGCGGTGCATGCCGCACTCGAACCGCATGCGGACGCCGTCAGTGCGGCCCCCGACAGCACCGGCTGGATCACCAACCTCAGCTTCCTCGTGGACCGTGCCAGTTCCGAGCACCTGCTGACGGCGATCGAACAACTCCAGCAGGCCCACCCCCACCTCGTCTTCCGGCTCAACGGCCCGCTTCCGCCCTACAGCTTTGTGGAACCGGGACCGGCCGCACCGGCAGCGGGATGAGGCCCGCATGGGGCTGCTGAGCGAAGTTCTCCTCCTCCCGTTGGCACCGGTGCGCGGCACCATGTGGGTCCTAGACCAGGTGGTGGACGAAGCGGAGCGCCAGTACTACGACCCTGCCGCCGTACAGGCTCAACTTGCCCAACTGGAAGAGCGGTTGGAGGAAGGTGAGATCGACGAGGAGACATTCGACCGCCTGGAGGACGACCTCCTCGACCGGCTCGAAGTGAGCCGGTCGAGACAGACAGGCGCGTGACGCCAGACCGACAACAGGCGCGTGCAGCGATACGTGCAGGAACGGAACACACCATGAACCGAGCAGCACTCGGGCTCGCAGTAGGAGCCGGATACATCCTCGGACGCACCAAGAAGATGAAGTTGGCGTTCGCTGTCGGCACCATGGTCGCCGGCAAGAAGCTCCAGCTGAGCCCCAAGGCCGTTGTAGGCCTGGTCCGCAATCAGCTGGACAACAATCCGCAGTTCAAGGAGATAGGCGGACAGCTCCGCGAGGACTTCCGCGGTGTCGGCAAGGCTGCCACCGGGGCGATCCTCGAGCGGCAGATGGAAGGCCTGGCCAACAAGCTGCACCACAGCACGGCCGATGTGCGCGACCGTATCGAGGGCGTGGCGCCCGAGGCGGGCGAGGTCGAGGACGCGGCCGACAAGGCCACCGGTGGCCTGAGCGGGAAAGTCACGGGACGCTCCTCTCGCGACGAGGACAGCCAGGAAGACAACGACGACCAGGAAGTCGACGAAGAACGGCCGGCTCCCCGCAAACGGGCCCCGGCCAAGAAGACCGCTCAGTCGGGGCAGCGCAAGACACCGCCTCGCAAGCGGACCCAGGGCACCGCCAAGAAGACGTCCTCGACAGCCAAGAAGACCGCCGGAGCCGCCCGCCGGGCCCCGCGCAGCCAGGCGAAGGGAGAGCGGGACAATGGCTGAGCTTCCCAGGACGAACCCGCTCACGGACCTGGCCAAGAGTCAGGCCGCCGACCGGCTCAAGGCCGAAGCACGGGAGTACCTGGCCGCGCAGGCCACCCGACTCCTGACGGGCGTCGGCCACAAGCTGGGCCGGACGACGACCAAGCTCAACGACATCGCCGAAGGCAACAGCCCCGGCTTCACGAAGCTGGCTCTGCAGAGCGGCCGCAAAATGGCCGACGGCAAGGGCCCCGTGCGCACCGCCGTCGAAGTGGGCGCCGGACACCTCAAGGACAATGTCGTCAGCGGCGTCAAGGGCCTGTTCGGCAAGGGCGGCAAGGGTAAATCGAAGTCGGGCAGCGGCAAGAAGCCGACCGTGATCCTCGAGAGCATCGATGTCGGCGTCGACCTTCGTACCGCCTACGACCAGTGGACCCAGTACCAGGAGTTCTCCAATTTCGCCCGCGGCGTCAAGAACGCCAACCGGGCCGACGACGTGACCTCCGACTGGCAGATGAAGGTCTTCTGGTCCAACCGCAGCTGGAAGGCACACACCACCGAGCAGGTGCCCGATCAGCGCATCTGCTGGACCTCTGAAGGAGCCAAGGGCACCACCAAGGGGGTCGTCACCTTCCACGAACTGGCAGACAACCTCACCCGCGTCCTCCTGATCATCGAGTACTACCCCAAGGGCCTGTTCGAGAAGACCGGCAACATCTGGCGAGCACAGGGCCGCCGTGCCCGCCTCGACCTGAAGCACTTCGCCCGCTTCATCTCCATCAAGGGCGAGGCCACCGACGGCTGGCGGGGCGAGATCCGCGACGGCGAGGTGGTGCACAGCCATGACGACGCCGTGGCCGAAGAGGAGGAGCAGCAGGCCCGCGACTCCTCCGACGACTCCCACGAGAGCGAAGCCGACGAAGAAGCCGAGGGTGAAGCGGCCGATGAGGCAGAGGACTTCGACGAGGACGCCGAGTACACCGACGAAGAGCCCGAGGACTACGACGAGGACGCGGCGCCCGAGGACGAGTACGCCGATGAGGACGAGGCGGCCTACGAGGACGAGGACGCCGAGTATGCCGAGGACGAGCCCGAGGACGAGTACGTCGATGAGGAGGCCGACGCCGACGAGCGCAAGCAGCGCGAACCCGCCGAGGCCAGGAGCCGTTGATGAGCACCGCAAGCAGCTTTCCCGAGTCCCCCCTCGGCGGGGGGAACTCGGGGGCCAATCTCGCCGACATCCTCGAACGGGTCCTGGACAAGGGCATCGTGATCGCGGGTGACATCCGTATCAACCTGCTCGACATCGAACTGCTCACCATCAAACTCCGGCTGATCGTCGCCTCGATCGACAAGGCGAAGGAGATGGGCATCGACTGGTGGGAGCACGACCCGGCGCTCTCCTCGGGCGCCCGCCGCAGGGAACTCGTACGCGAGAACACCGAGTTGAGGCAACGGCTCGCTGTGCTGGAGGGCGAAAGTGTGCCCGAGGCATTGGATACTCCCCGCGAGAAGGAGCCGCGTGATGACTGATCCGCGTTATGTCTACGCGGTGTGCAGCCCACTCGACACGCCGCTCGTGGCGCAACCGGCCGGTGTCGCGGGGGTTGCGCCCCGTCCGATCCACCACGCCGGCCTGACGGCCATCGTGAGCGACGTACCGGCCGGTCAGTTCTCCGAGAGCGCACTGCGGCAGAGCCTTGAAGACCTCGACTGGCTGGCTGAGACCGCCCGCGCCCATCAGACGGTGATCGCAGCGCTCACCACGGTCACCAGCCCCCTGCCGCTGCGCCTGGCCACCGTGTTCCGTGACGACAGCGGCGTCTGCACCATGCTGGAGGAGGAGGGGACACGCCTGCGAGCCTCCCTCGAGCGGATCCGGGATCGTGTCGAGTGGGGTGTGAAGGTCTACGTCGACGACCCGCCGATCGAAACCGGCGGCGCAGGCACCCATGGCGGGGCGGCACTCCCCGGCGAGCGCAGCCGCGTCGCCGCCGAAGCGCTCGCCGCCGGGGCAGGCCGTGACTACTTGCGTCGCCGCCGAGCCGAACGAGCGGGCCGCGACGACATGTGGCGACGCGCAGAGACCTTCGCCCAGCGTCTGCACGACCAGCTGGGGCAGCATGCCCAGGAGACACGGCTCCACCCCCCGCAGAATCCCCAGCTGGCCAGGACCAGCGGACGCAACGTTCTCAACGCCGCCTATCTGGTGGACGGTTCAAAGTCGGAGTCCTTCATGAAGTCCGTAGAGGCCGGCAAGGACGATCGACCCGGGCTGCGCGTGGAGCTGACCGGACCGTGGGCCGCGTACTCCTTCTCCACCCCGCCGGAGGAACGCGTGCACGAGACACAGCCGGTGACCGGTGAGGCCCGATGAGCGTCATCGAGAGGCGAGAGATAGCCCTTGTCGACCTGCTGGACCGACTGCTCGCAGGCGGGGTCGTCCTCGCGGGTGACATCACTCTGCGGATCGCCGACGTGGACCTGGTCCGAATCGACCTGAACGCCCTGATCAGCTCGGTCAACGAGAACGTCCCCTCCCCGTGGGAGACCCTGCTGTGAGCACCCTCGACGCCGCGGACCACTCCCGTGCGGACATCGAGCACACCGGCCGCCACATCTGTCCTGACTGTGGGGCAGGGACCCCCGACCCCGCAGCGCAGAGGCGGAGCGGCCAGATCCAGATCGACCCGGACTCCGTGGAACGCGACCTGATGAAGCTCGTCCTCACCATCGTCGAGCTCCTGCGCCAACTGATGGAACGGCAGGCGCTGCGGCGTTTCGACGTGGGCGACCTGACAGAGGAGCAGGAAGACCGCGTGGGCCTCACCTTGATGCTGCTCGAAGACCGCATGGCCGAACTGCGCGAGCGCTACGACCTCGGCCCCGAGGACCTCAATATCGACCTCGGCCCCCTGGGACCCCTCCTGCCGCGCTGACCAGAGCCGGCAGGCGACAGCGCGGAGGCTCCCGCATGGGCCACCTCCGCGCTGCCTGCTGTTCGTCATTGCCTGCCGGTGTCCTTCACCGACTCCTTGCCCTCGCGCGCCGAACCGAGGGTAGGTGCGCGCCGCGCTGAGCAGGGGACTTGGTAGGCAGGCCGAGTTCAGCGGCGTCCCATGGGGTTGGCTCGGCTCAGGCTTCTCTGGTTCAGCCACGTGCATGACCAACTTCTTCAACCCGGTTCAACCGCACGATCCGTGAGGCTGACGGGAAGGTCGGGTCCGGGAGCACGCTCCCCGGACCCGACCTGTACGTGAACGTCAGCCGGCCATGAGTGCGAAGACTCCCCAACCGAGGTACTCGCGCTCGTACCTGGCGTAGCGGGCCGGCTCTCGGGAGAGCTCGGCTCTCAACTCGGCGGCCAACTCGTCGCCGGGATGCTGGTCGAGCCAGCGTCGGATGTTCAGCCACTGCGCAGCCCGGTACCGATCCCAGCTGCCCTGATCCGCGAGCACCATTTCGACGACGTCATAACCCAGTTCACCGAACTGTTCGATCAGTTCAGGAAGTGGGCGGAAGTCGTTCTTGGTGCCGGCGTGGCATGCTTCGACGGTGTCCTGGTCCGGCGGCTCCCTGCGCCAGTACGGCTCGCCGATCAGCAACATGCCACCGGAGCGGAGGCTGCGACGCAACAGCTCGATCGTGCCGATCAGTCCGTCGCCGATCCAGGTGGCGCCGATGCACGCGGCGAGGTCGACAGGCGCGTCCGCGACGTAGTCGGACGCGTCGCCGTGGACGAAGTCCACCTGACCCGCGACTCCGAGTTCTGCCGCCCGGGCGCGGGCCCTGGCGGTGAACTCGGTGCTGATGTCCACTCCGGTCCCGACGACACCGTGGGCGCGGGCCCAGGTGCACAGCATCTCGCCCGAACCACTGGCGAGGTCGAGCACACGCGTCTCGGGGGCCAAGCACAGAGCCTGCCCCAGAGCAGCCAGCTTTTCGCTGGTGAACGGGTTGTGGATGCGGTGACTGCGCTCGCGGATGGTGAAGCTACGTGGAAGATCCACTCGATGGGGTCCTTACGTTCGATGAGGTCATGACGTGCGCGAGGGACGGCCTGTCGAAGCCGGCCGTCGTTGCCTGGACCGTCATCAAATGCACCTCATCCGGCTAGGGGGACCTACGAGCCTCGGTGAGGCTAGGACGCACGAGTACCTGTGTCCATCGCTTTTCGCCGGTACATGACTCGCCGTGTTCGCGCTTGCCCTTCAGACCCCCGATGCCCACCGTGCTTCCTCCAGGGTGGTCGCTTGCCCGGCCAGGACCCGGGGACGGGCCGCAGGAATCACCCGGATCGTGTGAGGCCGAACGCTGTCGTCGGGTGCAGCGTGGGCTCAGAACGCCATCCGGGTGAAGCCCGGGCGGGAGAAGAAGGGACCACGCAGATGTACCTGGCGAACGACTATCCGCTGCTGAGCGCCTTCTGGACCATGCTCTGGTTCTTCCTGTGGGTCATGTGGTTCTTCCTGCTCTTCAAGGTCGTCTTCGACATCTTTCGTGACGACGCCCTGAGCGGATGGGGCAAGGCCGGCTGGCTCGTGTTCGTGATCGTGCTGCCGTTCCTCGGCGTCTTCGTCTACCTCATCGCCCGAGGCAAGGACATGGGGCGCCGTGACGTCGAACACGCCAGAGCGCAGAAGCAGATGTTCGACTCCTACGTCCGTGAGACAGCGGGCGGCGGGACCAGCAGCGCCGACGAACTCGCCAAGCTCGCCGAGATGCGCACCCGCGGCGACATCACCCAGGAAGAGTTCCAACAGGCCAAGGCGCTGGTCCTGAGCGGCGGCAGCCCCACAGGGGATGCCGCCCGGGTCAGCACTCCCGGCCCTCGTTGATCAGCAGACGAAACCGATCGGGGCCGCGGCCGGCCTGGTTCTCCGCCCGCCGCGGCCACCGGTCCGTCCGTCGGTTCAGGCCGGTTCCGTGGCGTTGTGGGTGACGGCGAGGGAGCCGTCGGGTTCCTCGGTGACGCGTACGCCACCGCTGATCCGGTCGAGCGTGGCACACAGCCAGGCGCGATCCGCGCCGGACGGGAGCTCGAGACGCATACGGCGGGCCTGCAGGGGCAGCAGGCGCACACCGGCCAGGCGTCCGGTGTCGGCGGCCACCGTGACGAGGTAGCCGATCCGCAGGTCGTCGCGGTACTCCTCGTAGCCGTCGATGCCCTCGTAGTCGTCCACGAAGTCACCACAGCCGTACAGGATCAGCCGGTCCCGGTACACCTCGATAGGGCGGGGGTGGTGCGAGGAATGGCCGTGGACGACGTCGACGCCGCCGTCCACCAGGGCACGGGCGAAGCGCACCTGATCCCCGGGAACGCGGTATCCCCAGTTCGAGCCCCAGTGCACGGACACGACCACGATGTCGCCCGCGCGCTTCGCGGACCGCACCTGCCGAACCAGACCGGCGGCCGCGGCCGCAGACAGCTCCGGCAGATGAGCCACACCGGAACGGTCCGGGGCCGCGGCCCAGTCGGACGGGACACCGCTGGAGCAGGCCCCGCGGGCGAACACCAGCACCCGGCCGCCGCCCCTCACCGGTACCGCCACGGGCGCGTACGCCTCCCCGTCGGTCCGCCCCGCCCCGGCCGCGCGCAGTCCCGCGAGGGCCAACGCGGCCAGCGTCTCCTCCAGCCCCTCGCGGCCGAAGTCCAGCACATGGTTGTTGGAGAGGACGCACACGTCGGGGCGGGCCACCGCGAGGGCGGGCAGGTTCGCCGGGTGCATCCGGTAGTGGATCGCCTTGCCGGGGGCGAAGGTGTCGCTGCGCGTGACGGACGTTTCCAGATTCACGATCCGGACCGCCGGAGCGCTCTCGTCCAGGAGGCGGAGTGCCTCGCCCCAGGGCCAGGAAGGCGGAACGGGGGCTGGAATCGGACCGTGCACCGACTCCGCCATCCGCACATAGGAACGCGCGTCCCCTACGTATCCCTCGCGCAACTGCGGATCGCTCGGATGCGTGAGGATCTGATCGACGCCGCGCCCGAGCATGACGTCGCCGCACAGAAACAGCGTCACGGTCCCGCCGCCCATGTGTCCACGCTAGACCTCGACCGACGCCATCCAAAAGGTCCCCGTGTCTCCACGGGTGGGGCGAGAGGCGTGGGGGCCGGGTCCCTGAAGATTGTCCCGCTCTTGGAGCGCCCGGGGCAGCTCAGCCACGACACCCGGAGCCCCGCGGCCGCCGCCCGGACGGGATCCGGCAGCCCCGGTGGCCCGTCCGGGCGGCGGACCGCCCCCGGACGGTAGAGTTACCCACGGTGCAGGATTGCGATCATGAAGTCACCATGAACCACTCATTGCATGATCAGACACGCGATGCACACGCTCTGCGCCGCCACCCTCGTGGCCGCCCCCCTCGTCCTGACCGCGACGCCCGCGCAAGCGCTGACCTCATGTACGGTCAACGGCCGTCCCGTGTCGGGTACGACCGTCAGTGGTACTGCCGGCTCCGACTACATCAGCTGCGGTGCCCTTGCCGCGGGCGACAGGGTCGACGGCTTGGGCGGGAGCGACTCGATCGTCATCAGCGGCCTCGTCGCCGGTACCGTCGACGGCGGCACCGGCAGCGACTTCATCACGGCCGACGCCGGTACCACGGGGAGCGGCGGGATCCTCGGCGGCGCCGACGGCGACTTCATCTCCGTCGGCCCGAACGCCGGCACCGTGGATGGCGGCCTCGGAGTGGACTTCTGCCGAGTGGCCTCCGGCAACCCCCCTGTCAACTGCTGAGAAGCAATGCGTTCGTCGGGCCGGCCGACCACGACGCTCTCGGCCGCCGGCCGACGCGCCCCGCCAGGCGGCGGCCACCCGGCCCCCTGAGTACCGAGATACGACGCGGTCGCGGACGGGTAGATCGCTGCCTTCGGCCCGATCGCCGAGCAGAGCCAACAGGGCTTCCCCATGGCAGAGTCAGGCATTCCACCACTCGTCGGTGGCCGGTAGGGATGGGCACAACACGGATCGTGCAGTTGCCGCCGGAACTGACCCGCCCGGTGGCCCAGTGCAGCCCGTCGGAGTCGGCCCCGGGCTGGCACGAGGCATGCGTGCTGTCCCCGCCCGGGTGTTCGCCGGGCCCCGTCGAAGTCGCCCGCGTCCACGTGCACGGTGCCCGGTTCGTCCTGGCCGCCGCTCGGCGCGCCCAAGGTCGCCGGCGAGGCGGCTCGCCCGGCAGCGACACCGAGGGGCGCGGCGTGTCATCCGCGCCCCTCGGTCATCTCCGGTCGTCGCCAGGTGCCGCCGGAGTGAGATGGTCAGTACCGGGCGCCGACGGGAGCCGGGAGGGCGTCGAGGTCGTCGAGATCGGCCGCGGACAGCTGGACCTCCGCTGCGCCCGCGTTGTCGTCGAGGTACTTCGGTGTCTTCGTGCCGGGGATGGGCACGACGTGCGGGCCCTGCGCGGTGAGCCACGCGAGGGCGATCTGCGCAGGCGTGGCGCAGATCCGGTCGGCGACCTCACGGACCTTCGTCGTGATGCCGAGGTTGGCGCGCAGGTTGTCCTGCTGGAAGCGCGGCAGACGCCGGCGCTGGTCGTTCTTCGGCAGTTCGTCGAAGGAGGCGAAGCGTCCGACGAGGAAGCCGCGGCCCAGCGGCGAGTAGGGCAGGAGGCCGATGCCGTGCTCGATGCAGTAGGGCAGGACCTCGGCCTGCACGTCGCGCGTCCACAGGGAGAACTCGGACTGCACGGTGGCCACCGGGTGCACGGCCTGGGCCCGCTGGATCTGCTCGACGCTGACCTCGGACAGGCCCAGATGGCGGGCCTTGCCGGCCGTGACGGCCTCGGCCAGGGCGCCCCAGGTCTCCTCGACGGGGACCTCAGGGTCGACGCGATGCAGCTGGTAGAGCTCGACGTGGTCGGTCTTCAGACGGCGCAGGCTGGCGTCGATCGCCGCGCGCACGTGCTCGGGTCGTCCATTGGGCTTGACCAGCGGGGCACCGCCGGGGCCGCCGGTCGGGTCGATGCACTCCATACCGACCTTGGTGGCGATCACGGCACGGTCGCGGCGGTCGGCCAGAGCCCGGCCCAGGAGCTCCTCGTTGGTGTACGGGCCGTAGACATCTGCAGTGTCGATCAAGGTCATCCCCAGGTCGAGGGCCTGGTGGATGACGGAGACTGAGGTGGCTTCGTCGCGTGGGGTGGTCATGTCGTAGGCGAAGCTCATCCCCATGGCGCCCAGGCCGATGACGCCGACCTGCGGTCCGTGGGTGCCCAGGGTGGTCTCTCGCATGCTGTGATCTGCCTTCGTACGGGATCAGAGGGGAACAGCGACCGGCACCGTGATTCAACCGACCGGTCGACTATTCAGAACCTAGGCTGCGGGGCAGCAAGGGGCAAAGGCCAGGAGAGGCTGAGCCGGGACCGGCTTCCTCGCACCTGATAGGCCCGAACTCCCATCCCACGTCGGTGCGATACGAGGAAGCCTGCGCCCCCGGCACTCCCACCTCCCGGCGCGGGGGGCGTCCGAACGGCTCGGCCGCAAGGCCTGTCACCGGGATCGGTCAGCCGCCGCGAAGGCCCCGGTCGTCGAGTCCACCGGAGAGGACTGCTCTTCGCCGGTGGGGTGAGAACCGCTGCGGCGATCTCACGTACGCGGCCCAGGGTGATGCCCGCCCGCGGCTCGACGGCGAGGGGATGGCCGGTGGGCTCGAGCTCGACGCAAAGTGTTCGCCGACCGGTCGGGCACGGACGTTGGTCTTCAAGTCGAACGAGGTCGGCGCCAGCCGGGCAGGTCGGCGGTGGGCCGGCCGAAGTACGGCTTCTCGCCCCGTCGGCTCAGGTGAACACGACGTCGTCGATGTCGATGGTGACAAGTTCCTGTTCTCGGGACACCGTTCCGTCCTCGCCGAGCCGGTAGACGCGGCGCCGGGTGGGGACCATGATCCCGTCGAACTCCTCGTACGCGGAGGGATAGTGCGCGGCGGGACCCGCGTTGACGACTTCGGGCGTGTAGTCGTGTCTGCGCAGCAGGCCGTCCGAGTCGAAGAAGAACACCTGCCGGCGGCAATGTGTCGCGATGTGATCCGGGAACGTGACCTCCAGACGTCTCCAGATCTCCCCTTCCTCGACGACCGGAGGGAGTTCCACGCTCCTGAACCCGGGGGAGCCGAAGGTGAACGGGGATGTCAGATACGTCCACATGGCATACCCGGCGAAGTAGGCGACCTGCAGTTCGTCCCAGGCGGCGTGCGCGTCGCTCGGGAACGAGGCGCGTGGGTCGAATCGCTCGGCCTTCACCTCGCAGCCGACCGTCTCCACGGCCACTCGCCGGGCGGTGACAGAGGTCCACAGGCCAGCTGCGGTGAAGGGGTGGTGGCTGGCGTATTGCCGGTGCAGGCTGAGCCGCACGGCCCCCTGACTCAAGGTCCCTTCCTGCCCCTTCAACCGCCACAGCGAACCGCCGAGGCGGAAGTGCACCGTGGCCGAGCTGAATCGGTTGTAGCGGTCCAGACCGCCGTGCGCCTCGATGACCGTCGTGACGAGATCATCCATGGCATTACTCTCCTTGATCTTCGGCCGGGGTGGGGGCACTGAAGCGGTCCGCCCGCGCGTGCCGGCGGGACCGCGCTACTGGGCCTCGGCCTCGCCGGCCTCCGCTGCCGCGCGGACGACGCGCCCCGGAACCTGGGTGCCGCGCTCGTGCACGTGAGGCGCTGAGGTGCGGTCGATGTGGAGGCTGAGCAGTTCAGGACGGCTGTAGTGGCCGCGCGAGTCCATCAGGCGCTTGCGCAGGTCGATCTGGGCGAGGTCCAGGTCGGCGACGACCTCGCCCTCGCCGGACGTGAGCGGCTCGCCGACGATGCGGCCCTGGGGGTCGACGATGGCGGTGAAGAAGCCACCGGAGATCGCGGCGACGGGCCCACCGGTGTCCGCCGCGATCTGCTCCTGCTGGTCGGCGTCGAGCCAGGCGGTGGCATTGACCACGAAGCACGCCGACTCCAGTGCGTGCTGGCGGATGCTGACCTCCATCTGTTCGGCGAACAGCTGGCCGCCGAAAGCGCCGGGATACATCGAGGCGTGGATCTGCTCGCCGTCGGCGATCAGGGCGTAACGCGCCAGCGGCAGGTAGTGCTCCCAGCACGCGAGCTGCCCGATGCGGCCGACGGCGCTGTCCACCGCCTGCAGGCCCGTTCCGTCGCCCCGGCCCCAGACCATCTGCTCGTGATAGGTCGGCGTGATCTTGCGGCGACGCTGGATCAGCGTGCCGTCCGCGTCGAACAGCAACTGAGTGTTGTAGAGGGTGCCGCCATCGCGCTCGTTGACACCGATCGAGACGACCATCCGCGCCGCCCGGGCGGCCTCGGCGATCGCGTCGGTGTCGGCGGACGGTACGGTCACCGCCTCCTCCATCAGGCGCAGGTGCTCTGTGGCCGCCATGTAGGGCGGCTGCACGAAGGAGAAGTAGGGGTAGTAGGGGACGACGGTCTCGGGGAAGACCGCGAACTGGACACCCTGCTCGCCCAGATCGCGGATCTTCTGCACGACCTTCCCGATGGTGCCGGCGCGGCTGTAGAGGACGGGGCTGATCTGTACTGCGGCGGCTCGAACGACGGTCATGAGTGAATTCCTTCCGGACAGGGGTGTGGTGCGTAGTCGCGCGGCGGCGCCTTTGTCGGCTTCTGCCGGCGGGTGCACATGGAGGGGAGTCGGCGAGGCGGTACGAGGCATGGGGCGGCCGGGGAGTACCGGCGTGCCTCCGCTGCGTGGAGTCGCGGTCGGAGCGCGCCGGTCGCCGGATCGATGGGCCCTGCCGATGTACGAGTCGGACCCCGCGGGGCCCGCGGGTGAGCCGCGGGCCCGTCGGCGTGGGTGTCGTCAGCGGCCGGGGAACCGCTGGGTGATCTCCTGGAGGACCCAGCCGTTGCCGTCGGGGTCGCTGAAGGTGGCGTAGGAGCCGTAGCTGGCACGCTCGGGGTGCGGGCCTGCGAGCCGCTCCTGGCCCGGGTTGTCGTGGACGACTTCTCCGCCGTCGTGTCCGTGGAAGAAGACGCCCTTGTCGTCGTGGAACACCTCGCTCACCGCTATGCCCCGGCCGACGAGCTCGGCGCGGGCCTCTTCGATGTCCGTGACGACGAGGTAGAGGCCCTGGGCCGAACCCGGCGCGGCGGTGGTGAGGCCCTTGCCGAAGATGATCGAGGCCTCGGAACCGGGCGGCGTCAGGTGGACGACCCGGAAGTCCTCGGTGACGTCCTTGGCCAGGTCGAGCCTGAAACCCGCCTTCTCGTAGAAGGCCCTGGCGCGGTCGACGTCCGAGACGGGCAGGACGAAGAGCTCGAGTTTCATGTTCATTTCGTTGATTGCCTTCATCGTTCGGGTCCCGTGAGTGGTGCGGGACCTGTGGGGGGAGAGGTCTGCGGATGCGAGCCGACGGTCCGTGCGCACCGAATCACGGACGGTGAGACTCCTGGAGGCGTCGGCGGGGTGCACCCGCGGGTGTCGCCGAGAGGGCTCAAGTCGATCCGCGAACCCTCATCGATAGATAGGAGCATATGCTCCTAATGGGGATGATGCAAGGCCCTCCGTTTCCCGTCGCTGCAGGTGGGTGGCCTGTGTCATGAGGATTATGGCACGTTACGAGCAATTACTCCCATTGTGTGGTCGGGCTCTCAGGCCGACCGCTGCCGGGGCGGTCTCAGCTCGGTCGACACAATGTGGAAAGGGCTCCGGCCGTGCCTCTCTTTGATGAGCCGCGCGACCCCCCGCTTCAACTCCACGCCACCGCCGCCTCCATGACCGGCGCTCTCTCCCCGCGGTGCTGCCGAGCATCGTGCTGATCAGGCTGTTCGCGCTGCCGCCCGTTCGTCCGGCGGAGGCGGGCGAGCATCGCGTGTGCCTGGGGCGCGCCCTTCCCCGGGTACTCGCGGCTTCGTCGTGGAGCGTCCCGTCCTTGCCGCTCACTCGCATCCAGGGCAAGGACCTCTCCCGGTCCGCCGGCGCCGAACTGCTCGTCCGGTTGAGCGCGCGTACCGTGCGCCTGGGCACGGAGGTCGCTGACGAGCGAGGGTTCGACCTGGCAGCGGACGACTTCGAACTCGGACGCCGCGTTCCCCTCCAGCCGGACCTGAACAAGGACGTGTGGCGCTGGGACGGCTGGGTGGACTTCGAGCGGCTCCTGGACACGCCTCCCTGACAGAGGCCGATGCCGAAGGCGCGGCCGTGCAGCGGCCGCAGCCCCGGCGAGCATCAGGGACCGCCCGCGAGTCGGCCGACTGCGCGCTGCAGGAGCGCGTGGACGGCCTCGGCAGGGAACAGGACCCCACTGCGGCTGACTTGGCCCGGTCCTCAGGTGTGTCAGGCCGCCTCTGCCACTTCTGTCTCCGCACGCCTTGGCTTCCTGGCTCGCGCCGCATCCCGATGCTTCAGACCGGCAGACACTTCACCACTGCTTCTCCGTGCTCGGCGGTCTGTGTGTAGAACGCCGTCAGCTCCTGGTGGGCCACCTCGAAAGCGTTCCGTGTCTCGGGCTCGGCGCTCACCCCGCCGTAGCGCGGCAGCAGTTCGTCACGGGCACTGCCCCACAGCGCGTCGAAGTCGGACACCGTCAGATATCTGGCCACCCGGTCCGCCTGGGCGGCCGTCAGCACCAGGAACGGCTGCTTGCGCCGACCGGGGTGGAACACCGGACGGCCGCCGAGCACCACCTGGGACCGGGGCCCGTCCTTCGCGGGATGCGGGGGAGCGGCGGCGTAGAGGAGCTCCTGATCCAGGTAGCGCTGGTCCAGGACCTCCTCACGGCGCCGGCCGACGCGGTGCAGGACTGCCTCCCAGTCGTCATTGAACAGCCGTTCCAGCCAGCTCACGCTGTTGCGCAGTGCAGGAGGCGGCACCGCTCGAAGATGGAAGTAGGTACTCATCGCACAAGGAGCGCACGCGAGCCCGGAAGCGTCACTCCGTCCTCCCCCGGCCTGTTCCGGGACAGCCGACCGCGTTGAGCGCGGGGCGGGGATCATGCGCCGGTCATCGGCGTCTCGCACCGGCAGGGACGGATCGGCCGTGCCCGATGCGGTGCGCATGGGTGAGGCGGCCGGACCTCGGACCGAGGGGGGAGTGGTCCGGCCGCCTCGGGCTCCCTCCTCGTCGTGCTCTCGGGGGAGTCAAGAGCAGTGAGGAGGGAGGCGTGGGCAGTGCCATGTCGCCGGGGCGGCGTATGCCCCGGCAGTGGGGTGCGGCCCCGGCACCCTCACAGCGCACGGTTGGCGCGAAACGTCACCCGGTGGAGGCGGAGCCGGTCGAAGACCCGATCCGCGAGCCGATGGAGCACCCGGTACGTGGTGACACTTCCGTGGCGACGTGCGCTGGTCACCGTGAGGCCGTCGTCGCGCTCGTGGCGCGTCGGGCGGCCGGCGTTTCGCCAGGAATCCGGTACGAACGAGGACAGTCTTGGGCCAGGCACGACAATCCCGCCGCGCAGAGGCGCAGGACGGGGAATTGGGCGCGGCGGTGGCGCGGGCTCAGGACGGGGACGAGACGGCGTTCGCGATCGCCTACCGGATCGTGCAACCCGGGCTGCTCGGCTATCTGCGCGGATTCGTCGGCGACGACGCGGAGGACGTGGCGTCCGACGCCTGGCTGGAGATCGCACGCGACCTGGGACGGTTCGCGGGCGACGGGGCCGGCTTCCGTGGCTGGACTGCGACCATCGCCCGGCATCGTGCCCTGGATCATCTGCGCCGGCTCAAGGTGCGGCCCCGGTCAGGGGTGATCGAAGCGAATGTACTGGACCTGCCCGGCCCGCACTCCACTCATGACCAGGCCTTGGAGTCGCTGTCCACCGCGCGCGCACTGGAGTTGGTCCGCGAACTGCCGCAGGACCAGGCCGAGGCCGTACTGCTGCGTGTCGTCGTCGGCCTGGACGGTCCCGCGGCCGCGCGTGTACTGGGCAAACGTCCCGGCGCGGTACGCACGGCTGCGTACCGGGGCCTGAAACGCCTCGCTCAACGGCTCGGACTCGAAGGTGCGGCGGATGAAGGTGTGACGGATGTGGCCTCCCGAACGCTGGGGGAGTCGAAATGAACGAATGCGGCTATGGCAGTCGTACAGACAGTCGAACAGGCTCGGAGAGTCGGACGGACCGACCGGGCAGAACAGATCGGACAGGACGGAAGCGGAGATGGGTGAACGGCTGGCGGGCGAGGGCCGTCGATGGGTGCACCCTGTCGGCTCCGTGACCGGACCCGAGGGTGAACGGGTCGGTCACGGACTGGAGACGGCACTGGCCACGGCCCTGCGCGGCGCCGTTGACCACGACGCCGAGCAGCGGGCTGTGAGCGCCTACCGAGCCGCCCGGGAAGCGGGCGCCCACGCGGCGCGTACGCGGCGCCGGGACAACTGGAGCGCCGGCGAGGAGCCGCGTGCCGGACGCCCCGTCAGGACGACGCTCGCCGTGCTTTTCGCCAGCCTCAGCCTGGGCGGGGTCGCGGTCGCGGCCATCGGCTCGGTCGGCTCACCTTCGCAGGGGACCGGCGACGACCACGCCGGCAAGTCCCCCACCGGCGCATCGTCCGTGCCGGACAAGAAGACCTCCGATCCCTCCGGACAGGCGGACAGGCCGGACACCGCGCAGGACACCGAGGCCCGCTGTCGCGCCTACCAGCAGGTCGTCGGCCGTGGCCATGCGTTGAACTCGACGGCCTGGCAGCGGCTCGTCACGGCCGCGGGCGGCGCGGACAAGGTCGCCGCATACTGCGCCGAGCAGCTGGCCCGTGCGGAGGCGTCGAAGGCACCGGCCACCACGGGCAGGACCAACGAGGGCGCGACAAGCTCTGGAAGGGGCAGCGCGGGCAACACCGGGAACTCCGCCGGCGAACCGGCCGGTGCCGGGAAGAACAGCGGAAACGGCAATGCGAACGACGGCACGGGCAGCAGCACGCACAAATAGCCCTGTGCCCCTCGGCCGCCACTGGTCGGTGAGCCGGTGCGGGCCGAGCCCGCGTGCCGGGTGTGGTCGGGCATGAGGTGATTCCGTCAGGGGCTACACGCCAAGAAGAGCGCTGTCCTGATTTTTCTGCAGGAACCACACATCAGCAATCCCGGTGTCATTGTCCATGGATGACAGGGACAACGCTGGCTCCGCTCATCGGGGTCGTACTCGGCGGGCTCGTGTCGTGGTTGGCTCAATACTCGTTGGGGCGGGCGTCCGAGCGGGCCGAGGCACGGCGAAGCGTACGTGAGTGTGCCGAAGCCCGCCGGGGCGAATGCCTGACCCACCTCATTGAGTTCCTGTCGACGGTGCAGGAAGCAGAACGGGTCGCCGTCGACCACTATCAGCACCACCTGGGCGACGAACAGTGGCAAGCACGGGCACGGCAGACGGTGGACCGGATGTGGGTGGCCCAGAAGACGATCCACATGCTCTGCGCGCCCGAGGTCAATGAAGCGGCACGTCACCTCGCGTTCGCCGTTCAGAACGTGATCCGAGAGGGTCCCGATGATCCGCGGCAGCCCCAGGACGAAAAGGTCTGGGCATGTATCGGTCCGAGTCGGCGGAAGTTCCTCGACGTCGTGCGCGACGAGCTGCGTTGAGAGCAGCCGGCCTTCGCGCAGGACCACGCTGAGACTGTTCGCGGTGGTGGGTACGTGATGCAGTCCCATGCTCAGGTGATCGCGTCCCCTGGCCCTGGTCGCGACTGTATTCGCAGAGTGCCGCCTGGCCCTGGTCGCGACCGTATTCGCGGAGCTGCTGCCTCACCCGTGCGGCCGGACGTACCGTCAAGTGGCCGTTGCGAACGCTCGCGGCGCTCCTGTGCAAGTACAGGATGAGACCGCCACCCGGCGGGCTCGGACAGGAGATTCCATGGATCCGGACGAGGATCTGCTGGTTCGCGCCGTCCGCGAGCCGACAGCATTCGAACCCCTGGTCGATCGGCATTCCGCTGCCCTGCACGGCTATCTCGTGCGCCGTGCGCCGACGGCCGCGGACGACCTGCTCTCCGAGGTGTGGCTCCAGGCCTACGCCACCCGCCACACCTACGACATCGCGCGCGGGCCCGCCAGAGGCTGGCTGTTCGGCGTCGCCAGGAACGTGCTGGCCCGTCACTGGCAGGCCGTGTCCCGCGCGGCGGGCGGCCCTCAGCCGCCGTACGAGACCTCCGTGGGGGACCCGTGGCAGGCGGTCGACCAGCGCCTGGACGCCGCCGCGGCGGGGACGGAACTGCGCAGCGCGCTCGCCGGACTTCCCGACCAGGAGCGTGAGTTGCTCCTGCTCGTGGCCTGGGAACAGCTGACGCCGACCGAGGCCGCTGCCGTCATCGGCATACCCGCGGGCACCGCCCGTTCCCGTCTGCACCGGGCCCGCGCCCGACTGCGTGACGGACTCTCCGACACCACCCTCACGAACCTGACGGGGGACTTCGCATGACGCACAAGGACCAGCACACCGACATACTCGACTTCCCCGGCGCCACGGCTCTCAAGAACGCCGGCCGGGTCGACGCTCCAGACCCCACGGTGCTGACGACGGCCCACGCACTCGTCCGAAGGGCGATGGCGGAGGAAGCCGGCACCGACGTACCCGCCACCGCCACCACCTTCGTGATGCACCGCTTCGGCAGGCGTCGCCTCCTCGCCGGTGCCGCCGCGGTCGCCGTCGCCGCGGTGGGCGCGGCCGTCCTCCCGGTTGTCGGCATCGGCAGCGAGCCGCCGGCAGCCGGTGCGTCGGCGGCCGAGCTGTTCAACACCCTGGCCGAACGGGCCGCTTCGGGGAGCGAGAGCAACGCGCCGTACTGGAAGACCACCGTGAAGAGCGCTGTGGAGGGCGACAAGGTCCACACCGACGACGTCTATCTGAGCCGGACCGAACTCGTCATCAAGACGCAGAACGGTCGGACCGTCACCAAGAAGGCTCCCCCGGGGGGCACCACCTGGCGTGTCGGCAACCGACAGGTCGGCTGGGACAGCCTGGACAAGCTTCCCACCCGGCCGGACGCACTGCGCCGGGTACTGTCGGCCGGCGCCGAGGGGCCGGCCGCAGCAGAGCAGACCGTCCGGCAGTCGGGCGAACTTCTGACCGGCTCTCCCGCCTCACCACGACTGCGTGCCGCGCTGTTCCGCGTACTGGCGGGCACCCCCGGCGCGGTGGTGACCGAACACGTGAAGGACGGAGCCGGCCGGACCGGCACCGCGATCTCCTGGAAGTGGTCCGAGGGCTTTCCGCACAGCGCTCACAGTCCGAACTGGATCGTGAGGCCGTCCGACGCCCAACTCCTCGAGCTCAACTATGTGCAGGAGGGCGACGCGGGCCACATCGTGCAGCGGGACACCTACCTGTATGCCGGGCCGGCCGACACCGTTCGCTGAGCCGTCCACCAAGGGAGCCGCCGGGCAGGGCACCGGCGGCTCCCGCTCCGCCCGCTGCGCGGCCGCGGCGTTCTCGCACCGCCGGTTCCGTGAGAGGGGGAGGACGGCTTGGTGTGCGGACGGGAGTGGCGTCCGGAACACGCCGATGAGTGACCCTGCGTGACGATTGGGTGACTGCTTCGTAGCATGAGCAGATGATCATGTCCGGCGGTCAGGGGTCCCAGCAGCGGTGCGGGCGGGAGAAGGCGGTGCGCCGACACCGTCTGTTCGCTCTCGGTCTGGTCGGGACCGGTGTGGCGGTGGTCGCGGCCTGCGTGTTCCGCGGCGGCTCAGAGGGCGCCGCGTCCGTAGGTTCCGAGGGCGCTGTCTCTGTCGGCTCCAAGGCCTCAGCCTCCGTCAGCTCCGCCCCGACCGCTCTGCGGGCGACCGGGACCACGCGGTCCGGCGCACCGGCGGCACCGCGCCCGACAGGCGACGTGCGGATCGCTGCCGTGGGGGACATCGTGATGGGCACGCTGCCGGACGACCTGCCGCCGGACGGCGGCGCCTCGTTCTTCGACTCGGTCGACGACCTGCTCGCCGGTGATGTCGTGCTCGGAAACCTGGAGAGCACACTCACCACGGGCGGCACCAGCAAATGCGACGACATCGGCGGCTCGAACTGCTTCGCCTTCCACGTCCCGCCGTCCTACGCCCGTTGGATCAAGAAGGCCGGGTTCACGGTCATGAACACGGCGAACAATCACATCGACGACTTCGGGGAGGAGGGGCGCCGCCAGACGTTCGCCGCCCTGCGCTCCGTGAACCTGCCGTACACCGGCCGCCTGGGCCAGATCACCATCCAGCGGGTACACGGCATCCGGGTCGCGCTGGTCGGGTTCGCTCCCGACCGCGGGGCGAGCGACCTCACGGACATTCCCGCCGCAAAGCGGCTCATCGCCCGGGCGGCGACGATGGCGGACATCGTGGTCGTCACGATGCACGCCGGCGCGGAGGGCTCGGACCGCACCCATGTGCAGCCCGGCACCGAGTACTTCCTCGGCGAAGACCGCGGCGACAGCTACCGCTTCAGCCGTGCGGTGATCGACGCCGGCGCCGACCTCGTCGTGGGCAGCGGCCCGCACGTGATGCGGGGAATGGAGTTCTACAAGAACCGGCTGATCGCCTACAGCCTCGGCAACTTCTCCGGCTACAAGGTGCTCGGCCTCGGCGGCAACCTCTCCACCAGCGGGGTGCTGCAAGTCAGCCTCCGCGCCGACGGCACCTACGTGTCCGGGCGCCTGCGTCCGACCCGGATCGTCGAGCCCGGCACACCGGAGCCGGGCGGCGAGGCCATCGACCTCGTCTCCAGCGTGTCGGATGAGGACTTCGGCTCGAACGCCGCCCGCATCGCGGAGGACGGGACCATCCGGCACCCGTAGTCGGGCGTCGTGGTCGGTCGCCGCGCCGAGGCCGGTCCGGTCAGGGGACCGCGGCCGCGAACGCGAGCGGCCATTCGTCGATCAGCCGCAGCAGAACGGGGAGTTGAAGATGCTTCTCCACGTCTGAGGTCCATCACCGATGCTTGCCGACCGGCATGGGATTTTCGCGGCTGGGACCGGGGCGGGGTCTGAGGTGGCGGGGCCCCGGGTGCGGCCCGCGCGGCCCCGGCGGCAGGTGTGCTCTACGGGGCGGCGCGAGCGCCGGTGCTGAGGGCCTTCGACTGGGCGGTCACGAGACCGGTGGGGACCTTCCGGAGTCTGTGAGCGCGGAAGTCAATGTCCTTGCAAACCGCCACTGGGGTGCCCGAGCGGATGACGACGAAAGCCTCGGGCACTTCGAGGGGGGCCTTCTCCGCAGGCGTCTCGCAGACGCTGAAGGCGTGCCTCGTGCTCATCGATCCACTCCGGTGTCGGCTCGAGTCCCAGGGCCACCGTCAGCCTGTCGGGGTCGTGGACAGAGATGGAGAGCCAGCCGCTTTCGTGTGGGTGAAAGTACAGTTCCAGACCCCGGCTTCCTTGCGGCCAGCCGGCGTCTTCACCCGCACTGAGCCGTCTCAGCCCTTCCTCCCACTCCTCGAGGCGATCAAGCCAGATGTCGGTCTCCAGACGGGCGTTCACGAAATCCGTGGTGATCAGGCACTCGGCTCGAACCCGGGCGCTTCGGGGTTCATGAGGCTCGACAGTGCGCACTACGAGGGAGACGCCTTGTCCGTCGGACAGATGTATCAGGTCGACCGGGACCCACTCGTCCATCCCATTCCCCTTTGTCGGTCCTGCGTCCGGAGTTTCCGTGCACGATACGGGCAGGGTCCGACCCCGGCCCGCGGATCCCGTCAGGTGCCGTCCTGATCGGTCGCGGAGGCGTCCGACGGCTCCGGTGAGGGCAGTTCGCCCTGGCAGGTGGCGCGGCCGAACTTCCCGAAGGCGGTGGCGGTCTGAACGTGCTTGCCGCGCACGGCGAGTTGGCAGCTGGCCCGCCCGCCCTTCTCGCCCAGGGTGATGGTCACGAGGGGCGCCCTGCCCAGCGGCACGTCGACGGTCTTCCTCCACGGCAGTGTGACCTCGTCCGCCACCACGGCCTCGCCGGACTCGCTGCGCGCCTGGTAGGTGATGTCGGCTGTGCCTTCGCCCTCGACCTCGTAGGTCACCGCGGCGGTCGGTGCGTGATGGGTCGGCTTCTCGTCGGCGTCGAGCACGCCGTAGAGGACGAGCCCGGCGCAGGCGGCAATGAGGAGGCCGCCGACCGCAATTCCGCGGAGGTCCGTGGCGCTCCGGCTTTTGGCGGCTGCTTCCGGCGAGATTTCGTCGTCGGTCTCCGGCGAACCCGCGACTTTCGGGGTGTCGGTGCTGTTCGGCTTCTGCGTCGATGGCATGGCGCTCCCGTTTTCGGTTCGGCGCGCATTCCGGGAACGAATGCGGGCGACTGGAGAACCGGGGTTATACCTCACGGAGCGCGGCCCGATCCAACGACGGGAAAAATCCGACCAATCGGCCGCCCGGTTCGCCGACCTTGGGTTTCATCGGGCTCAGTGTCCACATTGTCGCTTCTTTTGACATGGCCCCGACCATCTGATTAGAACTCGGCTTTCCGCTAAGCCGGATGACGGCAGATCAGGAAAGGTTCGTTCGTTCATGGCCGGCCGGGAAATTGCCTCGGCTGGTGGCTCGGCGTGCCCTCGTTCGGCATGCGCGCCATGCGCGCGCGAAGTGCCGGAATGAGGGGCGCGCCGCAATAGAGAGGGCATTGGACGTGAAAGTCCGATACGGGAGAGTGATCTCCTGCCTTGTGGCGTCCGCGGTCGTGAGTACCGCACTGCCGCAATTCGCCTACGCCGCCTCGTCCTCGAAGGACTCCGGTGGCAAGGGCGTCGTCGACACGCTCGAGGACTGGTTCTCGGGTGACGACGAGGGAGGGCACGACAAGCCTCCTTCCCACGACGAACTGGACGTCGCGGACCGGCAGAAGCTGCCGAAGGGCAAGAACGCGCCCAAGGCCGAACGGGTCAAGGAACTCAAGAGCCGGCGCACCGCGGACGCGCGGTTCTGGCAGATGTCGGACGGCAGTGTCCAGGCGGAACTGTCGGCCGTGCCGACGTCCTACCGCGACGGCACCGGCAAGAAGGCCACCTGGAAGTCGATCGACACGACGGTCCGCGCCAGCGGGGCGAAGGGCTTCGAGTTCGCCAACACGTCGAACGAAGGCCGGAGCTGGTTCGGCGCCGACTCGGACCGACTCGTCCGCTTCCGGTCGCCCGACGGCCGCTCGGTCACCCTCGGACTCCAGGGCGCGGGCGGTTCGCTCAAGCCGACGGCCAAGGGCTCCACGGTCACCTACAAGGACGCCCTGAAGGGCGCGGACCTGGAGTACGGCGTCGGACCGGGCCGGGTGAAGGAGAACATCACCCTCACCGAACGCCCGGCCGGCCCGGTGAAGTTCACCTTCACCCTGGACACCGACGGTCTTGTGCCCAAGGCCCGCAAGGACGGCTCGATCGCGCTGTACGGCGAACTGCCGCACACGCCGGTCATGGTGATCCCCGCGCCCTACATGACGGACGCGAAGAAGGCGGACAGGTCCGTCTTCGGCAAGACCTACAGCACCAAGGTCACACAGAAGCTCACCCGGGACGGCAAGTCCTGGAAGCTGACCGTCACTCCGGACACCAAGTGGCTGGCGGCCAAGGGGCGGCAGTACCCCGTCGTCATCGACCCGACGATCACGATCGCGCCGTCGCCGACCGACTCCCAGGACACGATGGTCCTCTCGGACCAGGCGTCGACGAACTTCAACACCACCTGGAAGCTCTCGGCGGGCAAGACCGACACGGGCACCTCCCGCTCGCTGGTCAAGTTCCCGCTGGACGAGATCCCCTCGGGCACGAAGATCGACTCGGCCCGCCTGGAGATGTACTTCGACCAGGCGCACACCACCAACGCCAACGATGTGACCATCGGCGCGTACCGGGCGACCGGGGCGTGGAACGAGACGACGGCGAACTGGACCAACACCAGCTCGCTGGTGGGCGAACTGTCCGGCACCAGCGTCCAGGTGGACGACGGGGACGCGGGCACCACGGCTGCCGTCGGAAACTGGCCGGCCTCCACCTCGTCGCTGGCGCAGTACGGCATAGGCGCCGACTACCGGGCCAACAAGGACACGGTCGCCGGTGACACGTACACCTGGCAGCCGAAGCTGCCGGAGGCCGCCTCCTACCGCGTCGATGCGCACTACGTGGCGGCCACCGACCGTGCCACCAACGCCCCCTACACGGTGACCGGCAAGGACGGCACGGCCACCTACACGGTGAACCAGGCCTCGGGCACCAACGGTGTGTGGGCGTCCCTGAACGGCGGCTCGCAGATCAACTTCTCGGCGGGCACGGCGGGCAAGGCCGTCCTCGGTGACGGCCCCGCGTCCGCGAGCACCGCGGTGATCGCGGACGCCGTCCGCTGGGTTAACCCGGCGTCGATCGTGAAGAACGTCGGCGAGTACAACCAGTGGCACAAGTTCCCGGTGACCGACACCGTCCAGCAGTGGCTGGACGGCACCTCGGTCAACAACGGCTTCGTGCTCAAGGCGACCGACGAGTCGGCCACGGCTCCGATCGGCGGCCCGCGTTACGAGTCCGGTGACGGCGACTACGGTGGCGAGACAGCCACCATTCCCCGCCTGACGGTGACCTACGGCAAGGTCGGCACCGCCCTGAACTCGCCGACCGTCGTGCACTCCACCGGCCCCGAGCTGAGCTGGAAGGCCTACGCGAACACCACGGGCGACACGGGCCTGGACATCGTCGAGTACCAGCTGCACCGCTCCACGCAGCAGGCGTTCACACCGTCCGCCGCGACTCTGGTGGCGCCGGTCGGCAAGACGACGACCGCGTACACGGACACCACCGCGACCCCGACCCCGGACTCCTCCTCGGAGGAGATCGGCCGGTCGTACTACTACCAGATCGCGGTGAAAACCAAGAACGGCCAGCTGATCGGCTCGCCCACCCGCATCGTCGGCGTGCCGAAGGCCGGCCGCACCATGCGGCTGATCCAGGGCACGTCCGGCGTCACGGACACGACCCTGGCGTCCGGGCAGCCCACCACCAACGAGGACACCATCGCCTCCTTCGGCGTCGGCCAGAAGTGGCTGGAGGTGGGCAACAACTCCACCACGTACGGCAAGGCCCGTGCGGCGATGAAGTTCACCACGTCGAGCATTCCGACGACGGCCACCGTGCTGGAGTCGCGTCTGTTCGTGTGGGGTGCGGAGACCACCACCGACACCAACGGCGCGGTCTACGAACTGCATGGTCTGACGAAGGACTTCGGCGAGACGACCGCCACCTGGAACAACGCCGACGCGACGACCGCGTGGACGACGGCGGGCGGTGATTTCTCCGGCACCGTCTCCGACACCGTCGCGCAGGTCTCGGAGGTCGGCCGTCACTGGTGGGACGCCACGTCGCTCACCCAGGGCTGGATCAAGACGCCCACTTCCAACAAGGGCGCCCTGGTCAAGCTGAAGGACGAGTCCGCCACCGGTCCGCAGGAGCGCTCGCTGTTCCTGTCGTCGGAGGCCCCCGACCCGCAGCTCGGCCCGCTGCTGCGCGTGATCTACGTGGACTCCACGACGGAGGACACGTACTACGCGCCGCAGACCCCGGCCCGCATGACCCCCAACTCCACCTACGCGGTGGACATGACGGTCACCAACACCACGAGCGCCGCCTGGGCGGCGGGCGAGCGCGTGATGTCGTACACCTGGAAGCTCCCGGACGGCACGGACGTGACGACCGGCGGCAACCAGATGTCGACGGCGGTACCGGCGCTGTCCCCCGGCCAGTCGGCGACGATCCAGGCGCAGGTCAAGACGCCCATCAATTCCGACTCGGGCAACAAGCGCACGGACTACGTGCTGGGCTGGGACGTCAAGAAGGTCTCCGACGGCAGCTGGCTGTCCGCCGGCACCGGCGGCATCCCGTCCCTGAAGCAGAACGTGGCGGTCGAGGACCCGACGTCCAACGCGCTGGGACTGGAGAAGTTCTACTCGTACACGGGCAAGAACACGGGCGCCGGCTCGACGGCCATGAACAACCTGGCCTCCGGCAACGGCGTATGGTCGTACGACGCGTTCAGCAACCCGGGCCGCGGACTGACGACGTTCACACGGTTCGCGTACAACTCGCTGGACACCTCCGACACCGTGCTCGGCGCGGGCTGGTCCGGCCAGGCGGCCGGCCCGATCCGTCTCGGCGCGCCGCTGGACTTCCACCCCAACCCCAACCCCACGGAGATCCGACTCCCCGACGGTGACGGCACCACCCACGTCTTCACCAAGCAGGCGGACGGCAGTTGGAAGGCGCCCGCGGGTGTCCACTACCGGATCACCGCCAAGCCCGGCCTGGACTGCACCCCGGACAAGGACCCGGTGCCGGACGCGTGGACCCTGCTGCGCCCCGACGGCACGCGGTTCCTGTTCGGCTGCGACGGCTATCTGACGTCCACGGTCGACAAGAACGGCAACACGCAGACGTACACGTACGAGGAACGCAAGTCCAACAACAAGCCGACCAAGTTCCTCACGTACATCACCGACCCGGCCTCCCGTCAGTCCCTGACGGTCGACTACTACGAGAAGGGCGACGCGTCGTACGACTACATCGACGACACGGGCGCCAAGGTCAGCGACACCAACCTGACCAACTCGAAGATCTACGACCACGTGAAGTCCATGACGGACATCTCCGGCCGCAAGATCTCCTTCTTCTACACGACGAAGGGCCTGCTCGGTCAGTTCACCGACGGCGACGGCTCGTCCCAGCCGAAGGTCTTCAAGTTCACCTACGACGCCACCCAGGGCAACAAGAACGTCAAGCTCGTCAAGGCCACCGACCCGCGTGGCCACGCGACGTCGTTCGTGTACTACGAGCCGAAGACCGGTGACGACCCGAAGTACCACTGGTGGACGAAGACGATCACCGACCGTCTGAGCTCCGACACGGGCTTCGCGTACGCGGCGGACACCACGAACACGAAGTTCACCGACACGACCGTCACCGACGCGGAGTCGCATGCCACGAAGTACGTGACGGACGACTTCGGCCGGCCGGTCCAGACGACCAACGCCAAGTCCCAGACCACGAAGATGAGCTGGGACGCGGACAACAACGTCACGTACCTGGAGGAGGACAACGGGGCGAAGACCGCGTACTGCTACGACCAGAAGACGGGCTACCCGCTCTGGTCGCGCGACGCGGAGAACAACAAGTCGGGCGTCCCGCCGTCCTCGGACTGCGCCCCCGGCACCTACCCGGCCAACGCGTCCACGTTCGAGTACCAGACGCGCGCCGACGGCTTCTCGGCCGACCTGTTCCGCAAGACCTCCCCGGAGGGCCGCGCCTGGCAGTTCGGCTATGACTCGTTCGGCAACCTGAAGACGGTCACGGACCCGAAGGGTGTGGCCACGGCGGAAGCCGGGGACTACACCACGGCCCACGAGTACGACTCCTACGGGCAGCTGACCAAGACGACGGACGCCAACGGCAACGCGACCGTCAACTCCGCCTTCGGCCCGACCGGTTACCCAGCCACCATCACCGACCCGTTGCAGAAGTCGACGACATACGTCTACGACGAACGCGGCCAGGTCACCCAGGTCACCGACGCGCTCGGCAAGAAGACCACGCAGACGTACGACACGTTCGGGCGCCCGCTGGTCAACACGGTGCCGAAGGACCAGGCGGCGGGCGTGCTCATCACGACCCCGGCGCCCCAGTACGACGCCAACGACAACATCACCCAGTCGACGGCGCCCAACGGCGCGGTCTCCACGGCGGTCTACGACGACGCAGACCAGGTCACCTCGGCCACCGCGCCGAAGGACACCAGCACGTCGGACGAGCGGAAGACGAACTACACCTACGACAAGGTCGGCAACCTCAGGACGACGACGGAGCCCAAGGGCTCACTGACGACTTCGGATGCGACCGACTTCATCACGACGAACCACTACGACGAGATCGACCAGCTCACCTCCACGGTGAACGCCTCGGGCGACAAGATCTCGTACGAGTACGACAACGTCGGCAATGTCGTCACGGTCATCGACCCCAAGAAGAACGCGACGGCGGACACCACCGACTTCACCGCCAAGACCACCTACGACCTGGACCACCGGGGCACCGTCGACACGGACGCCGCGGGCAAGACGACGAAGACGTCCTACGACAAGGACTCGCTGGTCGTCTCGACGACGGACAAGGAGAACAACACCACCACCGTCACCTACGACGAGCGCGGCAAGAAGACCGAGGTCAAGGTCCCGTACGACGGCACCTCGACGATCACCTACCGGACGACCAAGTACGAGTACGACCAGGTCGGCAACACCACCAAGGCGATCAGCCCGCGGGGCACGACGACCGCAAACACGGAGGACTTCGCCACCCGCACGTCGTACGACGAGCTGAACCGGCCTAAGCGTCAGTACCAGCCCTACGACCCGAACGACGCCCGCTACAACAAGGCCGACGTCTACACCGAGACCACGTACGACGAGGTGGGACGGGTCGCCAAAACCTCCCTGCCGCCGTCGGACGGGGAGACGGTCCGTAACGACACAACGTTCCAGTACTACGACAATGGCTGGGCCAAGTCGTCCAAGGACCCCTGGGACATCACCACCTCCTACGACTACAACGAGCTCGGCAAGCAGACCAAGCGCACGCTGACCGCTGCGGGCAGCTCGGCCCAGGCGTCGGAGGGCGGCTCCTCGGACCGCACGATGACGTGGTCGTACTTCCCGGACGGCAAGCTGAAGTCGAAGTCCGACGACGGTGTGCCGGTCGGCAAGTCGGTGGTGCTGGTCGACAACTCCGACACCCAGAACACCTCGTCCACGGGCACGTGGACGAAGGGAGACCTCACCGGGCAGCAGGGCTACGACCACCGCACCCACGCGGCGGGCACGGGCACGGACGCCTTCACGTGGACGCTGAACATCCCCAAGGACGGCACGTACACCGCGTACGCGAAGTTCCCGAAGGTGACCGGCGCCGCGACGACGGCCAAGTACACCCTCACCCACGGCACGACGACCGAGTCCGCGGTGACGAAGGACCAGAACGCCGCGACCGGCACCTGGGTCAGCCTCGGCTCCTACAGCCTGAAGCAGGGCGAGGACGCCAAGCTGAAGTTGGACCAGAACAGCGGCGGCATCACCGTCGCGGACGGCGTCAAGCTGGTCCGGGACATCTCCGGTGATCCCGCCGACACCGAGAGGAAGAACTTCGCCTACGCCTACGACGTCAACGGCAACATGACGTCGATCGACGACACCTCGTCGGGCGCGAAGATCGACGCCTACACGATGGCCTACACCGGACTGAACCAGGTCCAGAAGGTCACCGAGGCGCTGGCCGGCCAGGAGAAGAAGGCCACCAGCTACACCTACGACGCCAACGGCCAGACGGACACCGTCACCCACCCCGACCAGTTCTCCAAGTACACCTACGACCTGCGCGAGCTGGTCAAGACGGTCTCGGTGGGCACGTCGGCGACGGACGCCTCGCCGAAGGTGACGTCGTACACATACACCGACCGCGCCCAGAAGCTGAAGGAGACCAAGGCCAACAGCAACACCGTCGACTACACGTACTTCCTCGACGGTTCGCTGAAGTCCACCACGGAGAAGAAGGCCGCCGGCACGCTCGTCTCCTCGCACACCTACGCCTACGACGCCAACGGCAACAAGGCGCAGGACGTCGCGAAGAAGATGAACGCCGACGACCACGCGGCGTACCTGTCGTCGACCACGGACTACACCTACGACCCCGTGAACCGGCTCGCCCAGTCGGTCAAGACCGGCAACGGAGCCGGGACGGAGACGTACGTCCACGACGACAACGCCAACGTCATCTCCCAGACCGTCAAGAACACCACCACGGCGTTCGACTACGACCGCAACCGGCTGCTCAAGGCGACCAGCGGCGGCGCCACGGCGAACTACAACTACGACCCGTACGGCCGCCAGGAATCCGTCACCTCGGCGGGCAAGGTCATCGAGCGGAGCGTGTACGACGGCTTCGACCACGTGGTGGAGTCCCAGAAGGCGGACGACACCGGCGCGCTGAAGTCGACCACGTACGCCTTCGACCCGCTGGACCGCACCGCCTCGAAGACCGAGGACGGCAAGACCACCGACTTCGAGTACCTCGGGCTGTCCGACGAGGTTCTGGACGAGAAGGTCTCCGGCACGCTGGCCAAGTCGTACCAGTACAGCCCCTGGGGTGAGCGACTGTCGCAGGTCACGCACAAGACCGACGGCACGACCGAGGACGGTTACTACGGCTACAACAGCCACTCCGATGTCGAGACGCTCACCGACAAGAACGGTGACTCCAAGGCGACGTACGGCTACACCGCCTACGGCGCCGACGACAAGACCGAGTTCACCGGCATCGACAAGCCCGATGCCGCCGACCCGACGAAGGAGGCGTACAACCCCTACCGCTACAACGCCAAGCGGTGGGACTCCCGGTCCGGCACGTACGACATGGGCTTCCGTGACTACAACCCGGGGCTGAACCGCTTCACCACCCGGGACATGTACAACGGCGCCCTCGCCGACATGAAGCTCGGGGCCGACCCGTACACCAGCAACCGGTACGCGTTCACCGGCGGCAACCCCACCAGCTTCATCGAGCTGGACGGTCACCGTCCCGCCGATCCGGACCCGTCGTTCAACCTGGGCAACTACCTGCGCGAGGAATTCAGCCTGGCGCATGACTCGGCGATCGAAATGGCCAGCGCCTGGCTGTGGTTCAACCACTCGGTGCTCGGCGGCATGCCGTCCAAGCACATCCAGGTGCAGAAGGGCGGCCTCAACCCGCTCAACAAGATCGAGCGACCCAGCGGCGGCGAAGGCAAGGCCGACCTCGTTCTCTGGACCGACACGAGCGTCTTCGTGTGGGACGTGAAGAACGGCGGCGGCAAGGCGGAGAAGGACGGTGTCGGGGAGGTTGCCGACTACGTCAAGGACCTCCAGGCGCAGTTGAAGAAGAAGGGCGACAACCGCACCGTCAAGGTGGGCTTCGACCTGCCTTACACGCTCACCGCACCCGCGCTGTACAAACCCGGCACCTTGTTGTCGGTGAAGTCCTCCACGCGGTTCCCCGGCAAGGGTGTCATCACCTACACCCAGAAGAAGATGCCCAAGCCGGAGCCGGAGCCGGAGCCCGAGACCGTCCCGGAGCCGGAGGGCGATCCGGCCTGGAAGACGGGTCTGAAGTGGGTGGCCGGAGGTGCTGCCCTGGTGGGAGCCGCGGGCGTCACCGTCGGCACCATCAGTGAAGACGTCGTCACCGGCGGAGTTGGCGTCGCCGACGATGTGCCCACCCTCGGACTCGCGGGCGGCATGGCGAGATGGGGGCTGAGCATGTTCTGATCCTGCTCGGCCTGAAGGGGTGTGCCGCCACCGGTTCCACGGGGCCGGCGGCGGCACACCCCTCCCCGAAGGCCACTGCTAGTTTGTTGCCGTATCCCTTCTTCTCGACCTTCCCTTCGGAGGACAATTCGTGAGTGTGACGTTCAGGCTGCGGAGATTTAGACCGGAAGAATTGAACACCCCGGTGGAAGACCTTCTGGAGATGATTCCGCTCAAGTCCTCCGAAGAGGACTTCGCCCGGGAGACGCAGAGCCTCGAACTCCTCGACCTCGGGTCGGAGTGGGACATCGTTCACGCCGCACTGACCGGGGGCGACGGCGACACCGGAAGCATCGCGTACCAGCCCGTGATGGGAGGCGCTCTCCTCGGTCGTACGGAGAGGGAGATCGTGGTCCGCCTGACGCCCGACCAAGTCAGGGCCGCCGCCGATTTCACGGCGGCGCTCGATCGCCGGGAACAGGTCGGCCGTCACCTCGACGTACTGGCCGACGTGCACGGAGGGGAAATCTCGGAGCGATTCGCCGCCCATCTCGTCGATGTACTGAACTCCTTGTGCGACTTCTATGCGGCGGCGGCCGCACATGGTGACGCTGTGGTCAAGGCGATCTACTCCTGAAGGATCCGGCGTGGCCGAACCCATTTACGGATGCCAGGTGACCAGTTGAGCCTTAGACGACTGGAGGAAGCGCTGCCGGCGTTGCTCCGGTTCCGGTCGGACGAGCCCAGGGGAGTGGACTGGAACTTCCTTATGGAAGAGACAGGCATCGTCTTCCCACGGGACTTCGTCGAACTCGCCGAGGCGTACCCGCCTTTCGCCATCGATGAATTCCTCGGACTTCACATTCCGTGCCCGGGGCAGGAGGGCCATTTCGTCTCAGGGATGAGAGGACTGCTCAGGGATCTGTCCGATCTCCGGGAATCCGGTATGTCGCATGAACATGTGCCGTATCCCGAACCGGGTGGTCTCATCCCCTGGGGCGACTCCTGCGAGGGGGACGTCTTCTTCTGGCGTGCGAACGAAACGAACCCGCAGTCCTGGACTGTTCTCGTCAGCGGTCACAACGACGACTGGTGCGAATTCAACGGAACCTTGACGGCATACCTGGCCGGTCTGGTCACAGGGGCCGTACCACCGGATGGCCTGCCGCCGGACTTTCCGGGCCCGAAACCCGCCGTCGAAGTCGACTGACGGAGCAACCGAGGCGTCGGCGTCGATGTCAGTGCCTCCCGTGACAATCACCTCACAACATTGACCGCGCCGATCGGAGGCACCTGTTGTCCACGCTCCACGAGTTCGCGACCTGGGAGCCGATCCTGCAGGTCCTGCGGTCGGTTCGCACAGCGACGCTGGGCGCTCTGGACGGCCACGTCGCGGGACGGATCGGCACTCACTCGTACAGCGTGCCGATGTCATCGGGGAGCATGTTCACGATGCACGGGCAGGCATCCGGCGCGGTGGACGGACAGCCCGAGTCGGAAGCCGTGCAGCGGGTGCGGAGCGCGCTCGCGGAGGCAGAAGTCGACGGTGTCTCCTTCGTGGCCCGGATGTCCCCGGACGGCCCGGCCTCGCTGGTCCTGCTCGACTTCGGTCCCGCTGTGGAGGCGGAGGTCACCGGCCCGCTGCCGGGTGCGCTCGTGCTGGTCGAAGGCGCCGTGCCCGAGCCCTGGCGCAGGCTGCCCGCTCCGATGCCGAGCGCGAAGCCCTCGCCGGCGGCGGATCCCGCGGCTCTGGAGAGCTTCCTGCGCGAGTGTCTCCCCGACGCGGCCGGCGCCACGGAGGGGGAGCTGGCAGAGGCGGAGGCACGTCTCGGTGTCTCCCTGCCCGACGAGCTCAAGGCGCTGTACCGGGTGACCCAGGCCCGATGGGAGGACTGGGACGACGACTACGAGTCTGTCATGCGGCTCGCCGGCATCCTCGGCTGCCACCTGGTCACCCTCGACGAGCTGTACATCGCCGACATCGCCTCACGCCGGAGCCCGTGGCGGTCCGCAGCGATGGAGGCGGAGGCGTTCGACACCGGGTCCGGCACCGCGGTGCAGGGGCTGGTCGGCTCACCCGGCTGGATCGTCTTCGGCGACGTGGACGGCGATCGGATGGTGGTCGACCTGACCCCGGGACCGGGCGGGTACATCGGGCAGGTCATCGTCCTCAGGCGCGAGGAGAGCATCGGCGCGACCCCGATCGCGGATTCCCTCACCGAACTCGTGTTCCCCGGACGGGGCCGGCGCGGCCGCCGCCGGCGCGTGGGTGAAGAGGTGCCGGCCGTGGCGCACGTCCACAGCTGTGGTCCGGGCAGCATCGAGGCCGCCGCGCACCCCGCACTGGAGGTGCTGAGCATCGGCTTGTGGGAGGGCGAACCGCTCAGCCTGGCACCCGTCGCAGACCTGCCGCGCCTGCGCAGCCTCAGGGCCCACCCGGGCACACTCGCCGACCCGGTGGAGATATCCCGGCTCGACGGCCTGGAGTTCCTCGAGCTCTGCCCGCAGGACTGGCGTGCGCTCCTGGACGCCGACGCGGTCCCACGAAGCCTGCTGGCCGCCGCCATCGAGGTGCGCAACGACGTCGACCCCCTGTCGGTCGTGGACCTCACCGACGAAATCCTCGCCCGCTGGGACCGCCCCCGGATCACCCGCACCACCCTGGAAGGGAACCTCGGCCCCGTGCCGTAACCCAAGCCGGCCGGGGTGGCAGGGAAGCCTGCCGTGCACCGTGACGGGCATCGCAGTCGGACCCCCGCGACGTCGGTGGGGCGTGGTCATGCTTCTATGCGGAGCCACGTGTCGCCTGTGCGGAGCCAGAGGGAACCGTCGCGGCCCTGGCCGCAGTATTTGACGACTCGACCGGGCACCCGCAGCTGACGGCGGCTGGTCACTGCCCAGGCGGTGTCGTCGAGTTCGGCACGTACGAGCTCGACGGACCGCTTGTTGTGGTCTCGGCGGGTGAGTACGGCCCTGGTGCCGCGGACCGCGAATCCGTCCGGGTTGGGCACGGGGCTCGGACAGCTCGCAACGTCGCCCGTGGACGGAGTGATCCGTGTCAGGAAGGTGCCGCCTTTGCCGTTGCCGGAGTACCAGACGAGCCACACCTGTTCGCCCTCGGTCGCGGCGGTGCAGCCTTCCAGCGGGTGGTCGGGCAGCCGTCCCTCGGGAGCCCAGGACGCCCGGCCCTGAGTGTTCCACCCCGCGAGGCCGGCTCCTGACTCGGGGTGGCCGCCGTAGATGCCCTCGTCGCCGTAGGCCGTCCAGATGCCTCCGGCGACGTCGGTGACCAGGGCGGGAATGTCGTCACCGACGCAGAATTCGGCCTCAGGCGTACCCGTCGGGGAGAACACCACGGCGTTGGGCGCCCAGTGGTCCTCGGTCATGTTCCGGAACGTACGACCGCCCACCAGGAGGAATCGGGAATCCGGCAGCAGGGCCAAGTGACCGGGCCGGATCCGAATGTCCTCCACCAGGATGCGCCGCTCCTCCTGCCCTGTGACAGTGACCAGCTCACCCGGGAACGGGACCTGCGGGCTCCATCCGATCCACCCCTTGGCGCGACGCGTGTGATCGAGATGTCGCCGGTGGACCAGCAGGACCGCGAGCTCCCCGGCGGGCCCGACGCTCCACCAAAGGGCTCGTAGCCCCCGGACGGCATCAGCAGTGGGAAGCCGCCACACCTTGTGGATCGCGGCATCGGAACCAACAGTCCTGGGACGGAGATTCATCGGCAGTCGCCTCTGGGACTCCGGGTGCTGAACAGCCCGAAGAGCGCGACTCTACCGGACCTCGCCCAGCCCGATTCCAGGTCCTTGCCGCGGTCCGCGCCGACGGGTCGGCCGGACTTCTCCGAGGAGGCAGGGAAACCTCCCACGCGGGACGATCTTGGCTGATATACGCTTCGCCTGACTTGTTCGAACAGTCCGGCGATTCCGTGTCACCGGATACGTTCTGCCCGGGGGGGCATTCCTATGACTTCGCAGTCCCGCGCGGTGCTCGGCATCGCGCTCACTCCCGTTCTCGCCCTGGGGGCCGCGGCTCCGGCCGCCGCGCACACCACCGCCGCGGCCGCGGCCACCGGTACCAGCGCCGAGGCCGTCGGCACGGCCGCGTCCGCCGTGGACACGCGTGCACCGGGCCCGTGGGGCACCCGCACCCTGCACACCTCGAACCCCGACCCCGTCTCCGCCTCGGGCGGGGTGAACGCGCTGGTCTCGGCGGGCAACGGCGCTCTCGTCTCCCTCACCGGCGACGGGCTGTCCCGTTCCACCAGGATCCGGCCCGCCGGCAGCACCGGCTGGCTCGCCCCGCAGACCTGGCCGGACGCCGGCGGATACAACACCGAACTGGTCTCGCTCGGCGACGGCTCGGTGCGCCTGGCCTGGCGGGACAAGCGCGCCGACGACCACAACAACTACTGGCTGAAGGTCGCCACCCTCACCCCGGGCGCGACCGCCTTCTCCGAGCCCGAGTACGTCGCCGCGGTCCCCGAGAAGGGCTACCACCACCTCGCGGCGACCCCCGACGGCCGGCTGGTCGCCGTGTGGTCGGTCTCCGGCGTCGTGAAGGCCGCAGAGAAGACCGGCCCCCGAGCCGCGTGGACCGCTCCGGCCGACCTCAACGAGCAGCCGCCGTCCGGCAGCCGGGACATCTCCAACATGGACCTCGCCGTCGCCAAGGACGGCACCGCCCTGCTGGTGTGGCAGTGGCAGTCGAGCAAGGCCGTCGTCGCCCTGGAGAAGGCCCCCGGCGCGACCGCCTGGACCGCGGTCCAGAACTTCCCGGTCCCGGGTGCGGACCTGGCGCGCCCGAAGGTGTTCGCCGCTCCGCAGGGCGGCTTCGACGTGTTCTACGACGACCTCGCGCACCTCATGCACACGCGCCGGTCCGCGGGCGCCACGCAGTGGAGCACCCCGCGGTCCGCCGCCAACTACGGCAGCACGTACGGGATGACGGCGCCCGTCTACCTGCCCAACGGCGACCTCTTCGTCGCCGGCGGGCCCGGCTACTCGACCGGCCCCTGGTACGCGGTGCGTTCGGCCGCCACCGGTGCCTGGCAGCCGTACACGCAGGCCTTCTCCACGCACAAGAAGGTGCGTGCGATCGGCGCGGTCGCCACCTCGGGCGGCACGGTCACGGTGACGTGGCGGGAGGGCTACTCGGGCGAGGAATACGCGATGGCCGCCGTCTTCAAGGGCGGCACCTGGTCCGCCGCGCGTCGGCTGAGCGCGACGAGCGCCCAGTCCACCGGCGTGCCCCAGGTGGCGGCCGACGCGCACGGCCGCCCGGTCGTGCTGTGGGACGAGTACAAGCTGACCGAGACGAACGGCATCGCCCTGGGCGGCGTCTACCAGGCCACCACCACCAGCCGCTCGCTGCCCAAGTGGCGCGACTACACGGACGACGGCAAGGCCGACCTGTTCGGCCGGGACAGCAGCGGGCTGAAGGTGTACGCCGGCGACATGACGAAGCTGTCCGCGGGACAGCGCGCGAGCAGCTGGCCGACGGGCACGCTGGTGCTGCCGTTCGGCGACCTCGACGGCGACGGCTGCAACGACGTGTTCGTCCGGTACCCGCAGGGCGAGGCCCGCGTCTACCCGACGATCTGCGGCGGCCTGCCCGACCAGCAGTCGTCCCACGTCAAGGTCTCCTCCGACTGGAGCGCCTACGACGCGGTCCTCTCGCCCGGCGACGTGACGGGCGACGGGCGGGCCGACCTGATGACCCGGTCCGCCTCCACCGGCAACCTGTACGTGTACGCGAACAACGGCGCGGGCGGCTTCAAGGCCCGCACGCTCGCCGGGTCCGGCTTCGGCGGCTACAAGAGGCTGATCGCCGCCGGCGACCTCAATGGCGACGGCAAGAACGACCTGCTGGCCATCGACGCGTCGAACGAGCTGTGGCGGTTCAACGGGACCGGCACCGGCACCTTCAAGCCTCGTTCGCTGGTCTTCAAGGACTGGGGCACGTCCTACAAGGACGTGATCGGCGGACTCGACCTGTCCGGCGACGGCCGGGCCGACCTGATTTCGCTCGACAAGGACGGCCACGCGTGGCTGAACCGGGGCGACGGCCAGGGCGGCTTCAGCAACCGGTCGCAGGTCGGCAAGGCCACGAACTGGTCGGGTATCCGCATCTCCTGACGACGTCGGTCCGGCGTTCGTCGGCCGCTCGGGACCACGGGGTCCGGAGCGGCCGCCATCGCGACCGGTTCCGGCGGGTCCGCCCGGACCACCTCGACCCGGATGGATGGGACGCGATCACGGCGGCGCGCCGGGCGCTCCTGCGACCTGGTCCGAGCCGTGCGCGGGGGATCACACGCCTCGCGCCGTACCCGGTGAACCGTCGTCACCCCGTAGATGAGGGCGGCTCCGGCCGCACCCAGACGCTCCCAGGAACGCTGCCCTCGCTGGGTCCGGTTGCTGACGAACGAACCGGCGACGATGCCGAGCAACGTCGTCAGCGCGGCGCTGCTCGTCGTGGCGATGAAGGTCCAGTCGATACTCACGGTGGACAGTGTCAGCGCTTCCTCGGAGGACCCGGAAGTACGCGTCGTTGATCAGCCGGGGAGCCGCCTGCCCGGACCGCAGGGCTGACCGGCACGGTGAGGGGTGTCGACGCAACACCCCGCAGGGACCTAGAGCGGGCCGCCCACGGCCTGCCGTCCGGCTTTCCGTGCTCGATCCTTCCGCGCCCTGCCGTACGGGCGCGGACGAACGCGACAGGTAGAACGCCCTTGCTTTCCCCCGTGCCCTTCTCCCGCCTCGTGCCCGCAGGTCTCCGGCGCGGGTCCGGTGGACCCGCCTGGGCGTCTCCGAAAGTGCTGCGCACCGAGACGCTGGCGGGCCTGGTCGTCGGCCTCGCGCTGATCCCGGAGGCGATCTCGTTCTCGGTCATCGCCGGCGTCGATCCGAAGGTCGGCCTCTACGCGGCGTGCATCATGGCCATGGTGATCGCCTTCGTCGGCGGCCGGCCCGCGATGATCTCCGCCGCCACCGGCGCCGTCGCGCTCGTCGTCGCGCCTGTCGTCCGCGCCCCCGGTCTGGGCTACCTGATCGCCACCGTCATCCTCGCCGGTGTCTTCCAGGTGGTCCTGGGCGCGCTCGGTGTGGCCAAGCTGATGCGGTTCGTACCGCGCAGCGTGATGGTCGGCTTCGTCAACGCGCTGGGCATCCTGCTCTTCACCGCGCAGATCCCCAATCTGAGGAACGTGCCCTGGGCGGTCTACCCGCTCTTCGTCGCCGGCCTCGTCCTGATCGTGTTCTTCCCGAAGCTGACCAAGGCGGTTCCCGCACCGCTGGTGGCGATCTCCGTCCTCACCGTGATCACCGTCGCCGCCGGGATCGCCGTGCCGACCGTCGGGGACAAGGGGACCCTGCCCTCCTCCCTCCCGGTCCCGGGTGTTCCCGACGTGCCGTTCACCCTTCACACCCTCACGGTGATCGCCCCGTACGCCTTCGCCATGGCGCTGGTGGGGATCATGGAGTCGATGATGACCGCGAAGCTGGTCGACGACCTCACCGACACCCGTTCGAACAAGACCCGTGAGGCGGTCGGTCAGGGCATCGCCAACATCGTGACCGGCATCTTCGGAGGCATGGGCGGCTGCGGCATGATCGGCCAGACCATGATCAACGTGAAGAGCGGCGCTCGTACGCGGCTCTCCACCTTCCTCGCCGGCTTCTTCCTGCTCGTCCTGTGCATCGCGCTCGGCCCGGTGGTCTCCACGATCCCCATGGCGGCTCTCGTCGCCGTGATGATCCTGGTCTCCGTCGGCACCTTCGACTGGCACTCGGTCAGGCCCGCCACCCTCAAGCGGATGCCGATCGGTGAGACCGCCGTCATGGTCATCACCGTCATCGTCGTCGTGGCCACCGGCAACCTGTCGATCGGCGTTGTCGTCGGCTCCGTCACCGCCATGATCATCTTTGCCAGGCGTGTCGCCCACTTCACCCAGGTCACCTCGGTCACCGACCCCGACGGCACCCAGGTCGTCTACGCGGTGACCGGCCAGCTCTTCTTCGCCTCCTCCAACGACCTGGTCACCCAGTTCGACTACGCCGGTGATCCCGAGAAGGTCGTCATCGACCTCACCGGCACCCATGTCTGGGACGCCTCCTCCGTGGCCGCCCTCGACGCGATCGAGACCAAGTACGCCCAGCAGGGCAAGACCGTGGAGATCGTCGGCCTGAACGACTCCAGCGCTCACCTGCACGGCAGACTCAGCGGCGAACTCGTCGACAACCACTGACCGTCGGCGCGTGTGGGGCTCGGAGCGGCCGAGGCCCACACGCGCGCGTGCTCCCGGAGTTCCTCGATTCCTTCGAGGCCGGCCCGGCCGCCCGCGCATCAACTCGCGATATCGGGTGCGGACGTGGGTGGGGGAGAGGGAACATCGCGCATGTGGCGAAGCGGCGAGCAGAACACGAACCAGCCGGCCGCCCAGGAACCGATGAACGCCAACCAGAGTGCGGGCCGCACCCCGATCAGTGTGCCGAGTACCCCGCCGAGGATGCCGCCGACCGGCAGCGTGCCCCACACGACCCAGCGGACCGCCGCGTTCATCCGGCCCATCATCTCGGGCGGTGTCACCGATTGCCGGTAGCTGAGCTGGGCGACGTTGTAGACCATCCCGGCGAAGTACGCGATGCCCCAGCCCAGCGGGAACAGCAGCACTCCCCAGCCCTGCCAGGCCGCCGCGGCGATGACCTGCGGCGCGCTGAAGACCAGCATCGACACCCAGATGATGCGCGCCGAGCCGATTCTCTCGGCGAGGCGGCCGGCGAACACTCCTCCGGCGATCCCGCCGATGGCCGCGCCCGCCATGACCAGCCCGGTCAGCGCGGGACGCACGTGCAGCACCCGGATGAGGAAGACCATCGCCAGCGCCGAACTCATGCCGCTGAACAGGTTCGCGGTGCCCGTGCACGCCACGACCCTGCGCAGAACGCCGTGCCCGAACACGAACCTGAGCCCCTCGGCGATCCGGCGCCGCAGCGTCTCGTCCGTCGACCGTGCCGGCGGCGGCACCTCCCGTTTCCTGATCCCGATGATCGACAGGGCCGACACCGCGTAGGAGACCGCGTCGGCCGTCATCGCCCCCGCGGCGCCGAACAACCCGATCAGCCCGCCGCCCAGACTCGGTCCCCCGAGCTGCGCGAACGCCTGGGTGGTGTCCCCAGCTTGCCGTTGGCGCTCATCAGGTGTTCGGCGCGTATGAGTGACGGCACATAGCTCTGGTACGACACGTCGAAGAACACCGAGCACACACCCGCCGCGACCGCGACCACGTACAACTGCGCCATCGTCAGGACGCCGAAGGCGGCCGCCACCGGAACCGAGCCGATGAGCACCAGACGCACAAGGTTGCAGGCGATCATGACGGAACGCTTGTCGGCGCCGTCCACCAGCGCACCCGCAGGCAACGCGATCAACGCGAACGCCAGAGTGGTGGCCGCGGTCAGCAGTCCGACCTGGAACGTGCTCGCCTGGAGCACGACGACGGCGAGCAGCGGCAGAGCGACCTGGGTGACCGCCGAGCCCGTCTCACTGACCGTCTGACCGCTCCACAGCAGCAGGAAGTCCCGCTGACGCCACAGACTCGGAGCATCGGTCTCCGACCCGGCATCCCGCAGATCCTTCGCCACTTCCGTCACAGCGCCAACTCCGTTCTCAGACTCAGACCGCGGCCCGGACTGTACCGCTGATCATGAACACGCGGACCTGGTGCTCTTGGTTCTCGCCGACATTGCCCCGGCCTGTCGCTTCGGCGAGAAACGCTCGCCGGAAAGGTTGGGGGCAGGTGTCCCACCGCACAAGGCGATCGCCGCTGCCTGAAGTGGTTTGAACGTCCGCCTACTTGTCGGGTTCGGGCTCGGGTACGTCGGATGCCTCGCGACGGCGGGCGAACGCGAGTACAGCGCCCATCCCGGTCAGAGCGGCCAGCACGCCGAAGCCGTACGTGAGCGTGGCGAGCGAGGCGACGGCGGCGACGAGCAGAGGCCCGCCCGCGTCGCCGAGTTCGCGGCCGAGTTCGGCGGAGCCCATGGTCTGGCCCAGACGCTCCTGCGGGGTCGACGAGGCCAGGGCGGCGAAACCGAGCGGGGTGATCAGCCCGGTGCCGATTCCGATGAGGGTGGCGCCGAGAAGGAGGCCGGTCAGGCCTGGCAGCATCGCGCAGGCCAGCCCCGCGGCGGTGACCAGCAGCCCCGCCGTGAGGCCGCTGCGCGTGCTGAGACGCCCGTCGTCGAGGGCGCGCCCGGCACGTGGCTGGGCGACGGCCGAGCAGGCGGCGAGCAGTGACACCGCGGCCCCGGTGGCGACTGTGCCCAGTCCGGCGATGCGGCCGGCGACCGGCAGGAAGCCGACGCCGACCGACAGGGCCGCCGTCGCCGCGGCGAGCGCGGCGGTCGGTGCGAGGAAGGCCGGCTCGGCCAGCCGCCGGGCCAGGTCCAGTACCGTCTGCCGGGCCTTGGCCAGCGGTGGGACGACGGGAACGGCGACCGCGGCCCAGGCGGCGACCGTCGCGCCGAGGACGGTGAGGACGGCGAAGAGCAGGCGCAGCCCGCCGGCCCACACCAGGACACCGCCGAGCAGTGGGCCGAGGGTGTAGCCGATGGACTTGCAGAAGCCGTAACTGCCGAAGGCGCGGCCGTCTCGGGCGGCCGGGTTGAGCCGGGCGACGAGCGCGGAGGCGGACGGTGAGAAGGCGGAGGCCGCGGCGCCCTGCCCGAGGCGAGCGGCCCACAGCCAGCCGGGGCTGTCCGCGACGACGTACAGCGCGGAGGCGGCGGCGAAGGCGACCAGCCCGCCGAGCAGGACCGGGCGGGCTCCGATGTTGTCGGCGAGGGTGCCGAATACGGGCTTGAGGAGGACCTCGGCGCCGTCGTAGAGGGCGAGCAGGCCGCCGAGGACGAGCAGGGAGGTGACCGCGTCGTCGGCGCCGCCGCCGAGGCTGGCGGCGATGCCGTGCGCGCCGAAGGCGGTGGTGAGCCCGGCCGCGTACAGCGGCCACATCTGCCGGGCCGGGGCCGTCCGCCCGGTCACCGCTACTCCTGTGGGGTCTGGTGCAGGGCGGCGAAGACACGTTCCGCGTAGTCCTCGCAGGCCGCGGCGCACTGCCTGAGCCGCTCACCGGCCCCGGTTGCCTCAAGGGCGCCGAACACGTCGCGTGCGGTCAGTTCGCGGTGCCGAGGCCGCGGTCGCTCTGACTGTTCCTCTTCCTCCGGCTCGACCAGGGTGGGTTTGGCCGTGCGGATCTCCTCGGCCGGTTCCCGCTCGAACGTGACGCAGTCGGCCAGGAACTCCCGCCAGTGCTTGGGCCGGGCTGCGGTGAACAGTGCCTGGAAGCGGGCCGCGCCGTCCTCGCTGCGCCCGGAGACGTTCGACGTCACGGTCCGTCCGCCCGCGTGCTCGGTGAGCGTGATCACCCGGTCCATGCGGTCGGTGAAGACGGGCACGTCCGGGACGGCCCAGATTCCCTGGCCTAGGGAGAGCGCACCGACCTTGCGCAGTTCCCGCCAGACGGCGACCCGGTGCCGGGAGGGCTCGGCCGGGAGTTTGATCACGAGGATGATCCAGCGGCTCGCCGGTTCTTCGCTCGGCACACTGGAAATGTAGCACCAGTTACAAGCGTGGTTGTGGCGAGTGAGAGGAGCTCTCCCGCGGACGCGTGGTGCAGGTGAGCGGGCATCTCGGTGTGCGCCCAGATCTTCGCGGCTCGTGAGCAGAGCCCCCACTCCTTGCCGAGGGGCGATCGTAGGGCGCCGCGTGCAGGCTGACGGGAGTCGTCTCGTTCCGTGTTCGGTTGTTGGTCAGGTTCAACCGGCCAGTACCGCGGCGATGTTGGCACGGTAGGTGCGCAGTGCCCGCAGTGAGGCGGTGTAGCGGTCGTGGTGGCGTGCGATGTCCGCGGATTGCTTCTGCGCGCGTACGGAGTGCCAGAGTTCGGCGGTGTGGTGGCGGCGTTTGCAGGTGACGTCCGCTACGGCGGTGGCCCGTTCGCGCTGCGTGTGCCGGGTGTTGCCGTCGCTCGCCCGCTGCCAGGCGCTGTCCGTGTACGCCGCGGCGGGGTCCGAGTAGTGGGCGAATCCTTGGCCTGCCACGCAGCGGGACCACACGTCCCAGGCCTGGCGCAGGCGCGGGTCGCGCTTCACGGCCTTGTCGACCTCGATGGCGCGTCTGCCGGCGTAGAGCCAGTCCTTCTTGAGGTCGATGCCGCGCGTCAGGCGTTTGTTCGCCTCGGCGTTGCAGGCGGGCCAGTCGGCATACTCCTCGCCTGTCATGCGGCGGCCCTCGGGCCGGGAGCCCGGGTGCGCGGCCGGGTCCCAGCCGTAACCCCAGCGGCGAGCGATGTCGGGATCGAGGACCCCGTAGTCGGTGCCGACCGCGGTGGCGACGACGGGGTCGTGGGGGTAGCGGGGGTCGAGCGGGAAGCCGGGGTGGCCGCGGTGTGCCATGCACTGCCGGACCAGCAGTGCCGAGGCCTGCTGGGACCGCTGGTAGTCCTGCGGTGTGTAGTCGTAGCGGTCGGCCGGCAGCGGACCGAGGTCCGACGCCGTGCGGACGACTGCCGCGTGCTCCGGGCCGGAGGCACAGATCGCCGCCAGCACCGCCACTCCCGCCGCGACACCCGGCCGCCACCCCCGTCTCGCCATGCCCAGGGATGCTAGCGGGCGGCGCGTACACGTCCGAACGCGGCCCCGGCCGGCACCGTCGCGCTTCGTGTCCGGCTCTCGCGCCCACCGTCGTACCGTCTCCCGACGTGACGCACGACAGGATGGCAGCGAGGCGAGCACGATCTCGCGGAAGAAGCCGGCGACGCCAGACATAGATCGTCCGGGGTCCGCGCGTCCTTGTGAGCGTTGGACGACGGGAGGGCTGATGGACCCGCAGGACCATGAGAGATTCGAGGACTTCGTCGATGCCCGGTGGAGCGCCCTGTTGCGGCTGGCGAATCTGCTGACCGGCGGCGACCGGCACGAAGCCGAGGATCTGGTGCAGATCGCGCTGATGAAGGCGCTGGGCCGATGGCGACATATCGACGACCCGGAGGGTTATGTGCGCAAGGTGATGTACCGGCAGCAGATCAGCCGCTGGCGGCTGCGTCGCCCGCACCGCGAGGCCACGTTCGCCGCGCTGCCGGAGGATCAGGGCGTCGCCGACGGCACCGCCGCGGCCGACCTGCGGATCACCGTGGGCCAGGCGCTCGCGCGGCTGACCCCGCGGCAGCGGACGATGCTGGTGCTGCGCTACTTCGAGGACCTGTCAGAGACGGAAGTGGCAGGCGTCCTCGGCTGCTCGGTGGGCACCGTGCGCAGCACCACCCATCGGTCGCTGGCCCGGCTGCGCAGTCTCGCACCGGAGCTGGGCGCCTCCGCTCAGGGCGCAGCGACAGCCCCGAGCCACAACCTGCCGAAGGGAGCCCACACATGAACGCCGACCAGCTGGACCACGCGATCCGGGACGTCCTGCACAGCTGGACCCCCGACAACCCCAACGCTCCCGCGGGCATCGCCGACCGCCTTGTGCGCCGCCGCCGACGGCGCCTCCTCGTGCGCACCACCGGCGCGGCCCTCGCCCTCTCCGGCATCGCCTTCGGTGCGGTCTTCGCCACCGGTGGGGGTGGCGACGACGGGGCTCAGCGGCCGGCTTCGCGGGTGAGCAAGCAGAGCATCCTGCGGTGGCAGACCACCTTGCCCGCCGCGTCCTGGGACGCTTGCACCACCGGCCCTGGCGCCGTCTACTGCCGCGGGGTCTCGTACGACGGCATCGGCGTCAACGCCCGTACCGGAAAGGTCGAGTGGCAGCAGAAGGCCAAGGATGCCAACGGCGGCAGCACACCGGCCGGATCGCTGCCCGGCGTCCGTGACGGCATCCTGTACACCTACGCCGATCACGCCCCTGGCGCGTCCAGAGCCGGCACCGACCTCGTCGCCCTCGACATCGGCAGCAGGCGGGTCCTGTGGAAGCACGAGCTGGCCGACGACAGCCGTGACCGGTCCGATGCCGTGCTGTTCGACGGCAAGGTTCTCGCCAACTCCCCGACGTTCAAGAGCGTGGCCGCCCTGGACGGCAGGACGGGCCGGACACTGTGGACGTACTCCTGGAAGAAGGCCGACTGCGACCGGACCGCGGTCGGCGGCGTCCCGTACCTGGTGTGCTCGCCGGACAGTGAGAAGGCTCCACAGCAGAGCACCGTCGTACGGTTGGATCCGGCGACCGGCAAGCCGCGGACGGTAGCGACCGTCGAGGGCCCGGTGGGTCTCATCGGCTCGGACAAGGATGTCGTGCTGCTGGGCGCCCCGGCCGGCGGGCAGCAGTCCTTCAGTGTTTCCGGGCCCGCTACGTTGACCCGCGTCGACCTCGGCTCGGGCAAGGTGTCGCAGCACCCGGTCGACGGCATGCCGATGGGCGTGGTCACGGACGGCATCATCCTGGCGTCCGGCGGGAACGGCAGCGCCGTCGCGTTCTCGGCCGACAACGGCAAGCGGCTGTGGTCACGCGAGCTCGGGCTGACACTGCGCAAGGACGCAGACAACCCCACCATGCGGGAGCTGGCCTCCGCCGCCGCAGTGGATCTCAGCAGCAGGGTGGCCTACTACCTCGATCCGACCGGGCACCTGGTGGGCCTCGACCTGGACAGCGGTGCGGTGCGCTGGCGCGGCCAGGTGCAGCTGCCGAAGAGCCCGGTGACGGCAGGCATCGCCCCGGAGCTGATGGTCCGCGACCACGGTCTCATCGGCCAGACCGGCGGCGAGCTCTTCCACATCAAGCCCGTTCTGCCCAAGGCGGGTTCGTAGACAGGGGCAGCCGCAAGCAAGGCCGCGCGGGGGACCGGCATCACCACCGGCATCCCGCGCGGCCGCGGCGTGCTGCCTGCACCCCCGATCGGTGTCGCTCGTTCTCGTTGAGCCACTCGGCGAGGACGGCGGCTTCGCTGTGGTCGGCGTCCTTGGTCGCGGTCAGGAGCGTGACCTTGTCGTGGGCTGCCGGGGTTCGGAGCTGCTGTACGGCATCTTGTGCTCGGGGTCGCCGAGTTCGGTGATGTAGCGACGGCGGAACCCGGCGAAGCGTTCGGGTCGTGGTGGTACGGCAGGAGCCGAGGCAGGAGCACGAGGTCGACGAGCACCGGCCACGTCAGGACCACGATGCCCAGGCAGGCAGGCGCTCGGCCGAAGTTCCGGGAGTGGGGGTGACATACCGGCTCTGTGGGGGGCGAGATGGATGCCTCGGCGTCCCTCTTCATCACGGTACGGAATACCGACCGTTCAGTTTGTCGAAAGCCTTCCGTGCTCCGCATACCTATGAGTAGCGTACGTCGCCACCCCCCACTCCCTGCGGTCCGCACGGGCCCTGAGCCACGCAAGGAGCACGGGATGACGTTCTCGTCCCCCGAGTACCAACCAGGCCATCGGCCGCCGCCGCACGACTCGTCATTCGCGTCATCACCCTCGTATGCCGCCTATCCCCGGCAGGAGTCGCACGCGCGTCCGGAGTTCGACGGACACCGGGTCCGGCGCGACCAGGCGCAGCGTGGGCACAGCGACCTCGGCCTCCTGCGTGGCGCGTACCGCTGGCAGCGTCGTGTGGCGACCTTCACGGCGCTCGGGTACTTCACGCTCTTCCTGCTCCTGTCGGCGTTCGCGCCGTCGCTGACGACGGCCACCGTTTCGGGCGGACTCACCACGGGGCTGCTGCTCGGGTTGATCCAAGTACCCGTGACCTGCCTGGCGATCGGCCTGTACGAGTACACGGCGCGGCGGAGCGTCGACCCCATCGCCAACCGGATCCGCCATCAGTCGGAACCGGGAGCCAGGCGGGAGGACGTGCGATGACGGGGTTCAGCAGCTCGGCGCAGGCCATGTCGCTGGTGGCGTTCACCACGGTCGCGACGATCACGCTCCTGCTGTGTGTGATGACGGGACCCGACCGTGACGATCTCGACGAGTTCTATACGGGGTACGGGTCGCTGTCGCCGATGCGCAACGGGCTCGCCATCGCCGGGGACTACATCTCCGCGGCGACGGTCCTGTCCACGGGTGGCGTCATCGCGCTGTTCGGATACGACGGGATCGTCCTGGCGCTGAGCACCGCGCTCTCCCTGATGCTGCTGATGTTCCTGCTGGCCGAACCGCTGCGCAACGCGGGCCGGTTCACCATGGGCGACGCGCTCGCGCGGCGGATGCCCGGACGGGCGGTGCGCATCGCCGCGTGCGCGGTGACGATCACGGCGTTGGTGCCGATGATGCTGATCCAGCTCGCAGGCACGGGCGACCTGCTGGCGTTCATTCTGGGGTTCTCCAGCGATTCGATGAAGACGGGCTGCATCATCGGTATCGGCGCGATGATGATCAGCTATGCGGCGATCGGTGGCATGAAGGGCACGGCTCTCATCCAGATCATGAAGATCGTGATGCTGCTCGGCTCCGGCGCTGTCGTCGCCGTACTGCTGCTGCGACGGTTCGACTGGGACCTCGGCGCGCTGTTCTCCGTGGCGGCACGGCGCAGCGGCGTGGGAGATGCCTTCCTGCACTCGGGGTTCGAGTTCGCCGACGGGAAATATCCTCGGCTCGACATGATCAGTTCGCAGCTCACCGTCGTTCTCGGCGGGGCCTGCCTTCCGCACGTCACCATGCGCATGTACACCGCGAACAGCGCGCACCAGGTGCGCCGGTCGATGTCCTGGGCGGTGACCTGCGTGGCGATCTTCGTGCTCATCATCACGGTCATCGGCTTCGGAGCGACGGCGCTGGTCGGCCGTGCGGCGATCGCGGGCGCCGACCCGACGGGCAGGACGGCGTATCTTCTGGGCTCACGGGCCGCATTCGGGACGGACGTGTCGAGCGTCGAGACCTTCCTCTTCACCACGGTCACGGCCGCGCTCTTCCTCACCCTCCTCGCCTCGGTCGCCGGGATGATCCTGGCCTGTGCCAACTCCCTTGCACACGACGTACTCGCGGGCCGGAGGAGGACGACGACCCCGCAACGGGAAATGACGTACGCCCGGGTGTCGGCCGTGGCCGTGGGCATCCCCACCATTCTGCTGGCCACCCTCGTCCAGCACCACAACCTTCAGCCACTGGCTCTGCTCGCCGCCTCCATCAGTGCCTCCGCACTGGCACCGGCCCTGGTCTACAGCCTGTTCTGGCGCCGATACACACGCCTGGGTCTCATGGCCACCCTCATCGGAGGCACGGTGACCACCATCGTCCTCATGGCCGGTTCCAATCTGGTCTCCGGCTCCCACTTCGCTTCCTTCCCCGACGCCGATTTCAACTGGTTCCCCTTCACCACGACGGGGATCGCGTCCATCCCGCTGGGCTTCGCCTACGGATGGCTGGGGACTGTCGTCTCCGGCCGGCACAAGGCAGAAGAGCAACGGCGACAGTACGAAGCCGTCGAGGGCTGGATCCTGGCGGGCGCCGTGCGGAAGGGATCATGAGGCTGTGCCGTCCCGGCGATCGCCGGGACGGCACAGGGCACGGGCACGGCACCAATCTGAGCGCCTGCCGCCCGGTGTCCGGGGCCTGGGACACACGCATCTGCCCCGACATGCCCTGGGAACCGAGGGAAGGGTTCCACGCGCTCGCCGACCACTACGGGGCGCTCGAGTGGCACGGGACCTCCATCAGCGCTGCAACGTAATGCAGCGGCGCTGCTGAGCCGGGGCCGCGAACGCCGTGGTGTCCGCTCCTACGCGGCTGACCGTCGGCCGGCCGCTGCGGCGCGAGCGGCCTGGGCCGACGGACAGGGGCTTCCGAACCGTTCGACGGTTCCCCTCGCACGCGCCGCAGACATCATGTGGGTTCCTCGGCCTGCATCTGGCCACGCGAGACACCTGGATCTGCGCGTTCGGGGAGCAGATGGGGGGCTGGGACACTTCCCGTCGACATCGACATCGACATCGACATCGACATCGGCCTGCGGCGGTCGGCGGGGAGAGTCCGATCACGCTGATGGCGGTTACCTTGATGCCGTCCCTGCGCGCTCGCACAACATGCCGCCGGCCCGGAAGCCTCAGCCGAGGCACACCACGAGCAGGCAGATCTCGGTCGGCGATGTCGATATCAGGGCGGGGCTGGTCTGCGAGCCCGACGAGTCCGTGCCGTGGGCGGTCGCGGGGTCCGCCGACTGCTCCGTCGTCGTGCCGGGTTGGCTCGGTGCGGTGCTGTCGGCGGCGGGAGCGGTGCTCTGCGGCTGCGGTGTTGACGTCGCTGCCGGACGGGCCGGCCCTGTGGAGTCCGACCGGACGATCGGCAGCGTCGCCCGGGATGTGGCCGACAGGGACTGCTGTCGCGGGGCGTTGGTCGTCGACGGCTGCGGCAGGGAACGGGTGGGAGACGAGCCGCGCGTGTCCCGAGCGGGGGCAGGCGTGGATGCCGGGCGGTTCTGCCCGGGAGGCTGCTCATGCGCGACATCCATGGTCGGGTCGTCCGGCGCTGCGGCCGCCTGCGTCCGGCCGGTGGAGTGCCCGTCCATGGCGGCGATGGTCAGACCGCCTCCGACGAGCGCGACGGCGCTTGCGACCGCGGCCCGGCGCTTGTTCTTCTTCCAGCGAGCCAACTGGCGACGCCGCGCCGCCCGTCCCTGCTGCATGGGCGGCATGCTCTCGGTCTCGGCGGCCTCGGCGGCCGGAGCGTACGGGACGACGTCGTCCGAGGGGCTGTCGTACCACGTGCCGGCGCCCGTGCCGGCCTGGTGGGCCGTTGTTGCCGGTGCGACGCCCGTCCCCGCCGGGGCCAGTCGGATGTGGCCGTCGGCGGTGCGCGGGGCGATGTCCGGGGCGTAGGCGCCGCACCCGGGACACACCAGGGCACCGTTGAGGTGCCGACGGCACGAGGAGCAGTAATCCATATGTGGTTTTCCGGTCTTCCTGGGTCGACTGCGCTGGCGGCCCGCGCGGGCCACGGCCTGGTCAAATGTGCACAGGGGATCGAGCGACCAGTCACGCTAACGGGGCTTTCGAAAGGCTGTGTGCAGCCTGTGTGATGCTCCTGCGTGGGTTCCTTGCGCCGGGAGGGGACAAGGGACGTATCCGCGCAGATTCACCTACGGCAACGCGTCGCGGCTATGTGTGTGAGAACGAGACACACCACGGGTGTCTGCACGCTGTGAGGGCGTGGTCCCTCGCGCCGACCGGCGTCATGAGCGGGCGACGCGCCTGTGGATCCACACCGTGACCGAGGTGGTATCCGGCGTTGTGCCGTGTGCCGGGGTCGGACGCTGATCGAGGGACCGTTCCCACAGGGCGACCGGCCTTGTGGGGGCGCCGTCTCCGCCGCCTATAGGCGTTGTCTCCGGCTGGGTCAAGCCCCGAGTTCTCGGAGCGTGACCCAGCCGGACGAATCCCGCCTACTGGAAGTGCGGGCCTCACCGGAAACACCGGAAGAAAACGAGGCACCACAGTCAGTAAAAGCGTCTTTCGATAATCAGAAGGAAAATGCCATGAATCGCATGACCCGAAAGCACGGCACCATCCGTCCCAAGCGTCGGCTGAGCCTCGCCACGGTGGTGGCGTCGTCCGTCGTGATCGCCGGAGGCGTCATCCTGCCGGCCTCCGCCGCCATGGCAGCCCCGGCGTCCGCGCCGGCCGCGGCTTCCGCCACGGGGCAGAAGGACAAGCACTACAAGTGCTACAAGCACCACAAGAGCTACAAGTGCAAGAGCCACTGGAGGGGCGGTCACCACAAGGATCACTGGGGCGACCATCACGGGGGTCACCACAAGGACCACTGGAAGGACCACTGGAAGGACAAGGACCACTGGAAGGACAACGACCCCTGGAAGGACGAGCACAAGGACCCGAAGGGCCCGAAGGACTCCAGCGATCAGAAGGACACCGACGACCCGAACACGAAGGGCACGGACGAGGCGACCGACACGACCACTGAGGACGGGGCCACCACGGGCACCGACGAGGCGACCGACCCCACCACGGAGGACGGGGCCACCACGGGCACGGACGACGGGACCGGCACGGACGACGGGACCGGCACGGGCACCGATGAGAGTGCCGACACGGCCGGCACCGACGATGGCGGTGACATGGGCGGCAGCGATGACGGCGGCGGCGACATGGGCGGCAGCGATGACGGCGGCGGCGACATGGGCAGCAGCGACGGCGGCGGTGGTGAGGGCTGACCGACACTCCTGCCGATGGTTCGGACGGGTTGTCGACGCCCGGATCGCGTGACTCCTGGAGAGGGGGTGAAGGCCTCGAAGGCCTTCACCCCCTCTCTCGTCCTGCCCAACCCCATGGATCGAGGGGAGGCACCCTCATGCCGGGGCTCGGCCTTGAATCTTGGTTCGGTCCGTACTGGGCGGTAATGGGCTGTTCGGTCAACGAAACCCGGTGCCGTGCCAGGCGCCGGGCGTAGATGGTCGTCGGCCTGTGATCATGGGGCGCGGGCAGATGCGTGGCCGCCGTGGGCGCGCTCCTGGGAATGCGCTGTAGGTGATGTGGTGAACTGGCTGACCTCGCTGCCCGCGGTGGTGCTGGTCGTGGGCGGCCTCTTGCTGGCCTTTCTGGTCGCGGCCCTGGCGCGCATCGGCGTCCGGGCGCTCGTGCCGGCCGCGGAGCGGGACCGGGTGCCGCAGATCGTCACGCCGCTGATGCCGACACTCGGTGCAGCCTTCGCCATCTTTGCGGCTCTCTCGCTGGCCAGCGAGGCCGCTTACCTGCGCACAGCCGAGGAGCTGGTGAGTGACGAGGCGGCCGCGTCCTCGCGTCTGGCCTGGGCGGCGACAAGTCCGCGGGTCCGTTCGGAGCCGATCCATGCGGCCCTTGCGGACTACTTGACGACCTCGCGGGCCAGAGAATGGAAAGGTGCGGCCGCGGCGTCCGGTGACGACGTGATCACCGATCGCGCGATCGCACAACTGGAGCGGACCGTACGCGCCGAGGCGGCGCGACCCGAAGTGGGAACCACGGCAGGCACGGAGCTGGTGGTTTCCCTGGACGGTGTCACGAGCAGTCGGCGCGCCCGCGTCGCCGCTGCATCGCGCGACGTTCCCGCGCTCTACGTGGTCACGCTCGTGGTCAGCGGACTGGCCTTGATCGTGAACTCCGGCGCGCTGGTTTTCCGCAGCAGTCTGCGGACCTCACTGCTCATCGCGGGTGTGGCGAGCGTGGTCGGGCTGAGCCTCGCGTTGCTCTTCGCTCTCAGCGCGCCGTGGAGTGGGGCGTTCATCGCCAGTGGTCATCCGCTGGATGCCGTCATCGTGGACCTGAGGTCCGGCTTCTTCGGCGGCGCGCGGTAGGGGTGGGTTCAGGTGGTGCTGTCGGGGTAGGTCGTCGGGGGTTTGGTGTGGAGGATGTCGCGGGCTTGTTCGGCGGCCCGGGTGATGCTTTCGGAGACGAAGTCGAGGAAGCGGGCGATGTTCTCGAGGCGAGTGGCGGCGGGGGTGCCGGTACCGAGGACGGGGACGCCTTGGCGTGAGGTTTCCGCGAGTTGGGCCGTGGAGTGGGCGCTGGCGATCATGGACTGGTACCAGACGTCGTCGTCGACGACGTAGCGTTCGCGGCGCCCCTCGCCCGTCTCGCGGCGTACCAGGCCCTGGCTTTCGAGGAATGTGATGGCTTTGGAGATGGAGGCGGGGCTCACCTGGAGGTGTGCGGCGAGTTCGGCGGCGGTGAGGCTGCCGGAGTCGGTGAGGGTGAGGCAGGCCATCACGCGGGCCATCATGGTAGGAGCGCCGGAGGCCATTATGACGGTGGTGAACACCTCCTGGTACTCGCGCACCGCCTCGGCGTCGCGGCCGTAGGGCTGTTGAGGCGTCTTCGGGCCGCGGGGGGTGGTCTGTCTGCGGCGGTGGGCGCGGTGTTCGGTGGCGCGGTGGGCGATGTCGGCGCGGTAGGAGTTGGGGCCGCCGTTGCGCATGACTTCTCGGGTGATGGTCGAGGTCGGGCGCCCGAGGCGGCGGGCGATCTCGGCGTAGGCGAGGCCGTCGGCCAGCCCCAGCGCGATCTGCTGGCGTTCGGGCTGGGTGAGTCTGCCTCCCGGCATGCGCACTCTCCTTCGTTCGCTGCGTCTACGTCCACCATAGCGTTCACTCTCAATTCATTGCAACGGACTCGCTCTCGAGGTGTTGCGTTAGGTGCGAGGCCGTTGCAACAAAATTCACGCATCAACCTGCGAATACGTTTAGTTGACGCAACATCACGGTTGTCGGGGTGATGAATGCAACGTAGCTTTTCCGATGTCGGAAACAGTGGACCGCAAGGGTCCGCGCCGGCGGACAAAGGAGCTACGTCATGCAGAAGTTCGCCACCCCCGCCCCCGTCCAGGCCGTCGTCACCATCCCCGCCGGGCGCATCCAGCTGATCGCCGCCGACCGCGCCGACACCACGGTGGAGGTGCGGCCCGCGGATGCCGCCAGGGGCCGTGACGTGAAGGCCGCGGAACAGGTCCGGATCACCTACGACGACGGTGTTCTGAGCATCGAGGCCCCGGAGGCCGGCAACCGGATCCTCGGCACTTCCGGTTCCGTCGAGGTGACCGTTCAGCTGCCGACCGGTTCCCGGGTCGAGGCGAAGACGGCTGCCGCCGAACTGCGGGGCGTGGGACGCCTCGGCGACGTGACCTTCGACGGTGCGAGCGGCACGGTCAAGCTGGACGAGGCCGACAGCGCCGAACTGGTCGGCCTGGACGCCGACATCACGGTCGGCCGCCTGAACGGTTCCGGTGAGATCAGTACCCAGAAGGGCGACGTGACCGTCACCGAGGCCGTTCGTGGCACGCTCACCCTTCGTACGCAGAAGGGCGACATCGCCGTCGGTGCCGCCCGCGGTGTCTCCGCCTCCCTGGACGCCGGGACCGCTTACGGCCGGGTCGACAACACGCTGAAGAACGACGGCACCCCGGCCCTGACGATCAAGGCGACCACCGGCCACGGCGACATCACCGCCCGCAGCCTCTGAAGGGGCGGGGGCCCGCCCCTCGCGCTCTGTGGCCCGCAGCGGCATCGCGGACCACGGCCTCTGCCTGACGGCGGTATCGCGGACCGGGGCACCTGCCCCACGGTGGCATCGCCGTTCGTACCCACCTCTTTCAAGGAGCACTGCTCATGACCAGCTTGGCCATCGCGGCGAACGGCCTGCGCAAGTCCTATGGCGACAGGACCGTTCTCGACGGCATCGACCTGGCCGTCCCGGCCGGGTCCGTGTTCGCTCTGCTCGGACCGAACGGCGCCGGCAAGACCACTGCCGTCAAGATCCTCTCTACCCTCATCACCCCTGACCCCGGCACCGGCGAACTGCGAGTCGGTGGGCACGACTTGGCCACCGAGGCGCAGGCCGTCCGCGCGGCGATCGGTGTCACCGGGCAGTTCTCCGCGGTCGACGGGCTGATCACCGGCGAGGAGAACATGCTCCTCATGGCCGACCTGCACCACCTGTCCAAGCGGGAGGGACGGCGGGTCAGCGCCGAACTGCTGGAGCTCTTCGACCTCACCGACGCGGCGAAGAAGCCCGCGTCCACCTACTCCGGCGGCATGAAGCGCCGCCTCGACATCGCCATGACCCTGGTCGGCAGTCCGCGGATCATCTTCCTCGACGAGCCGACCACCGGCCTGGACCCGCGCTCACGGCACACCATGTGGCAGATCATCCGCGAGCTGGTCGCCGGCGGCGTGACCGTCTTCCTCACCACGCAGTACCTGGAGGAAGCCGATGAACTCGCCGACCGGATCGCGGTGTTGAGCAACGGAAAGATCGCTGCCGAGGGCAGTGCCGAGGAGCTCAAGCGGATCGTGCCCGGCGGGCACGTGAAACTCCGCTTCACCGACCCGACCGCCTACCAGAACGCCGCTACCGCACTGGGCGACGCCGCTGCCCGCGACGACGACGCTCTTGCGCTGCAGATCCCCAGCGACGGCAGCCAGCGCGCACTGCGCTCCCTCCTCGACCGCCTGGACGCGGCCGGCATCGAGGCGGACGAACTGACCGTGCACACCCCCGACCTCGACGACGTGTTCTTCGCCCTCACCGGCGACACGAAGCTCCCTGCCCAGTCCCCCCAGTCCGCTCAGTCCAAGGAGGCTGTCCGATGAGCTCTGTGTCCCTCGCCGTACGTGACTCGGCCACGATGCTGCGCCGCAACCTGCTGCACGCCCGCCGCTACCCGTCGCTGACTCTGAACCTGCTGCTCACCCCTGTCATGCTGCTGCTGTTGTTCGTCTACATCTTCGGCAACACCATGAGCGGCGGGCAGGGCCGGTCCGCCTACATCGCCTATCTCGTCCCCGGCATCCTGCTGATGACCATCGGCTCCACCACCATCGGCACCGCCGTCTCGGTCTCGACCGACATGAACGAGGGGATCATCGCCCGCTTCCGCACCATGGCCATCCACCGCAGCTCCGTACTGTTCGGCCACGTCGTCGGCAGCGTGCTGCAAGCGATCATCAGTGTGGTCCTGGTCGGCGCGGTCGGTGTCGCGATGGGCTTTCGCTCCACCGACGCCACTGTCCTGGAGTGGCTGGCGGCGTTCGGACTGCTCGCCCTGGTCGCCCTCGCGTTCACGTGGATCGCGGTCGGCATGGGCCTGTCCAGCCCCAACTCCGAAGCGGCCAGCAACAACGCCATGCCGCTGATCCTGCTGCCGCTGATCTCCAGCGCCTTCGTCCCTCTCGACTCGATGCCGGGCTGGTTCCAGCCGATCGCCGAGTACCAGCCCTTCACACCCGCCATCGAGACCCTGCGCGGACTCCTTCTCGGTACCGGGATCGGCAACAACGGATGGATCGCCATCGGCTGGTGCCTTGCCCTGACCGCCCTCGGGTATCGCTGGTCCAAGGCACAGTTCGACCGCGACCCGAAGTAGCCGACATGACAACGCGGGCTACCCCGCGCTCCGTCCCATCCCACCCCGCACCCCGCACACTCCGCACCGACGGCGGCGTACCCCGGCCCACGCCGGAGTACGCCGGCGTTTGCGTACGAGGGGTGGACCGGCGGCCCCACGGGGGACAGACGTGGCCGGCTGGAACGTCCAAGGGGCGGAGCCGATTGCGGACCTGGACATCGATGGGCTGGACCACCCGCCGGGCGTCGAGACGCCTGCACAGCCACTCCCATGGGCGACACCGCGGCCCCCGTCCTGCTGCCACAAAACCCGTCCCGCCGACAGCGCGGACGATCTAGGGAGGCGCTGCAGCAAGCGGAGGCAGAAGGCCCACCGGTGAGCCCTGATGACTACTTTCTTCCCGACGGGACATGACGCTCCGGCTCGTCCCATGGGACAGGGGAAGGTGTGCGACCGGGATGACGAACACTCCGGCAGGGCCTGCCGTGCCCGAGTCTGCGTGGCTGCTCAGGCGAATCTCGCGTGCGCTGCGGTCGGTGGACGAGCAGACTGCCGGGCATGGTCGACATGGGCATGTTCCGGTACGAGGTCGCAAGCTGGGCGGGCGGTGGCTCCGGCGAGCCGGCGAGAGACCTGGCCGAGCTCGTTGGGGTGCGTACGGCGGTGTTGCTGGAGGGGTTGAGCGACCTCGCGGCCGTAGAGGCGCTGGCCGCGGGGCGGAGCCGTGACCTGGCGGCCGAGGGGGTGTGCGTGGTGGCGATGGGTGGGGCGATGAGCGTCGGCCGCTACGCACAGATCCTGGGGCCGTCCGGTCTGGGCCTGCGCCTGATAGGTCTGTGCGACGAGCGGGAGAGGCCCTTCTTCGACCGATCCCTCAACTCGACGCCGCACTCAGGTGTCTTCGTCTGCACGGCGGATCTGGAGGACGAGCTCATCCGCGCGCTGGGCTCGGCGCGTATCGAGCAGATCATCCAGGCCGAGGACGAGCTGCGCGCCTGGCGGACGTTCCTCCAGCAGCCCGCCCAGCACGGCCGGCCCCGGCACCAGCAGCTGCGGCGTTTCATGGGCACGAAGAAGGGGCGCAAGATTCGTTACGGCCGCCTCTTGGTCCAAGCCCTTGCCCCCGAGGAGGTTCCCGCCCCGTTGGACGGCCTCCTCGCCGGCTTGTGAGGGCTCTCAATATCTGACGGAAAGTCAGGAGTGTTGCCCCGCGATCGTATGGGCGGCATGCGGACGTTCGGCATCGATGTGCCACTGCCGAGCAGAGAGGCTCACAGGCACCCAACGAGCCACACAGGCAGGGCCGTTCGGCCCGGCGAGCGCGGACCTTCGGCACCGGGTGTCGACCGGGGTGCGGGACGAGAGTGAGGGGCGTCGGACAACGAACCATCCGCGAAGGGAACCATGACCATGGCCGTGCACGAGCATCCTCGTCGAAACTCCGGTTTCCACTTCTCGCTCCGCAGGCCGCGCACCGCGTCCGCGCCCGAGTCCGAGGTGTCGGAACGCACCGACACCGGCACCAAGCGAGCCTATGCCTTCGCGTCCCTGCGTCTGCTCACCGGGTTCGTGTTCCTGTGGGCCTTCCTCGACAAGACGTTCGGCTTCGGCTACGCCACGTCGTCGGGCAAGGGCTGGATCGATGGCGGATCGCCTACGAAGGGCTTTCTCGGCTCCGTCGCCGTCGGGCCGATGGAGTCCACCTTCCATTCCTGGGCGGGCGACCCCTGGGCCGACTGGCTGTTCATGCTCGGTCTGCTCGGAATCGGCCTCGCCCTGGTCATGGGGGTAGCGATGCGGATGGCCGCCGTCGCCGGAACGGCGATGATGGCGCTGATGTGGATCGCCGAATGGCCGCCCGCGAAGCACGTCTCGGACGGGTCGCCGAGCATGTCCACGAACCCGTTCGTCGACTACCACGTCATCTATGCCGTCGCTCTGATCGTCGTGGCCGCTGCCGCCGCCGGCGACACCCTGGGCGCGGGCAGGCTCTGGGCCAAGCTGCCGTTCGTCCGCGACCACGCCTGGCTCCGCTGAGCCCTGACGGCCGTGGACTGACTGCCCGGTCCAACGCGCCGCACTGCGCAAGGGCCGGTCGGCGCGGATGGGGACCAGTGGCCCCTGCACAACGAATCCGCCGGATTCGACGCTGGAATCGCATCGCCTCAGGAGGTAGAGATCATGCTCCGCACCGTCACCGTGGGTCTGGACGGCTCGCGCGAGAGCCGCGCCGCCGCCGAATGGGCGGCTCGTGAAGCGAAACTGCGCGGTCTGCCGCTGAAGATCGTTCACGTCTGGGAGCCGGTACCGGAGCCCATGGCTGAGGCCCCCGTACCGGGCCCCGAGACCCAGCAGCACTGGAGCGAGCGGATTCCTCGCGAAGCCGCGGAGGGCATCCGTTTGCGCCATCCCGGCGTCGAGGTGGTGAGCGAACACGTCGCCGGCCGCCCGAGCGAGATCCTTGCGGAGGTCGTGAAGGCTGCCGAACTGCTTGTCCTGGGGTCGCGCGGCCTCGGTGGCATCGGCGGGTTCATGGTCGGCTCCGTGGGCCTGTCCGTCCTTGCGCACGCGGAGCGCCCCCTCGTGCTGGTCCGAGCCCTGGAACAGGCCGCCGACGAACATCGCATGGACCCGTCGGGTGTTCCGTCCGCCGCCACTCCGTTCCGGCCCGTGGTGCTCGGGCTCGACGTCGAGCACCCCAACGATGCCCTGATCGAGTTCGCCTTCGACGCCGCCCAGCGCCGAGGGACGTCCCTGCGAGTCGTCCACGGCTGGAACCCGCCGCCCTACTACGCGTACGGCACACCGGCCAACCCCGCGCTGCACGAGGCACTGGCCCTGAACGACTCCCAGGAGCTGACAAAGGTGCTGCGGCCCTGGCGGCTGAAGTACCCGGACGTGGAAGTCATCGAGGAGTCCCGCTACGGCAGCGCGGCCCTCCACGTCGTGGACGCCTCCCGCGACGCATCGCTCGTCGTCGTGGGCCGGCGGATCCGTCGCAACCCGCTCGGCGCCCACATCGGCCATGTGACCCATGCCGTCCTGCACCACGCCGCCGCCCCCGTCGCCGTGGTCCCCCACGGCTGAACGCGTCGGAAGAGCAGTGCGCGGCGCAGGCCGGGAACATCGGGCTTCAGCCGGGGCGTCACGACCACGCGATGCTGCACCGAGCAACTCATGGGTCCGTGCCGTGCGTCCCCGACCAGGCGGCGATCACCTCACACCGGCTCGGTACGACCGCGACGGCACAGGGCCTGCACCGGCCGGCCCTCGGACCTGACGGCGCCGGCGGCGGACGGAGGACGCGCGTGGAGGGGTCTCGGCCCTTCCCGGAGCGAGGCAAGCAGGGACCATCGGCTGCGCGCGAGGCCGGTGGGCCCCCGTCCTGTCCCCAGGCAGCCCCTGGGACCGTCCTCCGCTCCGCCGGACGATCGAAGTGGCGGGAGCCATGGAGGAGGAGAACAGCCATGACGGACGATCCGATCGACCGATCCGTGGTCCACGCCCTGCTCGCGGACGGCACCACCGTGTGCATAAGGCCGGTCCTGGCAAGTGACCACGACCAGCTGCAAGGGCTCTACGAGGAGATGTCGCCGGAGAATCTCCGACTGCGGTTCTTCGCGGCGAGCCGCCGCTCGGCCGCCTCGGCCGCCGACCGGGCATGCGCCCCCGCCCGGCCCGGCTACCGGGCCTTGCTGGCCGAGGCGAACGGCGGGGTGATCGGCCTCGCCGAGTACGACACCGGAGGGGAGAAGGACGGCGCAGAGGTCTCCATCGCCGTCGCCGACGGCCTGCACCACCGGGGCGTGGGCACGCTCCTCGTCGAGCACCTGATCTCGGCGGCACGGGCGGAGGGCATCACCACCTTCACGGCCGATGCCCTCAGTGAGAACCACGAAGTGCTCCGCCTTTTCACCGACCTGGGCCTGCGCACCTCTCGTCGCTTCGAGGGCCCGGAGGTACGCTGCACCATTTGCATCGAGGAGGACGACACCTACTTGTCGGCCGTCGAGGCCCGGGGCCGCTCCGCCGACGTGGCCAGCCTCGAACCGCTCTTGCGGCCGTCCGTGGTCGCTGTGGTCGGCGCCGGACGCAGGCCCGGATCAGTGGGCCGCGCCATCCTCCACCAGCTGCACACCGGCGGCTTCACCCGCCGTCTCTTCGCCGTGAACCCCAGCGCCTCCTCGGTGCTCGGCGTGCCGTCCCATCCGTCCGTCGCGGCCTTGCCCAGCACGCCCGACCTCGTGATCGTGGCGGTCCCGGCCGCCGCGGTCCCGGCCGTCGCGGAGGAGTGCGGCCGGGCCGGGGTACGCGCGCTGGTCGTCGTCACCGCTGGACTCGACCACAGCCAGGCGCAAGCACTGCTGACCGCCTGCCGCACCTACGGTATGCGGCTCGTCGGTCCGAACTGCCTCGGCATCTCGAACACCGACCCGGAGCTGTGCCTCGACGCGACCTTCGCCGCCAAGCACCCATGCCGGGGGACGGCCGGCGTTGCCGTGCAGTCCGGCGGGGTCGGCATCGCGCTGCTGGACGGCCTGTCCCGACTGGGCATCGGTGTCTCGTCGTTCGTGTCGCTCGGTGACAAGTACGACGTCAGTGGCAACGACATGCTCCAGTGGTGGGAGAACGATCGCCGGACGGACATCGCCCTGCTGCACCTGGAGTCCTTCGGCAACCCTCGCGCCTTCTCCCGCACAGCACGGCGCGTCACGCGCAGCGTACCGGTGCTGACCGTCGATGCCGGCCGGACCGACGCGGGCCGCAAGGCGGCCGCCTCGCACACCGCGGCCGCCGCGAGCCGCACCATGACCCGCAGCGCGCTGTTCACCCAGGCCGGCATCACCGCGACCCGCTCCGTGGGTGAACTCCTCGAAACCGCCGCCCTGCTGCACTCCCAGCAGCTACCGCGGGGCAGTCGCGTCGCGATCGTCACCAACGCGGGCGGCGCCGGGGTGCTCACCGCCGACGCCTGCGCGGAGGCGGGGCTGGCCCTTCCGCCGTTCACCCCGGCGATGGTTGACGACCTGCTCGGGGTGCTGCCGAACGGTGCCGCTCCGGGTAACCCCGTCGACGCCACGGCCGTGGTTTCCGAGGATCAACTCGCTGCGTGCGTCGACCGGCTCGCCGAGTGCGCCGGGATCGACGCCGTCGTGGTGACACTCGTGCCCACGGCGGTCGCCGCGGCCACCGGCGACGACTTGACGCGTGCCCTGACCGGGGCTCCCGGCCGGCGGGCGCGTCCCGTCATGGCCGTACGCCTGGAGCAGGAGCTGCCCGTCAAACTGCTGCCCGCGGCCGACGGCGCAACGATCCCCTCCTACGCGGAACCCCAGGCGGCGGCACGCGCGTTGCGGCACGCCGTCGACCGAGCCGCCTGGCTCGCGCGGCCGGCCGGTGTCGTCCCCGACCTCGACGGCCTCGAGAGCGACCGAGCCCGCACGGTCGTGGAGCAGTACCTGGCTGCGCACCCCGACGGCGGCTGGCTCGACCCACGTGCGTGTGCCGACCTGCTGGCCTGCTACGGCATCCCGCAGATTCCATGGGCCTGGGCAGAGACCGACGGCGACGCCGTGCTCGTTGCCGACCGGTTGCGCGGCTTCGACGGCCGTGTGGTCATGAAGGCCCATTGGCCCGGGCTTCTCCACAAGTCGCAGCAGCGCGCGGTCCACCTCGACCTGCGTGGCGATTCCCAGGTACGGGCCGCCTTCCGTGATCTGAGCACCCGGTTCGCGGGATTGATGACCGGCGTGGTCGTGCAGCCGCTCGCCGCCCGCGGCACCGAACTGTTCGCCGGTGTCGTCCAGGACGAGGTCTTCGGCCCGCTCGTCCTGTTCGGGCTCGGCGGTACCGCTACCGAGGTGCTGGCCGACCACGCCGCCCGCCTCGCCCCGCTCACGGACCGCGACGTGCATGAGCTGATCATGTCGCCTCGGTGCGCCCCGCTGCTGCTGGGCGCGGACGGAAGCGCCCCCGTCGACCTCGAAGGTTTGGAACAGGTACTCCTGCGGCTGTCGCGGATGGCGGTGGACCTGCCACAACTCGTCGAGGCCGACTTCAATCCGGTGCTGGCGACACCGGGCAGCGTCTCCGTGCTCGACGCGCGGGTGCGCCTGCTGCCGCGGCGGTCCCAGGACCCGTACCTGCGTCGTCTGCGCTGATCGGGGAACGGTCCTGAGGCGGAACGAGGTTGGCTCCGTGACGACCACCGAGGTGGTCCGCGCCGAGTACGACACGCCGTTCGGGGATGCCCGGCTCCGACCGGGCACCGGGCCCGGACTCATGGAGTGGCCCGTGCCGGCACCACGGCAACGGGGCATGCGGCCTGGTGCAGGACAGACATCAGGGTCTCGCCCCACTCCGTGTCCTGCTCTCCCACCACGACCAGCGCGGCGCTCGCGGCACGGTGCAGGAGTGCTTGAGCCGGCGTGAGGAGAACGACGTCTTCGAGTACCGGAACGTCGGAGTACTTCTCGCGCCACGGACGCAGTGCGTCGGCCAGGAGCTGCACTTCCAGGTCCTCCCACGTCGCACGGTCCTTCTCCGGTACACCGAAGGGCCACTCGGAGGCGTCGGAAGGCAGCGACCAGGCGTGCACGGCACACAGGCGTGCTCCCCGTACACGAGCGCAGTCGAAGGCGAACTCGATGGCATCGGCGCGAGGGTCACGCGCGTCCATTCCGAGAACGACGTCACCGGAAGGGTGTGCTGCCGCGGGTCCGTCCGGGACGAGGACCAGCGGACGGTCGGTGGCGGGGGCGGTCGGCAGGCGGACGCCGAGCGCCCCAACGGTGCCGGCCGTTCCGCGAGTGACGCCGCACACGATCATCTTCGCCTGAGCGGGATCCGCCGGTGTGCCGAAGACCGTACGCATCGGCAGACCGTGCAGGGCGGCCTCCCGCGCGGCCCAGTCGACCACGGAACGACCGGACTGCGGCCGTTCGACACTGGCGAGGATCACTCGGTTCATCGCAATCAGCCTTTTCCGGAGTGGGGGAGAGGCGGCTCTGCAAGCTCAGCCTCGCGCGCGCCTTCGCGCCGGGGCAGGGGCCGAACGGCCCTCGGGGACAAGGGCATCGACAGGAAGGAAAGCTCCAGGCCGCTCGGGCCCGGAGCTCAGAACATCCGGCGTTCAGCCGGTCTTGTGGCCCCAACGTGGTCCGACCAGGTCCCATTCTCTGCCCCAGGCGTCGACGCGACGCTGGTCGAGCCGCCACCGGGCGACGGCTCCGGCACCGAACACAAGCCCGGCAAGAGCGGCCGCGGCCGCGGTGCCCAGGAAACCCGATTCGATCGCTGCCTCCGCGGAGCTCGTCGGTGCGGCGGTGAGGTGCCCTTGGCCGTTCTGCCAGACCGTGACATGGGATCCGGCCTTCAGGCCGGCGTGCACGGGGGTCCGGCCGGTGCGGGCCGAGCCGTCGGATGCCGACCAGCGCACGGATGCCGTCCGGAGGTCGGTGGCCCCACCGACCGCGGTGCCGGCACGCGGGACGTCATGCAGAAGGACGGCTTCGACGGAGTGCCGCTCGGCCCGCTGTCGCGCGAACGCCTCGTGGGCGGCATGAGCGGTCACCAGTGCGGCGATGGTGCCGCCCACGGCGAAGACCGTCCACACGGCCAGCACGATCCAGGCTTCGACGATGTCGTCGCGTCGGCGCAGTGGGTTGCTGCGCCACCGCCACAACCGATTCTTCACCTGCTTGCCACGGGGCATCGGGCCGCACCTCCTCCTTGTCGTTCCGGGGACACCTACGAAGGTGACAGCCTGGACGGTGCCCCTGCATGGGCCGACCAGGGGCCGCCGCAGGGCCGTACGGGTCCAACTCCTCGTTGAAGAGGGGACGTTCGGCCCGAGGTGCCCAGGGGGCACGTACGGCTGCGAGTCGTGCACGCGTGGGATGAAGGCGACCATCCGCGTCTGGGAGCAGGTGACATCGGGCCGGTGAAGCGCCGGACGGGCGATCGGTCGGCGCTTTGGGACCCGTGACCCACGCCGCGAACCATCACCTCGGCTGCTCCGTGGCCGTCATCCCCCATGTCTGGGAGCTCGGGACCCTGCGGGGCGGCTCGCCCGGCGCGGGGCGGCGACGCGGGCGGGCAGAGGTGGCGACGGCCACGTTGGAGGCCGAAGGCGCCGGGTCCGAGCATGAAGAGCCTCATTGGATCTCGAGGACCTCGTTCACCGGCCGCCGCGGCGTCCTCGGCCCCGAGGAGCCGTAGCCGAGCCGGAAGACGATCTGTACGAAGCCCATGGCCGACTCCGGGGAGCGTGCGGTCCAGCGGAGTTCGGGCCACTCAAGGGCCTGGGAGGTGAGCGAGGTGGCCAGCCCGTCGAGGGTGGCCTGGAGCAGGACGCGCTCCATGGCCTGGCCGGCCACCATCCAGTCCCGGGGGCGGTCGTCGGTGGTGCCGAGCACGGCGACCTGGGGAGCGTTCTCGAATGTCGCGGTCTCGCGGCCGGGAACGGACAGTCCCGCGGCGAAGTCCCGTACGGGCGCCTTGCCACGCCACTTGCGAGGGCCGAAGGCGTAGTCCGGTACGCCGTCACCTGCGGTTTCCGCTGCTTCGGCACCGATGCGGACCCAGCGTTTCAGTTCCTCGGAGGCGGCGGCGTCCGCGGCATCGCGCCCTTCGGCGTCGTTGACCAGATCCAGGAGCGTCTGCACATGCCACGCGTCGGGGAACATCAGCCGTGCCCCCTCCAGCAGAGCGGCGGCGCTCAAGGCGTCCTTGATCGGCTGGGGAATCTCCTCGTCCGAGAACGGGTGACGACTGGTGTGGCGGCGACGGATCGCCGGATGGAGCAGGGCGAGGTCGTTCTCCACGCCGTGCCCGGGGGACGTGGGGCTGGTCAGCCTCATCACCGCGAGCAGTTGCGGGTCGGCTGCGTCCGGCAGCAATTCGGTGGCCGCACCCCACCCCGCGTGGGCGGCGGCGACGCGCAGGTTGAACAGGGCTGCCGCACAGCCCAGGTGGAGAGCGCGGTTGGACGGATCGGCGCGCGGCATGGCCCGCTCCAGATCGGACCGCACCTGGAAGGTGCGGTCGTCGCGGTGGAAGCGGAATTTCCACGGCTGCGCATTGTGCATGGAAGGAGCGGCTGTGGCGTCTTCGACCAGAGCCGTCACGGTCTGCGGGTCAAGTGCTTGGACTGACACCGGATCTTCCTCCCTTTAGGGCCGACAGGCCGTTCGCGGAAGGGCGACTCGCGTCTCTTCCACTATTCCACGGGGTCCCGGCGCGGGCAGCCGAAGCAGTCGGGGCGAGGTAGTGGAGCGGGGAGCGGGCGACAGAAGTGCGGAACAGGACGTCACCCGCTGCCTGCGGCTACCGGTTGCGGTCCTCGAAGTCGTCGGTTCGGAGCCTCACCTTCACGATCGGCACTCTTTCCCCGTCCGGTCATGGGTCGAGGGGAGCAATGGGGCGGGCCATTGGTCCCGTTCTCGGTGGCGCGCGAGCGGGCCGCCTGAGGGACGGGGAAGCGCATGGGCCGAACCATGGCTCGCTCCTTCAGGACCTTCGGGCCATGAGCGTGATCCGGTCGGGATCTCCCCGTCGTCCCGCAGCGCTGTCAGGATGGATGTGCCTGGTATCCAGGAGGGATCATGGTTGACGTACACGAGTCGCAGTCGGTTGTCGTGGGGGTGGACGGATCCGAGAAGGCTGCGGAGGCTGTCCGGCTGGCCGCCGCCGAAGCCGCTGCCAGGGGCCTGTCCCTGCACGTCGTGCACGCGACCGCTCTCGACGGCCGGAGCGGGAGGCGACCCGACCCCGCGGACCAGTTGTTGCTCGACGCCGGCCAGGACGTCCTGGACGAAGCGATCGCGCAGGTGGCCGCGCAGGTGCCCCGGCTGTGCGTCACCTCCACCCTCAGCCGGGACTCCGCCGTACGGGCCTTGCTCGGCGCGGCGGGAGCCGACGGGATCATCGCCGTGGGTTCGCGCGGGCTCGGCGGCTTCACGGCGCTTTTGCTGGGCTCGGTCGGTCTTCGGCTCGCTGCGCGGGTGACGGGTCCGCTCGTCGTGGTCCGTGGCGCTCCCGAGCCCGTCCGGACAGGAGTCGTGCTGGCCGCCGTACGGGACGAGCGAGACCTCGACGCGCTGCGCTTCGCGGCGGAGACCGCCGACCGCCGCAAGTCGTCACTGCGTGTGTTGAGCTGTTACCGCTTCTATCAGTACGCCGGGAGCATGGTGCCGATGCTCGACGACCTCACGGAGGTCCCCGAGGAACAGATGAGTGCCACCTCCCGCCTTCTGGGGTTCCTGGGGGACGAATTCCCCGCCCTGACGGTGACAGCTGACGCGGTGCGTGCGCCGTCCACGGCCGGTGCTCTGGTCGAGGCGTCCGGACACGCGGAGCTGCTCGTGGTCGGTGCCCGCCGGCCGGCTCACGCGATCGGTGCGCCACTGGGACACGTGGCCCATGCGGTGCTGCATCATGCGCAGTGCCCCGTTGCGATGGTTCCGTGTCGTGGGCCTCACGGCGAGGGTGGCTGACCTCCCCAGGAGACGCCCGCGGCCGCGGTGACGGCCAGGAGCCGCAGCCCAGCGTGGATGGCGCCGAGGGGCCCGCCCGCGGAATCCTCGCCGCGACCGGCAGTGAGGGGCGGCAGTGTCGCTCTCTTCACTGGACGGAGGGGCTGATCAGGCGCCCCGTGAGGCGTGTGGGCCTGATCGACACCCACATGTCGCGGTCGCCTCCCGCCCATGGAGTGCTGTGGGCGTTGTCGACCAGCCGTCGTATCTCGTCGGGCTCGGTGACCACCCGGGCAGGGCCGACAGCGAGCACGCTCCAGCCCAGGCTCATCGCCTCGTCCACATGATCGACCTCGAAGGCGACATCCGTTCCCACGGCCGCTGCGGGGGCCGAGTCGGGGGCGGTCCGGAAGGCGATGGTGTCGTCGACCACGTCGTAGTTCACCGGAAAGACCCCTGGGCCGTCCGGCGTCGACACCGCGACGCGTCCCAGGCCGTGCGTGGAGAGCCGGGCGCGGCACTCGTCAGGGCTCAGGTCCTGCAGCTGAGGGGCGAGGAGCGCCTGGCCCTGGCCGGGTGGCAGATCGATACCGCCGCCCCGCAGGGCGTCTACGGAGGTGCCCAGCGCGGCGGCCAGGCGGATGAGAGCTGCCAGGCTCGGGGCGGCCGATCGCTCTTCGAGGTATGCCAGGTACTGCGGCGCCATGCTGGCGCGTCGGGCGGTCTCTGCCTGGGTCAGTCCCTGGCGGCGGCGTTCGGCGGCGATGCGACGTCCGATGTCACCCGCGTGGGATGCCGCTTCGGGCCCGGGCATGCCGGGTCCGCTCCCCGCCTGCTGACGTGCCTCGTCCGTACTCGGCCGGGAAGGTCGGTCCGCGCTTCCTCGCGACCCGTGGTCGAGGTGGCGAATGTGGGCGTCGGGGCCGGGAAAGACGAGCGTCACCTCGTCGGTGTCCGACCAGCGCACGTCGTAGGGAGGGGTTCCGTCCTCATGGTGGAGTCCGACAATCTCGCCGTCGCGCCTGCCTGTGCCGGTGCCCGGGCTTTCGACCACGAGTTGATCGCCGAGGTGAGCTCGCATGATCGCCGTCCTTTCCTCAGAACGGTGCTTCATCCAACGTGCCACGCACGGCGTGCCTCCGCATGGTCTGGGCAGGACGCTGTGGTGATCCGGCGTCTGTCAGTGCTCGCTGGTGGCGATGTAGGTGCCGTGCCAGGTGTGGTCCCACACGGCGCCGGTGGAGGCGTTGACCGACAGCATGCCGTCGATCTTCCCCGATCGCAGGGTGTGCAGGGTGTAGTAGCCGGGGAACGCCTCGGCCTCGCCGGTGGTCAGGTGGCCGCCCCGGTTGCGCAGCCACCGCTGGGCGAGGTCCTGGGCGCGCTCGGGGGAGATCCGGTTCTGGGTCTGACCGCGGGGGTGCATGCCGTAGTCGGTGTTCCACATCATCGCCGGCCCGTACTCGATCCCGGTGTCGCCGTCGGTGGGGTCGACGAGGATCTCGGTGGCCGGCTTTCCGGTCCGGGTTTCCAGTTCGGCGTAGAAATTCCTCGAGAACTGCATGACCTCGCCGACGCGCAGGCCGAGCCGGTCCGCGAAGGCGTCGGCGTGGCGGCGGGCCTGGTCCAGACTCTTCACCGGCATGCCGTCACCACGGACCCAGTACGGCCCGCCCATCATGCCGGGTCCCCACCAGCAGTCGCTGCCCATCATGCCCGGACCCCACGTGTCGCGGTCGTCGTCCGAAGCGCCCGGGCCTGGGCAATTGCTGCCGGACGGCCTGGGCTGGGCAGCGATCGGGCTCAGGGATGTGTTGCTGGTGTTGCTCTGGCCTGCCGCACATCCGGCGGCCAGTGTGCCGGTCAGCGCCAGGGCCGCCAGTGTGGCTGCGGTCCGCCTGCGCACAGTGAGCATGATCCTCACCCTTCCTGACCGTTCCGACTGCGTCCGCCGGACCCGGCGGACGCGGGCTTGTCCCCTCCAGCCTGTCGCCGGCCGGGATGATCCGGCCAGGGGCCGTCCGGTCCCCGCCGGGGCACCGACCGGCCCTGCTACGAGCACCGTCGACGACACGACCTGAAGGGACCGGCACGGTCGCCTCCGCGGCCGACGGGAACGGATCCGGAGGCGGACCGGCACCGGTGTCACGGCGCGATGGACGGTAGGTGCTCCTGGACGTCGTCGGGCCCGACACGGTGTGGTGGGACGAACGGACCGAGCCCGTACCCGACACCATGCGGTGATCAACGCTCGGCATCGCCCGCCTGCACAACCCCCTTTCCGGAGAGTTCCATGGTGCGCCGCCGGGTCCAGGTGGTAGGTGCGCGTGCGGCGCGCGGCGCACCACCCTGACGTGTGACCGCACCTGATCGGGGATCAGGAAGCCGTTCTCGCGCGTGTCAGGGTGATGCGCCGCCAGCGGCGTGTGCTGCGCTCAGTTCTCCTGGACGAAGTACGGTTCCACGGTCATCCAGCCGTTGCCTCGGGCCCCGTAACGGGTGCCGGTGTCGCTGCGGGCGAGGGTGTACCAGGAGTCGACGTAGTCGGGGTCGTCCGTCCACCAGTCGTTCGGGATGGCATCCAGGATCGCGTTCACCAGGGGTATGTAGGTCCCCTGGTCGGTGACGGTGAGCAGGACGGTCGCGATGGCCTTGGCGAGGTCGCGGTAGTTGGTGCTGCCGTCCTCTTCCATCATGACGGCGTCGGCCAGGTTGTACTTGTAGTTCGACCAGTTGACCAGAATCTGGCCGGGCCGGTAGACGGTGCCGTCATTGTCGAGATACGGCATGTCCACGGGGTCGACGCGTACGGTGCCGTCCTGCCCGAAGCCGGTGACCAGGGTGTAGATCTCGGCATCGCCCTTGACCCAGGGTTCCTCGTCGTCCGAGAGTTCCACCGCGGTGATGCGGGTGGTCCAGAAGCCTCCGGTGGCCGCCTGAGTCTGTGCCTTCTCGGCCGTGTCCGACTCCGGTGCCGATGCGGGTGCGCTGGAGGCCAGACCGTAGCGGTGCAGCTGCTGGTTGAGCACGTCGAGGCCGGCGGCCAGCGCCTTGGAGCTGTCGATGTCGACGACATAGACAGGCCGGTCGGGCGCGTGACGGGCGTCGAGTGTGTGCGCATGGCCTCGGCTGTCGTAGGCGACGACCGTGGTGGCGTGGTCGTCACTGGCGGCGGGGGCCACCCAGGGCGCTTTGCCGGCGGACAGCGCGCTGCGCATGGTGTGGTTCCCGAGTCGCAGCCGGAGCAGCGAACCTACGTCGGGATCAAGGCCCTTGGCAGCGGCGATCCGGCGGTCTGTGCGGACCAGGACGGACTGCAGGCCGCTGTCGCTCCGGCCGGCCAGTGCCGTGATGGGCACTTCATCGGTGGCGAGTGCGGCGTGCTGGACGCGGGTGCGCCAGGCAGTGTCCGAGAGTGAGCGGGCTATGGAACGAGCGGCCTGGTCCTGGGCGGTGGCCACGGTGGTGGTGGCGGCCGGAGCGGAGGGGGCGGAGGCTGCGGGTGATGCGCCGACGGTCTGGCCGGCGGACAGGGCGAGCAGGGACGCCACGATGGCGGCGGCGCTGTGGCGCCGCGGCTGACGAGGTCTCACTTGAGGATCCTCCCAAGGAGCGGGTACTGACGGTGACAGAGTCAGACGAGCGAGGGAGCCATGGAATCTATGCGAGTAGATTCCCGGAGTCAGGATGGCGGGTGCATGACACTTGAAGCAAGAGGGCGTGGAGGATGTTCGTACTGAGCGGTCGTCAGTTGCAGGGAAGCGGGTGGGCGGGCGCGCGGGACGGCCCACGCGGACTTTCCGAGGGCGGCTTGCCGCGACCGCGTTGTTGGTTAGGGTGGCAGGCGGACAGTGATCCCGATGCCCTCGACCAGGGTGACGGGCAGGACGGCAAGTTCGGGGCTGCACAGGCTGATCGCTCCCGCGCGGGCCGATTCGGACACTACGGGGGGCTCTTCGGTGGGGAGTTGGCGCCGGCAGAAGGCGACGTCGACCAGCGTCGGTGGCGTGGGAGCACCAGGCCGGAGCGGGCCCGGGAGCCGGCCCGGCTCAGTCCGCGCTTGATGTGTCGGCACCGTTGCCCGGCTCGGCCGTGCGCAGCCCCTGCTTCTGACGGACCCGGCCATGCCGGCGGACGGCAGCAGGCAGTTCGCGGGAGCAAGGCATCGCGGCAGCGGCGGATGACATGGCATCGGCCCAGACGGGCGGGGGAGGCGCGTCGCATCCGGTGGACGGTCCGCGACGGTGTGCCGGCGTTTCCCCGTCTCGGTCATGAGCGGGATGCGCGGCTCGATCGCCGCCTGGAACAGGCGAGACAGGAGGCCGCGGATTCATGGTCGCCCACCGGTCGGACGAAGGGCCGCACCCTCACCTCGCGTCCCGTGGCCAGGATCCGGAAGACCGTCTGCCGGTCACGGCAGAGCACCGCAGGCCGGCCGGACACGGTGGGCGTGTGACCGGCCGGCCGGCGCCCGCGGCGCTGCCCCCACCCCTGCGCGGACGGCTCGGGCTCGCGGCGGCCCTCGCCGCGCTGGTGGTCGTCGTGATCGGGGTCCTGTATTCCGGCCATAGCCGGCCCGGCAGGGCGGACAGGTGGGTCATCCAGCCGACGGCGGACAGCGTGCGGCCGCCCTGGCGGTACGTCGCGCTGGCCCTGGACTTCTTCGGGGAGCCAGTGGGCGCGGCGATGCTGGTCGTGGCCACCGTGACGGGCTGCCTGCTTCTTCGGCGTCCTCGCGCGGCGGTGCTCGTCGTCGCCGGGGCCGGTCTGACCGTGGGGACGGCGACGCTGCTCAAGTCCCTGGTGGGACGCACCATTCACGGCGACGGCAACCTGTCCTATCCGAGCGGGCACACCGCCTTCGCCACCGCGCTCGCCTTCGCGGTGGCGCTGCTCGCGGCCGACCGGCTCGGCCTCGGCAGGACGGCAGGCACGTCACTCGTGTTCGCCGCGGCGCTGGTCGCCGGTGCCGCCATGGGCTGGGCGCAGGTCGCCCTGGGCGCGCACTACCCGACCGACGTCCTCGGTGGCTGGTGCACCGGCCTGGCGGTGATGCCGGCGACCGCGTGGCTGGTCGACCGGATGGCCGACCGGCGCGCCGACCGGATGGTCGATCGGACGGCCGACGCCCGTCGGCGGGAGCGTCGCTGACGTCACGTCACGCCGAGCGACGGAACACGGGTTTCACCGGTCGTCCTGCCAGCCAGGGGGTGGGGTCGGCGGCGTCCAGCGCCTTCCGGTACACCGCACACGCCTGGGCCACCACGTCGACGGTGTGGGCGATGTCGGCGTCGTCGAGCGCGCTGCTCACCACGAACGACGGGGCCAGCACCCCGCCCGCGAGGAGCCGGCGCAGGAACAGGGTGCGGTACTCCTGCGACGGCTGCCCGTTCTCGTCGAGAGTGGCGAAGACCAGGTTGCTGGCCCGGCCTCGGACGACGACGTGCTCGCCGACGCCCATGGTGGCCGCCGCCTCGCGGACACCCGCGGCGAGCCGCTCGCCGAGGGCATGCAGCCGCGCGGTGACGCCCTCTTCGACATAGGTGGTGAGCACGGCCATGGCGGCCGCCAGCGAGTGCGTCTCCGCACCGTGCGTGGTGGACAGCAGGAAGACCCGGTCGCCGGAGTGACGCAGCCCGCCCCGCTCCATCAGCTCGCGGCGCCCGGCCAGCGCGGAGACGGCGAATCCGTTGCCCAGCGCCTTGCCGAACGTGGAGAGGTCGGGCACGACGCCGTACAGGCCCTGGGCGCCCGCCTCGGACCAGCGGAGACCGGTGATCATCTCGTCGAAGATCAGTACACAGCCGTGCCGGTCGGCCAGCTCGCGCAGACCGGCGAGGTAGCCGGGCGGCGGCTCGGTGTGGGTGGCGGGTTCGAGGATCAGACAGGCGACCTCGTCCTGGTACCGGGTGAGCAGCTCCTCCGTGGCGGCCAGGTCCCCGTACGGGAATGTCACGGTGAGCTCGTTGGTCGCCGCCGGAACACCGGCGGACATCGGCGTGGTACCGATGAACCAGTCGTCGACGGAGAAGAACGGATGGTCGGCGCAGAGGGCCACCCGCGGGCGCCCGGTGGCGGCGCGGGCCAGGCGCACCGCGGCGGTGGTGGCGTCGGAGCCGTTCTTCGCGAACTTCACCATCTCGGCGGTCGGCACCGTGGCCAGGAAGCGTTCCGCGGCTTCGACCTCCACGATGGACGGCCGGACGAAGTTGCTCCCGCGGTCGAGCTCGCGCCGCACCGCCTCGATCACGCGGGGGTGCGCGTGGCCGAGGCTGACCGACCGCAGCCCGGAGCCGTACTCGATGTACCGGTTGCCGTCGACGTCCCACACGTGGGCACCGCTGCCGTGGCTGATGACCGGGGCCAGGTTGTCGGGATACTGGTCGTCGCCCTTGGCATAGGTGTGCGCGCCCCCGGGGATCATGGCGTGCAGCCGCTCGTTGGCTGTCCGCGACAGGGGCAGGTGAAGCTCTTCGGTGTCCACGGGGACCTCAACTTTCTCTGTGCTTCAGGACCTCGGCGAGGCTCGGAGCCTCCCGGTCCCGTGGGGACATCGATGTGACCGGCAGCGGCCAGGGAATGGCGAGCTCGGGGTCGTCGAACGCGATCGTCACGTCCTCCGCCGGATCGTGCGGGCGGTCGATCCGGTACGAGGTGTCAGCGGTTTCGGTCAGCGCCTGGAAACCGTGCGCGCACCCCGCCGGGATGTACAGGGTCACCTGTGTCTCGCCGGACAGTTCGAAGGAGGCCACGTTGCGGTACGTCGGCGAGTCCGCTCGCAGGTCCACGACGACGTCGAAGATCCTCCCGTACGAGCACCGCACCAGCTTGGCCTCACCGGCGCCGGAACGCAGGTGCAGGCCGCGCAGCACGCCCCGGACCGAGCGGGACACGCTGTCCTGGATGAAGGCGTCCGGGTCGAGGCCCACCGAGCGGACCACGTCGGCGTCGAAGGTGCGGCAGAAGAAGCCGCGTTCGTCGGCGTACGGCGTCGGCTCGAACAGGTACGCGCCGGCGATCGCCGGGACTTCGGTCGCCTTCATGGAGCCTCCTGCATGGCGTGGGCGTGGGCGTGGCCGGGCGCCGGGAACAGGGCCGCGGTCAGGGCGGTGAAATGGCGCTCGAGTTGCCGGGCGACGGTCAGGTTCTTCTCGGCGAGGGTCTGTCGCAGCTCCGCCGATCGCCGCTCCAGCGCCCGGAACTGCTCGACCAGCCGGTCGGCGTCGACCTCGCGAGCCGGGTGGCAGTACGCGGCCAGCCCCATCTGAGCCATGAGCGCGTCGCTCTTGGCCGCATAGCTGAGTGCGAGCGTCGGCGTGCCGGCCTTCAGCGCGCAGATCAGGTTGTGGTACCGGGTCGCCACCACGGTGTCGGCAGCCGCCGTCTCCTTCATCAGGTCGGCCAGCGAGGCCGCCTCGGCCGCGGTGACCAGCGGCGAGTCCACCGCGTCGAGGATCGCGGCGACCACGGGCGCATCGCATTCGTCGCCGGTGAGCAGTCGGACCGGTCTGCCGTCCTCGACCAGCCTGCGGACGAAACGAATTGTCCCGTCGAGGTAGCGCCGGTGGATCTCCTCGGCCCGCGCGCGGTCGTCGTCGCCGCCGTGGAAGGCCATGACACCGACGCAGACCGTGCCCGGCGCGCCCGAGGGCGGGATGGGGGTACCTCCCTGCTCCGGGGACCCCTCCCGGCCGAAGGCTGGGGGAGAAGCCGAGAGCTCGGGAGACGGCGGCGTCGGCAGGGCGAACGCGAGGTCCGGGTGGACCTCGTCGCGCGTGGTGTCCACGCCCATCGCCCGCATCGCGTCGCGGGAGGGGGAGTCCCGGTACGACCGGTAGGCGGCCAGCCGCGCCGACCAGCGCACCAGGGTCCGGGTCGCCCGGTTGCCGATCGGGGCGGCGCCGACGCCGACCAGCGCGACCCGGGTGCCGGACAGCCGGCCGGTCGCGCAGAGCAGGAACAGCGCGTACGGGAAGCCCCACGGCCGCAGCGGCAGCGTGGCCTCCAGGACGCCCATGCCCGGCACGATCACCACGTCGTGCTTCCGCACCCAGGCGGCGGTGCGCAATACGTCGACGAGTTTTCCCAGCCCCTTCCCGGCGATCGCGCCCGCACGCGACGCGGTCCGGTACTCCCCGCGGTACCAGTGCAGCCGCGTCGCGGGGATCCCGTACCGGGCCGCGACGACCTCGGGACCGCCGCACAGCGCGTCCACGACCGCTTCCGGGTGCGCGGCGCGGAGGTACCCGAGCACGGCTTCGAGGGACCCGTCGTTGCCGAGGTTGCCGGAGCCGAGCAGGCCGAACACCCCGACGCGCACCGGGGCTTCCTCCGAGGACGTCATGCCTGCCTCCCCTCACGGCCGGCGACGAGGGCGTCGACGGAGACGGTGAGCCGGTCCGGATCGACCGGGGCGCGGTCCTCGACCCGCTCGCCGGCGCCCGGCCGGACCCGGCTGGTCATCCACGCGGCCAGGTGCCTGTAGCAGGCGCGCCGGTCGGCGGGGGACAGCGGCGCCCGCCGGATCGCCGAGGCGAAGCCCCACACGTACTCGGCGAGCAGCCGGGGCGTCGGGTGCAGCGGGCCCGCCCGGCGCGGGTCCAGGTTGACGCACCGGGCGCGCTTGGACGGGTTCGCCCGCTCGGCGCGGGTGGGGTGGTCGCGGCGGAAGTACAGGAGCTCGGGCACCTGGTGGAAGGGCCCGTGCAGAGTGATCTCGGCGACATACGTGCGGTCCGCGTGGTGGTAGCTGTCCATCGGCTTCACCCGGCGCAGCATGTCGGTTCGCATGACCCCGTAGAAGTCGTCGCCGCCGGGTTCGAACAGCAGACTGCGGAAGCGCTCCGGCGCGTCGGGGGAGGCCGTGGCGAGCGTGTACTCGTAGGGGACCTTCACCTTGCCGTCGCCGTCGATGACCGCCTGGCCGGTGTGCGCGAGGATCATCTCCGGCCGCTCGTCCAGTGCCTCCACGCAGCGCTTCAGCAGGTCCCGGCCGTACAGGTCGTCGTGCGAGGCCCACTTGAACAGCTCGCCGCGGGACTCGGCGAGCACATGGTTGTGGTTCGGCGTCGCGCCGATGTTCCGGGGCAGCCGGATGTACCGGATGCGCGAGTCCTTCGCGGCGTACCGGCGGCAGATGTCCTCGGTGCCGTCGGCCGATGCGTTGTCGGAGACGATCAGCTCGAAGTCCTCGTAGGTCTGGCCGAGCAGGGCGTCGAGCGACTCGGCCAGGTACTCCTCGCCGTTGTACACGGGCAGGCCGATGCTCAGCCTGGGTTGCGCGGTCATGACGTCCTCACTTCGCGAATCGGTTCTTGAGCGTGCTCGCGCAGGGCGGACCGCAGTTGCAGCCACCACACGGCCGAGCCGCTGACGGTCGCGGCGGCGACGCCCCAGGCCGAGCCGACCGCGCCGCCGGCGGCCGCGCCGCCGAGCCCGCCGCCGACGTAGCAGGCGGAGGCGAACAACTGACAGCGCAGGCTGCGCCTGGCCGCGCCGAGCGCGCGCAGCCCGGCCGCCGCGCCGGTGCCGAGGCCCGCCCCGGCGACGCCGAGGCTGATCGGCACGATGAGCTGAGAGGCGGAGTGCCAGACGTCGGCGAGCACCATCTCGCCGAGCCGGCCCGGCACCAGCAGCAGCGCCGAACCCCAGAGCAGCGCGCCGAGGGCCTGCCCCCCGCCGAGGAGCAGGCAGAACCTGCCCAGTCGGTGCGGGGCCTGCCGCAGTACCCGTGCCGCCTCCGGGACGGTGACCAGCGAGAGCCCCATGAGCACGGCCAGGAACGGGCCGAGCAGGAGCTCGGCGCCCCGTACCGCGCCGACCGCGCCGACCCCGACGATCACGCCGACCCCGTACGCCCGCAACTGGCTCGCGCCGCTGAGGCTGACGTTCTCGACCAGGTACCGGTAGCCGAGATCGCGCTGTTCGCGCAGCCACCCGCGCGCCCCGGTCATGCGGGGCCGGATGCCGGACTGGACGCACCCGTACCCCGCCGCCACCGTGGCGGACGCGCCCCAGGCGAACACGAAGGCGGCCACGGTGCCGACGCGGGCGGCCACCACCATGGCCGGGACGAGCGCGACCCCCCACACGACGTCGTTGAGGAACGCCCTGCGTCCGATGCCCGCGGCGAAGAACGAGTACCGCCAGGCGTCCTGGAGCAGCAGCCCCGGCAGCAGGACACCGAGCGCGGCGAACGCGGGCCCGACCTGGCCGCCGAGGCCCAGCCCGGCCACCAGACACACCGCGCCGAGGGCGGCGCCGACGCCGAGTGCGGTGCCCGTCGAGCGGCCCACAGCCCCGCGCCAGGCCGCGCCGGGCGGGCCGCTGAAGCGCACCGTGAGCGGATCGGTGGCCAGCCCGCGGGAGACGTTGAGCACCACGCCGTACGTCACCCAGGCGAGGCTGAACACGCCGAACGCGGTCACTCCCAGGGAGCGCGCCACATAGATGCCCACCGCGAAGTTGCTCACGCTGGAGGCCGCCTGGTCGGCCAGTCCCCAGGACAGCCGGCCGACGAGGGCCCGCTTGGCGGACCCGGCCGGTGGCGCCGTCGTCTGCGGATTCTCCTCCTCGGTGGTCATCGGCGTCACGCCTTGATCAGGTCGGCGCCGCGCAGAGCGCCTGCCGCCGCGGCGACGGCGTCGAAGGGCAGCCCGGACCGCTCGGCGACGTCCAGCAGGCTGTGCTCGCCGTCGGAGAGGTTGAGCACCCAGAGCATGGCCATCTCGGTCTGCTTCGCGTCGCTCCGGCCGCCGAGCGAGTCGTACAACCCGCGTCGGCCCAGCTGCGGCTCGCCGTAGGGACTGAGGTTGACGTACCGCCGGTTGCGGTCCAGGACGGCGAACGCCTCGCGGCAGACGGCGAGCGTGTCCGCCATCGCCTCCGGAGAGACGAGGTCCAGGTTGTCCGCCGAGGTGTGGTACTCGGGGTACCCGGCGTACGGGGTCCGGCTGAGCGAGCCCACGCCGAGATCGAACCCCGGCGAGCAGTACTGCCGCTCGTCGTAACCGTACGGGGTGAACTCCTTGACCTGGTGCGGGCGTTCGGACGAGCGAAGCACATGCTCCATCACCCGGTCGATCTCCGCGCCGCCGCGCCTGCTCTGCTTGTAGGTCAACCGGCCCGGGTCCCCGGCGCAGGCCAGCACAAGACCATGCTTGACCCGGTCCACCCGCTCCGCGTTGCGGGCCAGCCAGGTGATCGCCCCGATGGTCCCGGGCGCGAAGACGAACCGGTAGGTGTAGTAAGGGGTCTGCTCCGCCAGCGCGCGCGCCAGATACGCCGCCACGGCGATGCCGGCCAGGTTGTCGTTGGCCAGCGACGGATGGCAGACGTGGCTGGAGACGATCACCTCGTCGGCGACCTGCCCGGGGACCACGTGCTCGGCGTAGGTCAGATGGCCGTCCGCGAGTGTGGAGTCGATGCGCACCTCGTACTCGCCGTCCGGCAGCGCGTCCAGGGTCTCCTGGGCCAGGCAGAAACCCCATTGCGGCTTGTAGTAGCTGGTGCGGTACGGCACCCAGCTCGGGTGGTCCGGCAGGGTGTACAGGTGTCCGCGCAGCTCGTCCAGCGGCATGGTCGCCGACACCGGCACGCTGTAGCCGAGCACGTGCAGGCTGGACGCGGCGAAGTCGACGACCCGGTGGCCGGACGTGTCGGCGATGTACGCGTCCCGGATGTTCCACTCCTGAGGCACCGTCCAGTCGAGCACCTGGGTCCCGGTCGGCACCTCGTGCACCGTGAGCGGGACGTACTCACCCACGATGTCCAGGGTGGCGCGCACACCGTCGCCGGTGATGCTCCGGCACAGCGGGTACATCCGCTCCACCAGGGCGTACATCTCCTCGCCGGGCTTGGTCACGGGCGCCACCGCAGGGTGTCGTCGACGGTGCCGGCGTCGGACGCCGCGCGCAGCACGGCCAGCCGGGTGAAGCGTCGTTCGAAGTCCTCCCGGGTCAGGCCGTGTTTCCGGTAGGCGTCGGCGAGTTCGAGCGCGCCCTGCTTCACCGTCCACTCGCAGTCGAAGCCGGGAACGGCTGTGCGGAACCGGGAGAAGTCCACCCGGTACGACCGCGGATCGGCACCGTTCTCCCCGGTGATCACCACCTTCGCACCGGACACCGCCTCGGCGACCTGTTCGGCGATCTCGGCGACCGTGACGTTGTTGATCTCGCTGCCGATGTTGAACGCCCGGTCGTGCACCGCTTCCCGCGGCGCGGTCAGCGCGGCCGTGAAGGCCCGGGCGATGTCGGCGGCGTGCACCAGCGGGCGCCAGGGCGTGCCGTCCGAGAGGACAAGCACCTCGCCGGACAGGAGCGCATGGCCCACCAGGTTGTTCAGCACGATGTCGGCGCGCAGCCGGGGGGAGTAGCCGAAGGCGGTGGCGTTGCGCATGTACACCGGGCTGAAGTCGCCGTCGGCCAGCGCGTGCAGGTCGTCCTCCACCCGCACCTTGGACTCCGCGTACGGCGTCACCGGGCGCAGCGGGGCGTCCTCGGCCACCAAGTTCGACAAGTCGGGGTCGCCGGCGGCCCCGTAGACCGAGCAGGTCGACGCGTACAGGAAGCGCCGCACTCCGGCGTCACGGGCCAGTCGGGCAAGGCGTACGGACGCGTGGTGGTTGATGTCGTAGGTGAGCTCCGGTGCCAGCGATCCCAGCGGGTCGTTGGACAGCGCGGCCAGGTGGATCACGGCGTCCACGCCGGCCACGTGTTCGGCGGTGACGTCGCGCAGGTCCACCCGGTGCCCCGGCGGGTCCGCGGGCGTCGGGCCGAGCACGCAGTCGGCGAACAGTCCGGCGTCCAGGCCGACGACCTCGTGGCCGGCGGCCGCGAGGACGGGGGCCATCACGGTGCCCAGGTAGCCCTGGTGTCCGGTGAGCAGTACGCGCAAGGTTCATTCCCCCAGGTTGAGAGTGAGTTTGGTGACGGCGAACGCCTCGGCGTAGCGCGCGTTGCTTTCGATGCCGCGGATCCGGGCCAGGCCGAGGAAGGCCTCGCGGTCGTACCAGGGCCGGTGTTGCTGCGAGGGGTAGTGCTCCTGGAGCAGCCGCACCTTCTGTTCGGCGATCTCCGGCGACAACTGCTGGTAGACCGTCGGACGGCCGAGATCGCCGTCCCACTTGACGATCTCGTAGCCGAGCACCAGGTGGTCGCGGAACGCGGTGGTCATCAGTTTGGCCAGACCGCGGTGGTCCTGGTGCGCGTCGTCGGTGCGCGGAGCCAGCACGAGATCCGGCTCCGTCCCCGCGCGCAGCTCCTCGACCGCGGCCTTGGCCTCGTCCCAGTGCGCGGGCAGCCGGCCGTCGGGAAGCTTGCGCACGGTCAGCCGCAGGTCGGCACCGGGGCAGAAGGCGGCGAGCGCGGCCTGCTCCTCCTGCTCCCGCTCGCTGCCACCGCCGGAGAGCACCAGCACGTCGACGCGGATGCCCGGGCGCGCGAGGCACAGCGTCAGGAGCGTGCCGCCGGCGCCGATGGCGATGTCGTCGCAGTGCGCGCCCACCGCGACGATCCGGTCCAGGCGCTCGGCCCCGAGCCGGATCACGCGGTCCACACAGCGGCGCCGTCCCGCTCCCACACGGCCCATGGGCGCTCGCCCCGGGTGTAGGCGTCGTCGAGCGCGGCCCGCTCCTTGACGGTGTCGGTCGGTTTCCAGAAGCCGCGGTGCTGGTGCGCCACCAGCCTTCCGCGCTTGGCCAGTTGGGCACAGCCGTCGGCGACCAGGTCCCCGTTCTCGGGGATGTGGTCGAAGACCTCCTGGCGGAGCACGAAGTAGCCGCCGTTCTCCCACAGGGGCATGTCGCTCACCGCGGTGATGCCCCCCACCAGGCCGTCCTCACCCAGGTCCACGCAGTGGAACGAGGACTGCGGCGGCACCACCATCATCGACGCACCGGCGTCGCGCTGGGCGAAGCGGTCGATCATCTCCGGAAGCGGGGCATCGGTGAGCACGTCGGCGTAGTTGGCGAGGAACATCTCGTCGCCGTCCAGGTGGTGCCGTACCCGGCGCAGCCGCTCCCCGATGGGCGACTCGATGCCGGTCTGCGCGAACGTGATCGTCCAGTCGGCGATGTCCGTGGACAGCAGCTCGGTCCGCCCGCCGCGCAGCACGAAGTCGTTGGACGTGGTCTCCTCGTAGTTGAGGAAGAAGTCCTTGATGTGGTGGGCCCCGTATCCGAGGCACAGGATGAACTCCGTGTGCCCGAAGTGCGCGTAGTAGCGCATGACGTGCCAGATCAGCGGCCGCGGGCCGACCATCGCCATCGGCTTGGGCACGTCGTCGGAGGCTCCGTTGCGCATACGCATGCCGTAGCCGCCGCAGAACAGTACGACCTTCATGCCTTGACCTCGACAATGCTCAGTTCCGGAATGGGGAAGACGAGCCGGCCGCCCCAGTCGTGCACGAAGGACAGCTGCTCGACCAGCTCGGCCCGCAGGTTCCAGGGCAGGACGAGGACGTAGTCCGGCTTGTCGGCGGCTATCCGGTCGGGCGACAGGATCGGGATGCGGGTGCCCGGGGTGAATCTGCCGTGCTTGTAGGGGTTGCGGTCGACCGTGTAGGAGAGCAGGTCGGGCCGGATGCCGCAGTGGTTGAGCAGGGTGTTGCCCTTGCCCGGGGCGCCGTAGCCGACGACCGTCTCGCCACGCTCGGCCGCGTCGATGAGGAACCGCAGCAGATCCCGGCGCACCTTCGCCACGCGGGCGGAGAACTCGGTGTACCCGGACAGCTCCTGCAGCCCGGCCGCCTTCTCCCGGTCAAGGACCTCGGCCACCCGGCCGCTCGGCTCGCCGGCCGCCTCGGCCGGCCGGGCCCACAGCCGGATGGAGCCGCCGTGCGTGGGCAGCAACTCCACGTCCACGAGGGAGAGTCCGCCGCTCGCCAGCGCCCGGATCGCGGACGCGACCGTGTAGTACTGGAAGTGTTCGTGATAGATCGTGTCGTACTGGTTCTCCTCGATCAGGGTCAGCAGGTGCTGCACCTCGATGGAGACCCAGCCGTCGTCGGCGACCAGGGCACGCAGCCCCTGGGTGAACCCGACCACGTCGGGGATGTGCGCGTACACGTTGTTGGCCACGACCAGGTCCGCCGGGCCGTGTTCGGCGCGGACGGCCGAGCCGGTGTCCGGGGAGAGGAACTCCGTGAGCGTTGGCACACCCGCGTCCCGCGCCGTGGCGCCGACGTTCACCGAGGGCTCGATGCCCAGGCAGCGGATCCCGCGGTCCACGACGTGCTTCAGCAGGTACCCGTCGTTGCTCGCGACCTCGACCACGAAGGCGTCGGTGCCGAGACCCAACCGCTGTACGGCGTCGGTGACGAACGTGCGCGCGTGCTCCACCCAGGAGGTCGAGTAGGAGGAGAAGTACGCGTACTCGCTGAAGGTCTCCTCCGGCGTGATCAGCGGAGGGATCTGCGCCAGCCAGCAGTCCGTGCAGACCCGCAGGTGCAGCGGGTACGCCGGTTCCGGCTTGTCCAGTTGGTCCGCGGCGAGAAAGCTCTCGCACGGCGGCGTCGCCCCGAGGTCGACGACGCTCGCCATCGCTTTTGAGCCGCAGAGTCGGCATCGTGTCATCTACTGTCCCCATCCCCCCTGCTCGCGCGGGTGTCCCCGCCACGAGCCAGTGCTGACCGACCCGCGATCGCGGTGCGGTACTCATCCATCAGGCGATCGAGGCCGACGGCCGGGCTGAAAGCCTGCTCGTAACGGCGCCGGGCCGCCTGGCCCATGTCCCGGTTGGGGGCCGGCTCGCCCGCGATCCGGCGTATGCAGGACACGAGCGAGTCGGGCTCGCCCGGCCGGTGCAGCAGCCCGGTCACCCCGTCCTCGACGAGTTCGACGAAGGCACCGTGACCGGCGGCGACGACCGGGACCCCCGCCGCCATGGCCTCCACGACCACCAGGCCGAACGCCTCCAGCCACGTCGAGGGAGCCACCACGGCGACCGACCGCGCGATGGCCTTTCCGCACTCCGCCGTGTCGTACAGGCCGACATAGCGCACGTCGTCCCGGCCCGCCGCCCACGTGGTCACCTCACCCTCCAGTGGCCCCGTGCCGGCGATCACGAGCGGCACGCCCACACCGCCGTCGGCGGCGATCTCGTCCCACGCGGCCATGAGCAGCCGCACGCCCTTGGCCTCCGCGAGCCGTCCGAGATAGAGCAGATGCTTCCCATCGCCATCTCGGCGGGTGGCCGGTTCGGGCACGAAGTTGTGCTTCACCGCCAGCCGCTCGGCCGGCATGCCGGCCCGCACCAGGACGTCGCGCTGCGCCGCGGAGATGCAGAAGAACCGTTCCACGCCGGACCACCAGCGCCGCCGGTTGACCGACATGCTGACCGCGAGCGGCACCGTCGCGAGGCGGGAGCCCCGGTAGCAGCCGTGCCGGACGGCGGGCAGCGGCGTGGACCCGACGCACTCGGTGCACGGCCGGCCGTCCCGCTGCAGCGTGCCGGGCGGGCAGATCTGGGTGTAGTTGTGCAGCGTGGCCACGGCGGGCACACCGGCGTCGGCGCAGGCGGCCACCACCGCGGGCGACAGGAGCGGGAAGACGTTGTGGATGTGCACCACGTCGGGCCGCTCGGTGCGAAGCCGGGCTGCGAGCTCCGTGCGGACCGCCGGGTTCCACGGGACCAGCAGCGGTAACGCCGCCTTGCCCAGCAGGGACCGGGCGCCGATGTCGTCACTGCGCCGTTCGAACACGTCGACCTGGTGGCCGGCCCCGCGCAGCAGCGCCACCTCCTGGTCGACGACCTTGTTCTCCCCGCTCGGCTGCGCCGAGGCGTAGCGGTTGTGCACCACGAGGACGTGCATGCTCAGGTCACCTCCGATCGTCGGGTCCATCGCGGGATGCGTCGGCGAGGGACATCGGGCGTCGACAGGGGAGTGGCCGCGGCAGGAGCCGCCAGCAGCGAGGCGGCCACCGCCAGATGCAGCAGATACGGCGAGGCGTCGCCCAGCCCGGCTTCGGTGTACGACGCGATCGCGCAGTAGCTGATCAGGAAGATCGCGCAGGCCCTCGACAGCGACGGCGGCCGCAGCAACGCGACGCCGCCCAGCACGATGACGATCGCCGCCACCAGAACGACGCCGGTCATGCCCTGCTCGTTGTAGACGGCGAGCCAGCTGTTGTCGATCGGCAGCCCGCCGAACGACTTGTCGCCCAGGCCGGCGCCGAACAGGTATTCCGTGGTCGTCCGGGGCGCTGCCAGCAGGGCGTGCCACACCTTGGCCCGGCCGGTGAGGCTGGCGAAGTTCTCCTGGCTCTGTCCGCGCAGGAACCACGTCTGCAGCGCGGAGGCGAACCCCACCGCGGTCACCGTGACGCACAGCACCGCCCAGGCGAAGAACCGGCGCGCGGCGGCGCTGGTCAGGACGAGCGAGCCGATCGCCAACGCCAGCCCGATGAGCAGGCCGAGCGTGGCCGTCCGGGTATGGGTCAGCGCGAGCAGGACGAGTGACGGCACGATGACCACCGCCGCGCTGGTCCTGTCGGTCCGGCGGCCAAGAAGGAGCAGCACGGTCAGCCCGATGATCACCGCGGCGTACTGTCCGATCTGTGGCGGGGTGAGCGGCCACAACGCGCCGACCAGCCGCCCGCCGTAGAGGTCGGGCAGGGCCGCGCCCGGTGAGGCGACCAGGCCGGCCGCCACCGACGCGAGTACTGCCAAGTACATCCGGATGTGGTGCCGGACGAACGTCAGGCCGCCGTCCCACCAGCGGCTGAGCAGCCACAGCGTGCCGACGAAGAGAGCCAGCCGGGCGCAGCGGAACAGCGCGCCGAACCCGGACTCCAGGTTCGCGCTGGAGATCACGCTCGGTACCAGGAGCAGGGTGAGCAGGAATACGAAGGCGCTGGGCCGGATGCTCAGCCGGAGATTGACTGCGAGTGCCAGCGCGAACGCGGCGACCAGCGCGCCCATGGTGACCATCTGGATGAGGGAGCGGGGGAGCGGGACGATGGTCTTCGCCCCGGCGGAGCCGAGCGTGTTGAGGATCAGCAGCCCCCAGACGATTCCGACGGTCTTCGGTGTGCCGGCAGGGCGCGGTTCGGCGCCGGGTTGCGTGCCCGCCGCACCCGCACCGTCCGGCAGCGCCTCGCGCCGCAGACCCCCGGCCATCTCAACCACCGGCCTGTGGGTCGAGGGTGCTGCCCGTGTCCTGCCGGTAGGGCGTGCCCTGCCACTGCCCGAAGTCGAGCACCCGGCTCGGGTCGTGGGCGACGAATTTCCAGGGGCCGACGTAGACGTTGTCGTGCCAGCGGTTGTGCTGCTCGGTGGTGATCGCGTCAGCCACCCGCTTGCCCTGGTACGGCGACCAGTCCGGATAGGTGCCATAGTTGGCCAGCACCGCCATTCGGTCGCACTTCACCGTGCACTGGAGGACGGACTTGTCCAGCGCGAAGCGGTTGTCGTGGATGTCCACCCGCTGGGTCTTCCACCGGCAGTCGGCGTATAGCGGTGCGGTGGCGATGGCCGGCTTCGCGCAGCGGTCGGTGTCCCGCACCAGCAAGGTGCAGTCACCGGACGAGGTGTTGGCCGGACTGTTGCAGAACCGGTCGGCGTTCTCCCACAGGGTGATCCCGGACCAGTTGTTCTCCAGCACGTTCCGGTAGATCTCGATCTTGTGGGTGCGGGCTCGGATCCGTGGTTCGCCGCCGGACTCGGACAGGTAGACGGTCGCGTACGGGAAGCTGTCGCCGCGGTCGGCTTCCCTGCGGCCCTCGACCCAGTTGTTCCGCCGGATCGTGTTGTTCCGGATGACCGCGTTGTAGCTGGTCTCGTAGATCAGCGCGGCACCGTCGTTGGCCTCGAGCACGTTCTTCTCGATGCGGAAGTCGTTGTTGTTGGTGTCCGCCCACAACCCGGGTCCGCGGTTGTCGTGCACCCAGTTGCCGCGTACGTCGGCGCTGTTGACGGCCCAGAACTTGATGCCTCCGGTGCAGCCGCAGCCCTTCCGCCGCCGCTCCCAGTCGTCGGTGTTGTTGCCCACGATCTCGTTGTCCTCGACCACCAGGTCGCTGATACGGCCGGTGGCCTTGTACGCGTTCATGCCGTACTGGCCGTTCTCGCGCAGGCAGCTGGCGCGGACCTGCTGGCGGTCACCGGCCATCAGTCCGGCGCCGGAGTTGCGCTGGATCGTCGCGTGCTCGATCACCCACCCGTCGGCCGAGTCGTGGTTGACCACGCCCTCGTCGGGCGGCGCCACGAAACGCTGCACGGTCAGGTAGCCGATGGTGACGTCGCGGGCGGTACCGCCGAACGCGTACTGGTTCTTCCTCCGGCCGTCGAGCACCGCGCCCGGCGCACCGAGGTAGCGGTTCCCCTTCTTGGGGATGACCTGGGCGTAGCGGTCCGGGTCGAGCCTGTGCTTGCCCGGGCGAAGCCAGAACGTGGTGTTCGGGGGGCTGCTCTTGGTCTTCGCCGCCAGGTCACCGACCACCTCGGGGTCGACGGTCACCGCGCCCGCCGGTGCCTTCGTCGGCCCGGCCGCGGGCTTGGCGCACACCCGGGCCACGGGCGTGGGTGGCGCAGCGGCCGGCTTCGACCGGGCGCTCGAGGTGCCTTCACAGCCGGTCGCCGCCAGCAGGGCCAGCGTCAGCGGTGCCGCCGCCAACGCCCAGTGCCGCCTCTTGATGCCCACGCGCCCCCCTAGCCGCGGAACCTGAGCACGGTGGTGAAGCCCTCCGCGCCGTCGGCGGAGCCGGTGCTGGTGCCGGTGCCGGTGCCGGTGCCGACCAGGGTCGTGGTGGGTTCCTTGCGCCCGAAACCGGCGGAGTACCAGCCCAGCGGCGGGTCGGTCTCGCCGCGATGCGCCCGCCAGCTCAGCCGCTCGGGCAGGTCGAGCACCGCGGAGCGGTCCTCGCCGTCCCGATTCCAAGTGAGCACTGCCCGGTTGCCCGTCAGCTCCGCGGTGATCGCCGGGCCGAGGTGGAACGCCAGCCGCACGGCCCGGCGCGGGCTGTGTCGGCCGCGGACCTCGTCGACCACCCTCAGTTCCCGGCTCGCGGCCGTCAGCTCCACGCGCCGGCGGTGCACGGAAGGCCGATAGCCGTCGTGCTCGGCGGACCAGCGGGCCACGCCTTCGCCGGATGTCTCCGCGGTCAGGACGCGGCTGCGGGCATGCCGGGTCCACAGGAAGGGGCCGCCGGAGACGGACTGGTCGGTGCCGTCCAGCTCCAGGGTGTTGTGGCCGAGTGTGGAGCGGAAGTACTGCCGCCACTCGGGCTGCCCGTGGTAGCAGAACGTCCCCGGGTCGGCGAGGACGTCGACCCCGTCGTGCCGGACCTCCACGGACAGCGCGTCCGCGTGGGCGTGCGCGGCGATGGACAGGAACCCGTGCGGACCACCGTCGCAGCGGACCCAGATCTCCTCCGGACCACGCAGGACGGTCATGCCGGCGTCGGCGAAACGGGCCGGCCGGCTGTCCGGGCGGGACACGGCCGGCGCGGTTCTTTCGTCTTTCGAGTACGGTCGGACGAGCGCGGCCAGCAGCGGAGTGCGCACATCGGTGCCGGTCACCGTCGGCCACCAGTCGAGCCGGCCGAACACGGCGTCTCCCGTGGCCAGCAGCGAGGCCCAGCGGTCGGTGCCCCCGCCGTCCACGATCAGACCGTGCCCGTCGTCCGCGTCGCCCTGACGCGGCGGCCGCAGCCGGTTGTCCACGACGGCCGCGAGCGCGTCCGTCATCCGCAACAGCACCAGCCGGACCGTCGAGGGGACCTGCACGTCCGCGGCGTCCGCCTCGGCCAGGGCGGCCAAGCCGAGCTCCAGCACCAGACCGTGGTACTCGGTGGCCAGCTCACGGTTCAGGCCGGAACCGAAGGTGTTGCCGCGCAGATGCCGGTCCAGCGACCGCAGCGCGTCGGCGCGCCAGCGCGCCGAGGAGGAGAACCACCCGAACGCGCAGGCCGCGGCGAACTGCCCGGCGGCCTCGGCGATGACGTGGTTGTTCGCCGAGGACCCCCGGCTGGGGAAGGCGGCCAGCCAGCGCTGGTGGTGCCAGATCTGGTCCAGCGCCACCGGGTTGGCCTCGAACAGGTCGGCCGCGCCCGGCCAGCCGTCCAGCAGTCGGCGGATCCACACCCAGGAAAGCAGCCGGATGCCCAGCTCGATGCCACTGACCCAGTGCACTCCGCGCAGCGGCGGGTTGGCCGCCCACCACGACCGCAGGTGCTCGGCCACCCGCTCGGCGTACCGCTCGTCCCCGGTGACCGCGTAGGCGGCGGCGAGCACGGTGAGGTACTGGTGCCGGGACGGCTCCCAGATCTGCTTGATGTCCCCGACCGCGTTCTCGTCGCGGTACGGCACGTCGAAGGCGTAGACCTGCGGAGCCCGGCGCCCGGTCTTCGGGTCGTACGACCAGTCCGGGTCGGCCAGGTCCTCGCGGTCCACCCCGAAGAACTCGCCGTGCCCGTCCATCAGCCGGTCCGCCTCGGCGACGAGGCGTTTCGCGGCGTCCGGCGGCACCGCGGCGACCGCCCCCGCGGGGAGGACCGCGGTGAAGCGGGCGCCGGTCACGCTCGGGCGGTCCGGCAGCGCCGACCGCCACCGGCGCCTGCGCACCACGTCGCCCACCCGGCCGCCGACCTCCCGCGGTCCCATCCGCGAGAGCCGCCGCAGGTACCAGCCCGCGCTCATGGTCATCGGGCACTCGCCAGCGTCACGGGCGCGCCGCCGGCCAGGCCGGCCTGTACGGCGAGGGTGGCCGACGTGGTGGCGACCAGCGACTCCAGCGGCACCGGCATCGGACCGCCGGTCCGTACGGCCTTGACGAACGCGGCCAGTTCGGCGGACTGGCCCTTGTCCCGGGCCTTGGGCAGCCGCGAACTGACCCATCGCTTGCGGGCGTACACCGAGGCCCGGACGAAGTCGTCGAGCCGCAGCACCTTGCCGTCCGCGACCAGGTCCAGCGTCTCCTTGGGGAAGCCGGGCGCGCCGGTGGTGACGTAGCTGATGCTGGCGGTGGACCCGTCCGGGTAGCGCAGGACGACCTGAAGGTCCTCGTTGCCGGACGGGGCGACCGCGTACACCGAGACCGGATCGGCGTCGAGCAGCCAGCTCGCCGTGTCGATGAAATGGCCGCCCTCGCCGGCGAACCGCGAGCCCTCGGTGCCCTGCTGGAGGTACCAGCTGCCGTGGGTCAGCTGCCCCGCGTTGACGAGGTAGCGCAGGCTCGCCGGCCCGGTCCGGGCGCCGAAACGCTTCTTGGCCTCCTGAAGCAGTGGCGCGAACCGGCGGTTGAAGCCCACCTGAAGCCGGTCGTTGCCGGACTCCTCCACCGCGGCGAGCACGCCGGCCAGTTCGTCCTCGGTGAGCGCCAACGGCTTCTCCACGAACACCGTCTTGCCGGCCAGCAGCGCCTTCCGGGTCAGTTCGGCGTGCGAGCTGTGGCGGGTGACCACGAACACCGCGTCGACGGACTTGTCGCCGAGCACGGCGTCGAGATCGGTGGTCGCCTCGGCGAAGCCGAACTTGCGCTGCGCGTTGGCCGCGGACAGCGCCGTCGTGGTGACGACGGTCGACAGCTCGACGCCGTCGCGCTGTGCCAGGTGCGGCAGCAGCATCGACGTCGCGTAGTTGCCCGCGCCGACGAACGCGAGCCGCACCGGCGTCCTGGCGGCCCGTGTCGGGGCGGGCGCTTCGAGGCTGCCTCGCTTCACCGCCGGCACGGCCACCGCGGGGGCCTCCGCCTCGGCAGCGTGTTCCGGGTACCGGAACAGCACGGCCACGGCCTTCAGGTCGCCGTCCTTCAGGCGCTGGTACGTCTCGACCGCGTCGTCGAAGTCGGCGATGTGGGAGACCAGGGGCTCCACGTCGACGCGGCCGCGGGCGACGAGGTCGAGGAAGCACGCCAGGTTGCGGCGCTCGGTCCAGCGCACGTAGCCGATCGGGTAGTCCCGTCCCTCCAGCTCGTACTCCGGGTCGTAGCGTCCGGGGCCGTAACTGCGGGAGAAGCGGACGTCGAGCTCTTTCTCGTAGTACGCGTTCCACGGCAGGTCCAGGCGGCACTTGCCGATGTCGACGACCCGGCCACGGTCCCGGCAGAGCCGGGCGGCCAGCTCGACGGGCTGGTTGCTGCCGCCGCCTGCGGCCAGGTACACCTGGTCCACGCCGTGACCGTCGGTGAGTTCGGCGACGGCGGCTTCGACGGCCGCGGACGCGGGATCGCCGCAGGCCGCCGCGCCCAGGCTCTCGGCGAGCTCGCAGCGTGCCGGGTCGGGGTCGACCCCGACGACGCGGACTCCCGAGGCGGCGAGGAGCTGCACGACCAGCTGCCCGATCAGCCCGAGCCCGATGACGAGCGCCACCTCGCCGAGTCGTGACTCGCCCTGGCGGACGCCCTGCAACGCGATCGACCCGACGGTGCCGAAGGCGGCGTGGCGCGGCGCGAGGCCGTCCGGCACCGGGGCGTAGAGGTTCTTCGGCACCCAGTTCAGCTCGGCGTGCAGCGCGTGCTCGTTGCCGGCACAGGCCACGAGGTCGCCGACCTTCACGTCGTCGATCCCGGTACCGACCTGCTCGACCACACCGCACAGCGAGTACCCCAGCGGCGTGTACGAGTCCAGCTTGCCCATCACCTTGCGGTAGGTGGCGGGCACCCCGTTGGTGGCCACGCTCTGCATGACCTTGGCCACCTGGTCCGGCCGGGAGCGGGCCTTGCCCAGCATCGACATGCCGGCCTCGGACACCTTCATGAGCTCGGTCCCGGTGGAGATCAGCGAGAAGACCGTGCGGACCAGCACGCCGCCCGGCTTGCATCCCGGCACCGGCACGTCGAGCACCGCCAGCTCGCCGCTCTTGTAGTTCTGAACAACCTGTTTCACCCGAGCTCCTCTTTTTTCCACGCCGTCAAGCCGCTTGGCTCTGGCCGGAGCCAGAGGTCGCGTCGCGATACCAGTACTCGAGCGTCAGCACGTGCCACAGATGCTTGGAGAAGTCCCGCTGCCCGGCGGCGTCCTCGGCGACCATGCGTGCCAGCGCGTCGCGGCGCAGGAGCCCCGAGTTGACGAGCACACCGTCGTTGACCACCTCGCGCACCAGCGGTGCCAGGTCCCGGCTCATCCAGGCGCGCAGCGGTGCGCTGAACAGGCCCTTGGGCCGGTACACGATCTCCTGGGGCAGGATCGAGGTGGCCGCCTTCTTGAGGACGGCCTTGCCCTGCCGGCCGACGATCTTGCGATCACCGGGCACGGCGAACGCCGCCCTGACCACCTCGACGTCCACGTACGGCACCCGCACCTCCGTCGACGCGGCCATGCTGGAGCGGTCCGTGTACGTGAGGTTGAGGCCCGGCAGGAACATCCGGGCGTCGCCCAGGCACATGCGGTTGACGAAGTCGTCGAGGTCGTTGTCCTGGTAGACGTCCGCGTGCTCGGTGAGCACGTCGTCCACCGTCCCGGCCAGGTCCGGGTCGACCAGGGCGAGCAGTTCGTCCTGGTCGTACATGGTGTAGCTGCGCCGGAACGCCGTCTCCTCCGGCAGATCGGCGAAGGACAGGAACCGCTTCGCGAAGCGCACCGACCGGTACCCGCGGCGGGCCGTGGCGACCGGCAGCCGGTCCACGGCCCTGGACAGGCCGCGTCGCAGCGGCCGCGGGACGCGCTGGTAGCGCAGCGCGATCAGGTTGGCCAGGTGCTTGCGGTAACCGGCGAACAGCTCGTCGGCGCCCATTCCCGAGAGCATCACCTTGACCCCGGCCTCCCGGGCGGCCGAGCAGATCAGGAACGTGTTGATCGCGGCGGGGTCGCCGATCGGCTCGTCCAGGTGGTACGTCATCTGCGGCAGCAGGTCGAGCACGTTCGGGGCGATCTCGATCTCGTGCAGGTCGACGCCGAACCGCTCGGCCACCTGCCGGGCGTAGCGCAGGTCGTCCGGCATCGCCTCGAACCTGGCGTCCTCGGCGCGGAATCCGATCGTGTACGCGGAGATCCCGGGTCGGTGGCGGGCCGCGAGGGCGGTCAGCCAGCTGGAGTCGAGACCGCCGGAGAGGAAGGTCGCCACGGGTACGTCGGAGAGCAGGTGGCGCCGGGTCGACTCCTCGACGATCGCTGCCAGGTCCGGCAGTTCACCGGCCCGGGCCCGGTCCCGGCCCTCGGCGGCGACGTCCTTCAGGTTCCAGTACCGGCCGCGCTCCACCCGGCCGTCGGGCCGGAACCGCACCCAGCTCCCCGGCGGCAGCTTCTCCGCCTCGCGGTACGCGCAGCGGGAGTCCGGCACCCAGTAGTAGAGCAGCGAGGCGACCAGCGCCGCGGGGTCCACCTCCAGCTTGCCGCCGGTCGCGGCGGCGAGCGCCTTGAGCTCGGAGGCGAACACCAGGCCCTCGCCGCGCCGGAGCAGGAACAGCGGCTTGATGCCGAGCTGGTCGCGGGCGAGCACCAGTTCACCGGTGCGCTCGTCGAAGATCCCGAACGCGAACATACCGCGCAGCCGGGGCAGACACTCGGTGCCCCACCGCCGCCAGGCCTCGAGGAGCACCTCGGTGTCGGAGGTACCGCGGAAGCGCACCCCAGAGGCCGACAACTCGGCACGCAGCTCGGGCGCGTTGTACAGCTCGCCGTTGTACGTCAGGACGAGGCCGTCCGAGACCATCGGCTGGGCGCCGGTCCCGGACAGGTCGATGATGGCCAGCCGACGGTGCCCGAGGTGCACTTCGCCGTCACCGGCGGAGTGGCTGTAGCGGCCCGCTCCGTCCGGACCGCGGTGGGCGAGGGTGTCGGTCAGCCGATCGGCCACGACCTTCCCGTCCGGCCATCGGTATGTGCCTGCGATGCCACACATGTGCTAGCGCGCCTCCTGGTCGCTGTCCGGGCCCCGAGTCGCCCACATCGGCAACCGCTCGGCCCGCCGCCCCGTCCCGTTCTGGCGGGCCAGCCGCTCGTTCTGGCCGCGCAGCGCCGTGTGCAGCCCGTCCCACAGCGTGCCGTCGGTCCGGTCACGCGGATCGGGGTCGATCAGCACCACACCGATCACCGGAATGGATTGGTCCGCGAGCTGCCGTGCCACGGTGTGCAGCCATGCGGCGCTGCCGTGTCCGGCGCGCACGACGAGCACGGTCTGAGTGCCGAGGTACTGGAGGTCGGTCCACGCCGTGCCGGGCGCCACCGAGCCGACGCCGAGCCGGAGTTCCTGCTGCGACAGGGCCGCGGCACGCTCGCCGCTGACCACGGTCGGGTCTCCCGGTCTCGGGCGGCGTCTCGCGAGCTGCGGGCCGGGGAGACCGTCGACGACGACCACCGGCCCGTCCGCCGCAAGTGCCCGGGCGAGGTCCAGGGCGATCACGCTGGTGCTGCGCGCACAGCCCAGTTCCAGCAGCGACACCGGATCCGCGGAGCTGCGGACGGTGCGGGCCAGGGACGTGGTGAGCCGTTCGCGTGCCGACCGGATCCGCCGGCGCCGCCACAACCTGCCCGACCGGCGGGGCAGTTCCGAGATGACCGAGGCGCCGAGGTTCGCCGCGATGTCCCGGCGCAGCACGGGGCGGTCCGCCACCACCGTGCCCACCGCTGCCACCGCGAGGCCGAGGACGAGCCCGAGGACGAGCCCGATCGCGGCGTTGGTGGCAGCGGTCCGGGGCAGGGAGTACCGCAACGCGCGCGGCGCGTCCACGACCTGCGTGCCCGCGACGAGCTGGGGCGTGCCGATGCGCGCCTCAGCGGCGCGCTGCCCGAAATCGGTGATCCGCGAGGTGAGTTCGGCCCGGCGGGCGAAGAGCGACTCCAGGTTCGCCGACGCCTTCGGTCCGCTCTCCGGCGATGCGTCTCCGATCGCCTTGTTGACCTTGGCGAGTTCGTTCCGCATCCGGTCACGCTGATCGAGCAGGGCCTTGGACTCGGCGTCCGCGGCTGCCTGTATCCGCCTGACATGGTCCGCGACGAACGCGTCGGCCAGCGCCTTGGCGCGCGCCACCGCTTCCGCGTCGCTGTCGGCCGTCACAGTGATCTGCATCAGGTTGTTGGTCAAGCCGACGGCCCCGTAGTCCCGCATGAAGTCCTCTGGCTTTTCCGGGGAGTCCAGGGACCGCAGGGCCTTGTCGGCGATCCGCGTGGTCTGCAGCAGCGCCACGTCGGTGCGGATCAGCGTTCCGGGGTCGTTCGGCTGGTCCTCCTGATGCGCGACCAGCACCTTGGTCACCGCGGTCGGCGACGGCGGCATCAGGACCGCCAACGCCCCGCCCACCAGCAGCCCCAGCAGCCCCACGGAGCACCAGAAGCGACGGCGCCTGCGCACCGACACCACCAGCGCCTGCAGATCGAGCAGTGGAGCGGCGGCCGACGACTCCGAAGTCGTACTCGTCGTCACCCTGAACTTCCCTTCGCGTCGTACCCCACCGCGAGCACCGGCGTGGCGGCATCCCGAGGACGTCCGGCGGACCGCGTCGGGCGGGCCTGGACCAGGCCGGCGAGGACGATGCCGACGACCTCGTGCTCGGCGTCCGCACACGCCTCGGCGATGCCGGCGAGCTCCCCTGCCGTCCAGCTGCCCGCGCTGAGCACGACCAGGGCACCGGTCTCGTCGCCGCGGTCCGGCACCATCGGCTGGGACACCGAAACCTCCACCACCCGCAGCGTGGGGTATCCCTCGCTCGAAGAGCCCGGGGAGGGATCGCTCTCGGCCACGGCGACGAGCTGCCCGGCGGCCCGGCGGGCGATCTCGTCGCCGTCCGGGACGACCACCAGCAGCCGATGCGGGGCCGGCAGCTCGTCCCGGAGGCGGGCGCAGACCCGTCGGTAACGGATCTGCCTGCTGGCCTCGTCGCCGGACGTCTGCGGGGCCGGTATGTCCCACCGGACGTCGACGCCCAGCAGCCGGCGCATCCGGGCCCGCGGGCCGCGGTCCTCCGGCCGGTGCGCGGTCCGTTCGCCGGGTACGTCGACGGTACCCAGCAGCGCCGATCCCAGCGCAGCGGCGATCTCCGGTTGGGTGCGCAGTCGGCGACTCATCCGTGCGGCGGTGAGATGGCCGATGACCGCGAACAGGAAGAACAACAGCGCCCCGCCGACGACGAGCTGCGTCCTCGTCGGCGGCGCCTCGCCGGCCGGCCGGCCCGCGGGCCCCATGACGACCATGTTGGCCTTGTGGGAAGCCGGGTCGGCCTGGTCCAGCTTGGTGATGGCCTCCTGCAGCGAGGTGCGCAGCTTCTCGAGCTCGGTGCGGGTCTGCACGCTCTCCACGGTCTGCCCCGGATCGGCCGAATCGGCCAGATCGGTGATGCGGCGGCTGGTCTGCACCACCATCTGCTGGAGTTCCTCGAGCTGCGCCGCCTCTTCGGGGTCGGTGTTGTCGTCCACGAGCCGCGCGGCGAATGTGACGAACTGCTGGGCCACCTGGTCGGAGAGTTGCTGTGCGCGCTCCGGGGTCTCGGCCGTGCCCGAGATCTTGATGATGTTCCCGTCGGCGGCTTTGGCGCTCACCCGATCTCGCAGATCGCTGCCGCTGACCCCGGACCAGTGGAGTGTGGCAGCCGCGTGGTCGAGCACGACCGAACTGGTCGCGATCTCCGTCTGCGTGAGCAGCTCGCGCTCCTCCCACGCCCCCGGCAGCAGTACCGATGCCGACGTCGTGTATCGCGGAGGAAACAGCAAGGAGGTGCCGTATCCGACGAGCGCACCCACCACGGCGAGGATGGTGAGAAGCCGCCAGCGTCGACGGATAATCCGCCCGATCGTGACCAGGCGTATCGTGTCGTCGTTCAACGGTGCGGCCTCCACCCTGCGCGGTCGGCGCCCGCCGGCGACACCGGAGCATCGTCACGGCAGGCGGCGGCGTAGGCGGCGAGCAGCGAGCGCTGGGAGTTCCGCCAGGAGAGCGGCCCGCTGATCCGTTCCTGGCCGACCTTGCCCATCAGGGCCCGCTTCTCCGGATCGTCCAGCAGCAGCGCGATGAGCCGGGCGAACTCGGCCTCGTCGTTGGCGGGCGCGTAGACGGCGGCGTCACCGGCGGAGACGCGGGCCTCCCGGAGGTCGAACGAGACGATGGGCCGGCCCATCACCATGTATTCCAGGACCTTGTTCATGGTCGACACGTCGTTGAGCGGATTGTGCGGGTCGGGGGAGAGGCACACGTCCGCGGTCGACAGGTAGCGCACCAGGTCGGCGTCCGGGATGCGCCCGGTGAACTGCACCTGCTCCGAGAGCCCGAGCTTCCGGGACAGTTCTACCATCGCGTCGAAGGCGTCGCCGGAGCCGACGAACACCGCGTGCCAGTCGGTCCTCCCGACCTCGTCACGCAGCTTCGCGAGAGCCCGCAAGGCGTAGTCGACGCCGTCCTGCGGGCCCATGACCCCGAGGTAGCACAGCAGATGAGGCTTGCCGCGCTTCAACTCCGGCTCGGGCGGCACCGGGTGGAACCGGTCGATGTCGGGCGCGCTGCGCACCACGAAGACGTCCGCCGGCCGCTTGCCGCCGCGGCGCAGTGCGACGTCGCGGTAACTCTCGTTCGTGGCGAGCACGACGTCCGCGGCCCGGTAGGTCCGCCGTTCCAGTGCGCACACGGCGCGATAGAGCAGATCCTTACCGCGGTCGAACCGGGAGAGGTACAACTCGGGTACGAGGTCGTGCTGGTCGAAGACGAACCGCGCGCCGCGCCGCTTCAGCCACAGCGCCGGCAGGAACAGCAGGTCGGGCGGATTGCAGGCGTGGACCACGTCGACCGGGCCGACCTTGCGGGCCAGCCGGAGCGTGTGCCACAACGCCGTGCCGTACTCCTGGAGATAGCCGGCCGGCCCTCCGGTGGCCGCGCGCAACGGGTAGCGGTGGATGCGCACCCCGTCGATCTCGACCTCCGGCTCGGTGTCCCGCTTGCTCCCCTGAGGACAGATGACGTGCACTTTCCAGCCGGCGTCGCGCAGCGTCGTGCATTCCTGCCACACCCGCCGGTCGAACGGCACCGACAGGTTCTCCACCAGGATCAGCGCGCGCCGGTCCTGCCGGTCGCTACTGGTCGTGTCACCAAGCAAGGCCCATGTACCCCGGTTCGGCCCGGCGCGCCTTGGCGTCGGGAAGGTGGATGAGATCGACGATCACCGGGCTGTCGCCATGGGGCAGCGCAGAGAGCACGGCCGGATCCCGGGTCCCGACAAGGCACACCTCGGCGTGCTCGAGCACCTCGCCGACGGAGTCCGCGAGCAGCTGCGCGAGGTGCGGCAGCCGGCTCTCGATGTACTCGCGGTTCGCGCCGAGCAGCCGGGAGAGGCTCACATTGGCGTCGTAGATCTTGAGGTCGTACCCCTTGCCGAAGAGCCTCTCCGCCAGCTCGACGAGCGGGCTCTCGCGGAGGTCGTCGGTGCCGGGCTTGAAGGACAGTCCGAACAGGCCCACCCGGCGCTTGCCCGTCCGCTCGACCAGCTCCACAGCGCGCTGCAGATGGTCGGAGTTGGAGGGCAGCACGTGGGAGAGGATGGGCACCGAGACATCGGCCCGCTGTGCCGCGTGGACCAGGCTGCGCAGGTCCTTGGGCAGGCAGGAGCCACCGAAGGCGAAACCGGGCCGCAGGTAGGCGGGGCTGATGTTCAGCTTGCGGTCGGCCAGGAACACGTCCATCACCTGATGCGAGTCCACCCCGAGCGCCTGGCACACCGCGCCCAGCTCGTTCGCGAAGCCGATCTTGAGGCCGTGGAACGCGTTGTCCGCGTATTTGATCGCCTCGGCCGTCGGGATCGGCACCCGGAACACCTCGCCGGGCAAGCCCTCGTACAGCGCCAGCACCGCATCGCCGCTTGCCCCGTCGAGCTCGCCGACGACGGTCTTGGGCGGGTCGAAGAAGTCCCGCACGCTCGTGCCCTCGCGCAGGAACTCCGGGTTGACCGCGACCCCGATGTCCACGCCGGCGGTGCCGCCGACGTACTTCTCCAGGATCGGTACCAGCAGGTTCAGGCAGGTGCCCGGCAGCATGGTGCTGCGGAACACGACGGTGTGCCGACCGCCCCGCTCGGCCAGCGCGGCGCCGATCTGCTCGGTGACTCGCTCCAAGTACGTGGTGCACAGGCTGCCGTTGGGCTCCGAGGGCGTGCCCACGCAGACCAGCGACACCTCGCTGTTCATGACGGCCTCGCGGACGTCGGAGGTGGCGCGTAACGCTCCGGTCCGTACGACCTCGGCGATGAGCTCGCCGATACGCTCCTCGACCACCGGGGCCTTGCCGTCGTTGACCAGGTCGACCTTCACCTGGTTCACGTCCACCCCGATGACCTCGTGGCCCATGCTGGCCAGGCACGCGGCCGACACACAGCCCACGTAGCCGAGCCCGAAAACGCTGACTCTCACGACCCGTTCCTCCCCCCACACAGGCCCACCCGGCCTGCGGTCCGTGCGCCGGCAGTACGAAGCCCCTGCTGACCCCCACGCATCAGTACGCCCCCTGCCCGTAGACCACCGCACGCAGCGTCTTCCACAAGATCACTGTGTCCAGGGCGAGCGACCAGTCCTCCACATACCGCAGGTCCAGCCGGACCGCCTCCTCCCACGACAGGTCGCTGCGTCCGCTGATCTGCCACAGGCCGGTGAGGCCGGGCTTGACCAGCAGGCGACGCCGGATGTCCGGGCCGTACGCGGCGGACTCCTCCGGTAACGGAGGCCGTGGACCGACGAGCGACATCGATCCGGTGAGCACGTTGAAGAGCTGCGGGAGCTCGTCGATCGAGTACCGGCGCAGCACCGCTCCCACCCGGGTCACCCGGGGGTCCCGGCGGAGCTTGAACAGCAGGCCCGCGCCTTCGTTGCGGTCGGCGAGCTCGGCACGGGCCCGGTCGGCCCCGGCGACCATGGTGCGGAACTTGAGAATGGTGAACTCGCGGCCGTCCTTGCCGACCCGTCTTTGGCGGTAGAACGCCCCGCCCCGGCTGTCCGCCAGCACGAGCAGCCCGACGAACACCATCAGCGGCGCGAACAGCAGCAACAGGATCGCGGCGCCCATCCGGTCGACGACCCCCTTGACCGCCCGGCGTCCCCCGGTGAAGGTCGGCATGCTGACCCGCAGCAGCGGGATTCCGAGCACCGCGTCGATGTGCAGCCGGGGACCGGCCACCTCCATCAGCACGGGGGCCACCACCATCTCGGCGTCGCTGCCTTCGAGGTTCCAGGCCAGCCGTTGCAGCCGGTCGGGCGACCAGTGCGGGTCCGGTGTGACCGCGACGACGCGGTAGCCGTCGCGGTGGACGTGGCCCGCGACGTCCGACAGGCGGCCGACGACCGGTACTCCGTCGATCTGGTCACCGTCGGTCCCGAGTCCGTCCGTCGTGCACACGGCGTCCACCCGCCAGCCGAGGTGCGGGAACTTGCGGGTCCGGTTGATCAGGTCGTGCACGGTGGCCGGGCTCCCGGCGGCGAGCACCGGGCGCAGACACCGCCCTTCCTTCCGCTGTTTGTGCAGCCAGAGGCGCAGCAGATACCGCGCGGTCATCGTGACGAGTGCGATCGCGGGGATCGCGACGAAGATCCAGAGCTTGATGTTGCGCGAAGTGAGAGCGATCCCGCCGAGCGCCAGGACGACGGTCGCCGTGAACAGTGAGCGTCCGAGCCGGCGGAACTCCTCGGCGCCCTGACCGAGTACGGCCGGAGCCCACGACCGGCTCACCGCGAGCGACCCCAGCACCAGCAGCTCGGTGCAGAACGCGAGAATGCCCCACTTCTCATGCCAGTTGGCCGCGTCCCGGGCGCCGAAGAACTTGCCGATCGCGGCCACCACGAAGGCGGTGGCCGCGGTATCGCTGGTCATCACGGCACGCCTGTACCGCTGCTCCCATTCGATCGCGGGCTGTCTGATTGCGCCGTCCCCCAGACGCTCGCGCGCCGACGGAAACGGGCTTACTAGTCCCCCTTGCCGCACAGAACCCCCCAGGTCCCCAGTGGTTCGACGTGTTCGCCTAACACTGTTCCTCTCCCCCGGGAGGCCCCCGCCTCCCGCGCCGCGCTGTTCCTCCCCCAGGGAGGCCTCGCCCCTCGCGCACGACATCCCGGCTGTTTCAGCGCTGCTGGGTCAACCCGCCCTGGCGGCAGCAGACTTGAATGCCCTGTCGGACTCTTGAGGCGCTGGAACCCATCGCATCCTCGGGTGCTCCCCGCACCCAAGGCCCCCTCCCGGGCTCCGAGAACTGATCACCCCCACGTCTGGCGCCGGGACGCGACTGCCCGCTTCCCATGGCGCAGGACCTATGGATCCTTACTGGTCGCCTCGTGTCCGAACAGCTGAAGCACGGTCAATCTAGACCATCGGGGCCAGTATGAAGAGAGGGATGTGTGGAAATTGTGCTCAAGATTTGGTGCTGCATCCACTGATCGGCCAAGGCCTACGGCGCCTTCACGCCACCGTGCGCTCCGGCAGGGCGTCCGGCCCCGGGCGCGGCCCTGGTCCGGTCGTCATCGGCGAGCTGCGGCGGGCCTTCGGCGGCGCTCAATTCGACAACCGCTTACCGTCGTTCGCGCGCTCGGACGTGCCGCTGTTGGTGCCCTGAGCGCATGAACTCTGCGAGAGGGCCGCCCTGTTGGCGAGAGCGGTGCACAAGTGCTGGTGCCGGCGCGCGTACCGGCCACCGGTCGCTGTCTGCCCGGGCGTTGAGTGCTGATCAGTGCGCGAGCGCATCCGCCTGCTCGCCCGGAGCCGACCAAGATCTAGCTCGTGCCGGCGGGCGGGTCGGCGTAGACGCCGCGCAGCATGCCGGTGGCCTGCCCGACTTCGATGAGATAGCCGTCCGGGTCGCGCAAGTAGCACCGCAGCTCGGCCTTGCGGTCGATGGGCGGCGTGAGGAACTCGGCCCCCTTGGCGCTCCACTCCCGGTGACATGCCTCGATGTCGGCGACGCGGAGGTTGAGGAAGCAGCTGACCGTGCTCGGGTCGGTGGGCGGGCGCAGGGTGACGTCCGGCTTGTCCGGGGTGGGTCCGCCGCCGGGGTTCATGATGATCCATCCGTTGGCGAGCTTGATGGTGCAGGGGTTCTCCTCGAGCACCACCTCGCCGCCGAGAACGTCGGTGTAGAAGGCACGGGACCGCGCCACGTCGGCCACCGTCAGAAAATGAGTCACCAGGAGCCCCGTGTCCGGGGCGGGAAAACCGTCACGTCGCATGCGGGACCTCCAAGTGAGACGGATCTTTCCCCTCATAGTGGCTGATAGAGGTCTGTGGGAACGGATGAACACGGCCGGGAGGGAAGGCGGCCGCGTCGGGGCGCCGACGTCCGAGTCCCCGGTCGTGGCGCGGGCCCCGGCGAACCGGCCCTGGCAGTGGTCGGCCAGGCATGCCCGGTGGCCCTTCCGCGTACACCGGGCCGGAGCCGAGCCGACGGACGGATCTGCCGGTCGGGTCAGGGCCGGCGGGGTGTGCGGGCCCGGTCGCCGCGCCGGTGGAGTTGCACGGCCAGGGGAGCGGCGGTCAAGACGGAGGAGTACGTGCCGATCGCGACGCCGACGAGGAGCGCCAGGGCGAAATCGGTGAGTGAGGACCCGCCGAGCAGGGTCGGGGCGGTGAGGATGAAGGCGGCACCCATGCCGGTGTTCACGGTGCGGGGCAGGGTCTGCAGGATCGCCCGGTCGACGATGCCGGGCAGTGGCGCCTCGGGGGATCTGCGGACCAGCTCCCTGACGCGGTCGAAGAGGACCACGGAGTCGTTGACCGAGTAGCCGATGACCGTGAGCAGGGCAGCCACGAACACGCCGTCGACGGGCTTGCCGAGCCAGGCGAAGACGCCGACGAGGATCACCACGTCGTGCGCGAGGGCTGCGACCGCGGCGGTGCCGAACAGCCAGCGGAAGCGCGCCGCGAGGTAGACGAGCTGCGCTCCGAGGGCCACGGCGAGCGCGATCAGCGCGCCGCAGCTCCTGGCCGAGGCTGGGCCCGATGAACTCGTCACGAACCTTGTCCGCCCCGTCGGCGAGGCCGCGCACGGTGCCCGTCACCTCGGCTTCCTCGGCGTCGGTCAGCGGATCGGTGCGCACGGTCAGACCGGTGCCGCCGGAGGACTGCACGACGGCGCGGGGAAATCCGGCCTCCGCGAGCACGGTTCGGGCCCTGTCCGGGTCGACGGGGCCGGAGGTGGCGTACTCGATGAGGCGGCCACCGGTGAACTCCACACCGAGGTGGACGCCGCGCACCGCGATGCCCGAGGCGGCCAGCACGAGTACGGCGGCGGACGCGGCCAGCCAGCGGCGGGCGTGACGCATCGGGTGAGGGCCGCGGCGGGTGAGACGGTCGCGGACGGCGCCCGTGGTGGCGATGCCGGTGAGTCGGGGGCGCCGGCGGACCCCGGGGCGGCCGGTCCCCGGCCCCAGCGCTCGAAGTCTGCAGCGCCCGCCCTACAGGCTGATGGGTGCACTCGTGACGGGAGCCGGGATCCTGTCGGTGTGGCTCACCCGCCGACAACGGGACTCGCGCGGTCGGACGGACCTGCTGCTCCGGTTCCGTACAACCGTGCCGTAATTCGGCCGGGCGGCCCACACCTGCGATTCCGTCCCTCAGGGACATCCGGCCGTGGGGCGGGAATGCCCGCCGTGTTCGTGCTGTTGTGGGGGGTGTGGTCGTGAAGGGGACAGTGTCCCCGGGCCTCACCTATTGCCTGCAGGGACGATCGCTCGGCTGAAGCCCTGCAGTGCCTTTCGCCGCGTAGGCGACCGCCCTTCACGACCGCGTCTTCGTCCGTGGCCCGGCCATCGCGGCCGGGCCACACGCGTGCCCGGGTACGGGAATACGTCCGCACCTGCGTCCGCGGTCATCACCAGAACTCGGCTGGTACGAAAGCGATCACATCAGGCCTGAGGCGCGTCCGGGTCGCGTGTGGACCGGCGAGAGTGGCCGGCGGCCCGTATCGACGACGGTCACCCGCCGGCTCGCGTCAACGGCGCGGCCCCTGCCGCGCCTGCGGTGGGAGCCCCAGCTCTTCCAGCGACTGCCCGGTGGCCCAGCGATGGAGCTGGTGGCCGTCGAGGAGGTGGAGGCCGTCCTGACGGGACGCCCAGAGCACGTCCGAGCGGCTGAACTCGCCGCGGTGGACGACGATGCTGATCGGGTGGCCGGTACCGGGGCGGCCCGTCTCTCGTAGAGGAGCGGGTCCGCTGATGGTCTCGTCCCCACCCGGCGTCGATACGGGGCGGAACGCGACGTCGAGTTCGCGGCCTTGCCCATCGTGTGCGTACAGGCGCGGCCGCCCCTTCCGCGCGGTCAGGTCGACCACCTGATAGCCGTCACGCCGCAACATACGTGCAGCCGCCACCACCAGGCCCTGGTCGTCGAGGTCGGCCAGCTCCGCGGCGGTGTAGCGGCCACCGCGCCGGCGGACGACTCCCTGGCGCAGACGCAACCCTGCACTCCCGCCGACCGCGGCCAGGACCAGAGCGAGCGCGAAAGAGGCGATGCCCTGCGTGCGGTAGAGCCAGACGAACCCCAGGACGGCCGCGAGCACGGACAGGCCAAGGCCTGCGAACACCGGCAGCACGTCGCGCAGTTCGGGCCCGTACCGGCCCTGCGCCCGCAGCTCGGAGACCACGCGCCGACGCTGGGATCGCCGAGAGTCAGACATGAAAGGCCCCCGGCTGATGAGGCACCGCAGGCCGCCACCATCGCACCACCACGGTCAACTCCCCCCACCGCCTGTTCCGTCGTCCGGTACAGATACCCGATCACCCCGGCCGACCGCCAACCGGGAAGGCTTCGGCCACGGAACCGGTCGCCCCTGGCTTCGCGACCTGGACTTCCCCCCGTTCGTCGGGTGGCACGAGGCGGAAGGCCATGTGGGTGACCATGAGCGACAGGATCGCCGCGACCGCGGTCGTGACGACCTGAGCGGCAGTGGGCGGGTCCTACAGGCCGCGGAGTGCCTCGTACAGGTCGCCGTAGGCGCTCCAACAGATGACGCTGCCGTCGTCGTTGAGGCTGCCCATATACCAGTCGTCGTCGTTGACGGCCTTCACCAGGCACAGTCCGTGGAATCCCAGGACGATCTCGGGGTGGAGCCGCTCGTCCTGGGACGGCCAGCCCAGCACGACGCGATCGGTGTCGAGAGGTGTGGCCTCCCGGTCGCCGGAGACCTCCCGGATCTCTTCCAGCGTCCAGCCTGCCGGTAGCTGCCTGCCTGCCATCCCACGATGATGGCAGCTGCCGCACGAGCCGCGTACGTCACGGCCTTGGCGGGGCACCGCATGAGGGGTCCGGCCCCGCGTGCAGCTTCGGGCGTCCGGCTCGCCGAGCCGACCCTGCCGGGGTGGCACAGTGGGCATGCGAGATGCGACATGGGACATGGGGCTGCCCGGACCGGTGGGCGGACGGGGGAGAGGAGCAAGAGACGTGGGGGACTACTTCGAGCGGGTCGTCGACCTGGACGTCGCCCAGGAGGAGGCGCCGGAGCTGGGGGCCCGCTTGGTGGACTGGCTGGTCGCCGAGCAGATCGTGACCCGGCAGACGGACGCCACCGGCGTCTACAGCCTCTACGTGAATGAGGGCCATGTGCCCGGACCTCACTGGCCGCGTGCGGTGGCCGACGCGGGCTGGGAGCCGGGCCCGCTGGCGGTGGTGACGGGGCGTCACCATCATGTGGCGGGCCAGGGGGAGGACGACGCAGAGTACGTCGACTGCCCGCGTTGCGGCGCGCGCACCACTTTCATCGACTACCCCGCCTCCTTCGAGGCGGACCCGGCCCTGTGGGGCCCGTTCCGGGCGGCCGTCGAGACCTGGGAAGCCACGGGCCGGGGGAGCGCCGTCTGTCGGTCCTGCGGCGCCGCCTCCCCGGTGACGGAGTGGCGCTGGCCCGACGCGTACGCCCTGGGCGCGCTGACCTTCGAGTTCTGGGGCTGGCCTCCGCTGTCGGACACCTTCGTCGCGGAACTCTCCGACCGGCTCGGACGCCACCGCACGGCCCGTCACACGGGCAAGTTCTGACGGCGCCCGATCAGGGATGCCGGCGCATGCCCCGAGGTCGGACATGCCGCCCGACCCCTCTCGTCGGTCAGGCCTGACACGCCGCTGAACGCCGCGATCGGTGGCATTCCGCGGCCCGCGGGCGCGGCGCTCAATTCTGCGCCGACAGCCGGGACGGTCACGCGCCGTGTCAGGAGGACAGCCTGCCCGCGACGACCTCTGCGGCCTTCTTGGCGATGTCGCATGTCTGAGCGGGGCTGTCGCCTGCTGTGACGGTGACGCGTACGTACTCCTCCGTGGTGACGTCGAGCGACACCGCACAGTCCCTTGCCGCGCCGGTCTTGGTCTCCGTCATCACCGCCTTGTGTCCTGCGATGTCGGGCAGAGCTTCGGCCCGTGAGCCGTGGAACTCCATGTCGTGGACATCCGCGCCGCCGTCGTTGATCTCGACCGCGAAGTCGTAACCACTGCACGTCGGTTTGCCCGGGACGGCCAGCATCGTGGGCTGGGTGTAGTCGTCCTGACTGAGCTGCGGTACATCGGCGGGCTTCAGCAGGGTGCACGGATCGACGTCGGCGAGCGGTGTCCCCGTCTTGCCCTTGTCGGCACCGCCGCCTTGCGCGGCCGAGCTCCCGCCGGCGCCGCTGCCCGGTCCGCCGGAGCCCTTGTCGCCGTCGCTGCCGCCGCAGGCCGCGAGCCCGAGCACGCAGGCCAGGACCGTGGCCGTCATCACCACACGTCGCATGTTCGTCCCCCGTGATTCCACTGTGGTCCGGATCGTACCGAAGGGAGGTTCCGTCGGTCGCATGCTCCACCGGGCGCACGGCGCGCAGCGCAGTACCGACGCTCGCTCGCCGGAGGCCAGGGTCCCACTGCTCTCAGCCGGAACCGTTCACGGCGGCGCAGGCCGCCGCAGATCTCCACAACCTGCTCGACAAATCCGGCAGGTGCGCCGTCTTGACGCTGCGTCATGGGCGGGGCCGTCATGGGCGGGGCGTCCTGGTCGGCGGTTCGGCGGCCTCCGTGGCTTCCCCGATACGCCCTGTCGCGTTGCCGCGGAGTCAGCGCTCCCGTAGATCACGACCGGCCTCATGGACGGCCGACAGTGGTGAGCGGAGCAGCGGGCAGGTCACATCTCAGCCAGGCCGAGTTGGCGCAGCATGCCGAGTTCGTCGCTGCTGCCCCAGCGCTCGACGAGCTTGCCGTCGCAGTCGAAGCGGCTGATCTGCATGCCCCGGTTGCTCACCTCCTTGCCGGTCGCCGGGTGCCCCCTGAGCGGTCCCAGGTGCGTCCCGGTGATCGTGTAGGCGAACGCCAACTCGTCCTCGGTGGCCAGCAGATGCTCGACCTCGACGTGCAAGTCGGGGAAGGCTGTCCGCAGTTCGCCAAACATGGCTTTGTACCCGTCGGGTCCTTGAACCTGTCCCGGGGCGGGATCGTGGTCGACCGAATCGGGCGCGACGACCGAGTCGAGGGTGTCCAGGTCGCCGGTGATGACGGCTTGTGCGAAGGCGGTCTGTGCGGCGATGTTCGCTTGCTGAGCCATGGGTGCTCCCGGGCGCGTCCGCGGCACCGGCCCGTTCGTCGGCTGAGAGGTCCGCGCCTACGCCGTACAACGACCGTACCTCGGCCGATCGCCCCAGGCATGTCTGCGAGGCGGGCCTTCGGTGGTGCGGCGCCATCGCTGTTCGTCGAGGACGAACCTGGAAGGCCATGGACTGTCGATGGACATCCGGCAGCGTGCCCCTTCCGCTCACTCAAGGCGGTAGAAGTGCGCGCGTTCGGGCGGCCCGGGGCCCAGTGCTCGGGTAGGCGCCCGGACCGCCACCCAACCAAGATGCCCCACGCCCGTGCCCGCCTCCACGCCGGCGCGGCCAGGCGAGTGAAGCCACCAGCCCGGCGGGTGCCGGGCTCTCGACCTGTCGCTGAGCCGCGGGGCGGTTTCGCACTCCTCTCCAGGTCTCCTCCGATGCGTGGAAGACCTGAATCCGCGCACGGGGCGCGCGTCGCGGCCACCTGATCCGCCCGACGGAACCCAGGGCGGCGGTGCCCAGCGGGGGACGTCGGCACCTCAGGAGCGCCGTTCCAGCCACCCGCGCTCCGCCGCGAGCAGCCCGATCTGGAAGCGTGTCTGCGCCCCGAGGGCACTGCCTGCGTCGCTGACGTGCTTCTGTACGGTGCGGCGGCTTATCCCCAGAGCCCGTGCGATGGAGTGGTCCTTCATGCCGGTCGCCATCAGCTGGAGGATCTCATGGGTTCGCTCGTCGATCTGTGCTCCCAGAGAGTGGCTGTCCGGTACCGGCCGGTCGATCCGGGTGTCGAGCGAAGCGGGCGTCGCGTGTTCCCACACGATCTCGAACAGCGTGGCCAATGCCGTCACCAGGGCGGGGGAGTGGACCATCAGCGAACCCGCCGCCGGCTGGTCGAAGCGCGTCGGCAGCAGCGCCGTGGTCCGGTCGAAGACCACCAGCTTTGTCGGCAGGTGCGACGCCAGGCGCAGTTCCCCGCCTCCGGCCGTTCCCCGGATCGCCGTCTCCAGCGACAGCGCATCGGCGAATCCGTCCGTCTCGTACACCGAGCGCAGTCGCACGCCGGTTCCCACGGCGATCTCTTGCCCGGACCCTTCGGGGGCTGTGACGTAGGGCGGTTTCGCGAGGTGCAGGACCTCGTCCCGGCTGTCCCGCAGGAGTCGGGCGTATCGCGCCGACACCTCCTGCCCGTCCTCCAGCACCTCCACCAGATGCGCGGACCGCGGACCCGAGGCCGCTTCGTACGCCGCGTACAGGCGTTCCGCCAAGTCTTCGGCACGGGCCAGTTCGGTCCGCCGGCGAGCGAGCAGCGCTCCGACCGACGAGCGGGGCGGGCTCGCGGCCCAGCGTGCCGGCCGATCGCCGGTGCGTATCGCCAGCGAAGCCTTCTCCAAGCGCTGCAGTGCCTGTTCGGCCTCGGACGGGGACACGCCGGCGGCCTCGGCCACCGCGGTCGCGTCGGTCGGCGGCAGGCCCACCAGCTGCTCCAGCACCCGCCCTTCGAACGTGCTCAGCCCGATTCCCGCCCAGTCGCTGTCCGACGTGAGGTCCATCCGGTGTGACACTCCCACGCGCCGGGACTCGGGCCGCACCCGAGTCGGATCTTGCTCGACCGGCCTCGATGGTAGATCGTCGTGCGCCCGGTCCGGAGCGGTGCGGCGCCGATGGGCGCCGCACCGCTCGTCCTCTGGCGCGCTGCTAGCCGCGGTGCACCAGTCTGAAGTCCTTCCAGGTGACCTGGTCGGCGCGCACTACCGTCGTGCGAGTGAGTGTCGCGTGATCGGGCGCGGCGGCACGCAGCGTGTGCCGGCCAGGGTGGGCCAGGAACAGGATGTAGAGACCGTCACCGATGGCCGGGTCCTCCGGTGTGGCGGCGGTGATCGCCTGGCTGTCCGGGGCGGAGGTGTCGACGACGGTGGCGCCGACCAGCCCGGATCCGGTGCCCGCGGTCCGGACCGTACCGACGGCCAGGCCGCCCGGGACGGCTTGCAGGGAGCGGGCCTGGACGGTCACGTCGTCGATCGCCCAGTAGTACCCCCAGTCGGCAACGAAGTGAAAGCGCAGCCGCACGGACGGCTTTCCAGCCAACTGCCGCAGCGGTACACGGACCGTCAGATGCCCGACGTTGCCGCTCACCTTCGGGCCGGCCCACACGTTCTCCCAGCTCGTGCCGCCGTCCGTGCTGGCGTCCACCGTCATGTGCTGCTGAGTGAGGTTGGCCAAGTAGGCGGTCTTGAAGCTGAGTTCTGCGGACTGAGCGGCCGACAGGTCGTAGGCGGGGCTGATCAGTTCGCTGTTCTGGTGCGGTCCGAACGGTCCCTGGTCGCTCTCCACCACGGCGAAGGAACCGCTGCCGCCGGTGGTGTTTCCGCGCTGGATCGGATCGTCGAACTGCCAGCCGTTGCCGGTGCCGTCGGCGTTGGACACGGACCATCCGGCAGGTGCGTGGTCCGGGGAGTCGAACGCCTCGTCGTGATCGGTGCGGCGTGGCGTGTAGCCGCCGGCGGTGGCCGCGTCCGGGTCGGCGGTCAAGGCCATGTCGGCCGTCACAGCTGTGCTCTTCACCGTGACCGAGCGCGTGAGGGGTTCGTAGCCGGGCAGAGCGGCGGTGACGTCCAGCTTGTAGTCGGCCCCCGTGGGCAGCGCGACGTCGTACTCACCCGTCACCGGGTCGGTCCAGGCCGGGGCCTCGGGCGAGCCTTGGACGGAGAGCCGGGCGTAGAGCGGCCAGCCGTGACCCGAGCCGTCCTTCACCGTCCCGCGTACGTGGATGCGCGGCGTCGGCCGGAGCGTGAAGTCGTGCGTCACGGTCTCACCGTCGGCGATGTCGACGCTCAACGGGGCCGTGGTCCTGTAGCCGAACCGCGTCACGGTCAGGCCGTCGACCCGACCGGCGGGCAGGTTCAGGGTGTAGGTGCCGTCCTGAAGGGTCGTGGCGACGTCGGCACCTGCCCCGACGGTGGCCCCGGCGACCGGCTTGCCGGTCGACGCGTCCTTCACGACGCCGGAGAGGGTGCCGCTCGGGCCGCTGCGGAAGGCGGCCAGGCCGCCGGGCGTGCCGAGGCCGGTGGGACCGTCGTAGCCGGAGACGGCCGTGCACAGGTACGCGGTGTCGCAGGTGCCGTTCGACCCGCTGGTGATGTCGTTCAGACCCGTGCCGCCGGCCGCGTAGGGGTAGGAGTTGGGATAGGTGCCGGGCCGTGGGGAGCCCGCCAGGGCGTAGACGGCTGCGATCACGGGGGTGGCGACACTCGTGCCGCCGTAGCGCTGCCAGCCCGTTCCGGTCGAGCCGAAGGTGGAGTAGACGGCAACGTTGTCAGCGACGGCCGAGACGTCGGCGACGCTGCGTCCGGCGCACCCGGTGTCCGTCTGGAAAGCAGGCTTGGCCTGGTGGGTGGCGCATCCCGAGCCCGGCCCGTAGATGTCACGCTTCCAGACGGTCTCGGACCAGCCGCGGGGGCTGGCGGGGTCGGCGACCAGGTTCGTGCCGCCGACCGCGGTCACCGTGGACAGGTTCGCGGGAAAGGAGACCCCGTAGCCGTAGTCGCCACTCGCGGCGACCACCGCGACACCGGGGTGGTCGTACGAGGCGCCGTAGGTCGGCTGGTCGCTGTCGAAGTCGCCCTGCCTTCCGTAGGAGTTGGAGACGAACTTGGCGCCCATGGCGACGGCTCTGTCGACGCCGGCGGCGAGACGGTCGAGCCCGTCGTTGTCGGTCTCCACGAGGAGGATGTGCGCCTGTGGGGCCGCGGCCGACACCATCTGGAGGTCGAGGGCGATCTCACCGGCCCAGAGCTCGTTCGGCCCGGGGTAGTCGGTGCCGCCGCGCTGGTCGACCTTGGTGAAGCAGCCGTTGGCGGTGGTGCAGGGCGGCAGCCCGTACTGGGCGCGGTAGACGGCGAGATCCGCCTCCGCGTTGGGGTTGTCGTAGGCGTCGACGATGGCGATCGTCTGGCCGGCCCCACCGTCGGAGGGCAGGTTGTAGGCGCTCTGGATGTCCTGCGGTCCGAGCCCCGCGGGTGGCAGCGCCGCGCTCGGGCGTGCGGCCGGAGCCGGGTCGGCCGACCGCATGGCGTAGCAGGCCGCGTGACCCTTGGCCGGCGTGCCGCAGACGGGTACGAGGTCGGTGTCGGGCGCGTCGGCGGAGTCGGTCGTGCGCAGCCTTGTCGGGGCTGTGGCCGGGCTCGGGTCCGCGCCTGCTGCCTGCGCGGTGGGCTGGACACCGAGCAGGACCACAGTGGCGATGCCCAGGGCCGCGGTAGCGCGGCGCAGGACGTGAGGAGCGGGCGGCCCGCTTCTCACGCTCTTGGATATTTTCACGTATCACCCGTCGTGACATGGCCTTGAAGAAAGGGCCGGTGGCAGGGAGAGCGCAAACATCGATGCGCAGCGCTCTATTAGTTGTCGTCGACAGGTGGCTGTCAATGAACTTGTGGATACGGGGGCAGGTCTTGAAACTTCCTTGCCGGAAAAAGGGGGCACGACGGGAGTTTTGTCGTTCCGGGCCGACGAGCGGGCAGGCCGAGGCACTGTCGGGCCTGGCGTTCAGGCGCGGCTCATCGCGTCAAAAGCAAGGATATACGGGTGAGTTGGCGGCCTTTGGGTCGATCTCAGGAGCTCGGTGGCGATGGTCCCGGGCTCGGTCTTCCCACTTGTGCAGTCGCGCGAATGTCATGGGCTCCCGCCGTTGTCTCGGCGTCCGGACAGCTGCAGAATTACTCCGGTCCGCATGCTGTTCGCTGATGTTCTTAATGGTCCGATCGGTGTGCCGCCCGGTGAGACCGGATTTCTTTCCTTTGGCCCATGTCGCAGTCCGGGTGAAATTCGGAGGCCGTATCCGCAGGGGGCTCACGAACCGTCGATACGGTGAATTCCGGGCCCGTGCGGCGACAGCGCGACGGCTGCTGGAGGTGAGGTGGTACCGCTGGTACCATGAGGGCCATGTCTGGTGAGCCGAAGGCGATGAACCTGCGCTTCCCCGACCCCGAGCAGCGGGCCGCGATCGCGGCCGCCGCGCGGCAGGAGGGGGTCAGCATGCAGGAGTACATCCTGTCCGCCGCCTACGCACGGGCGACCGCGGTGGAGCAGCGCTTCCTGGAAGGATTCAGGGAGTCGATGGCCCGCAGCGGCGCCGCTTTCGCCGCGGAACCCGGGGGCCTGGACCCCGATCCGAAGCAGCGAGCCGCCGAACGCGAGGCGCGGCAGGAACTCGAAGGACATGAGCAGGGGCGAGGGCACGCCGCGTGACCCTGCCCGAACCGCACCCGCTCGACGTCTCCTTCCTCCTCCACGCCGCCGAGTTGCTCGAAGGTGATCCCCAGGCCGACGACCTGGGTCCGCTCTATGCCGCCGTCGCCCGTGTCAACGCACGCGCGATGGAACGCGACATCTACGGCTCCCTCCACCTGAAGGCGGCCGCCCTCCTGCAGACCCTGGCGAAACTGCCCTGTCTGGAGCACTCCAACGAGGCCTTCACCTGGCACGCCACCGAGGCGTACCTCCTGCTCAACGAACAGCGCCTCGACTATCCGCCCAAGGCGGCCGTCGCCCTCGTACGGGACGCGGCCTCGGGAGCACTCGGTGTCGCTCGCATCGCCCGTCAACTCCGGGGCTGGGCGGCGACCTGACGCCGAAGGCCGCCGCCGCATCACACACTGCGTCGCCGTCGCCGACGCCGACGAGCACGGCGATACCGGTATGCGGAGCACTCCGGACTTCGGTCCGCGAAGGCAGCTGCTGCGTAGTCCCGTTGGCAACTGCGTCTACTGCGGTGTTGTCCTGTGCCCGAGCAGAAAGTCGCACAGGACGCCCGGCGAACCGGATGTGACACATAGCTGCACTCGGCCGTCGGCGCGGACGACCGCCAAGCCGGCGTCCTGGCTCATGCCCGACGGAGGATGTTCCGGCGTGAGACTCACTGACCCGCCACGGGCATCGAGCGACCAACGTCCAGCACCGCTGAACCCCTTGTCCGGCGACCCCTCGACCGGCAGTCCAACTGCTGAGAAGCGTCCGTCGGCGGCAAACTCGACCTGCCCGGTAGTGCCGCCCTCCACATCCCAGGTCCCGAGGAGTGAGGACCGGGAGGAGAGGACGACGAACCGGGGCTGCGCCTCATACCGGTCGATGAGACTCCACGCGACAGCGACGATGAGCGCAGCGACCAAAGAAGCGAGCGCCGCGCGACGACGCCACCGCGTCGCCCGTTGTTTTCCCTCTCTCACTGCCACGCCCCCACAACCTGACTGATCATGAATGGGGACAGTGTGCCAAAGGGCATACCAGTGAGCGTGACCGCAGTCGGCCTGCCGACTCCTCACCGGTCTCCCCGGCACGCATGCGCTCGAAAAGGGCCTGGAGGCATCCCTCCAGGCGACTGGCCGGCAGGGTGGGGCCGGATCGGCACGGCCCGCCTCGCGCCGAGGGACGGCGACCTTCTCGGCGTCGGGAGCAAAGGCCCGAGCGGGTCCTCCATGGGGAAAGAAGCGGCAGAGTCGCACTGCTATGGTGCGCCGATGTCAGCGATCAAGAAGTTCCAAGTCACCTTTGACTGCGCAGAACCTGAGCGCCTCGCTCGCTTCTGGTGCGAGGTGTTGGGGTACGTCGTACCGCCGCCACCGGAGGGGTTTGCCACTTGGGACGATTTCAAGCGCTCGCTGCCGCCTGAGCAGCGGGATTCATGGTTCGCCTGCGTGGATCCCTCAGGAGCGGGCCCGCGACTGTACTTCCAGCGCGTGCCTGAAGGGAAGGCCGCCAAGAACCGGCTGCATCTTGATGTGCGGGTCGGCACCGGTCTCGTGGGCAAGGAGCGCCTCGCCGCACTGGAGGCCGAATGCGCGCGGCTGGTCCCGCTCGGTGCGGTACACGTGCAAACGCTGTATGACGGCACTGACTCGTGCATCCCGATGCAGGACATCGAGGGCAACGAGTTCTGTATCGACTGAGCGTTCTCCTAGCCGGAGGTCTGGGTAGCCGCCTCCCTCGGACATCTCTGGTGGCCTCGCATACGACGGCGCTGGTGTGCGGGGCGGTCGGTCGAGGCGCGGAGCCTCAACTGTCCTGGATGCGGCGGGCCTCGGCTACGAGCTCGGCAGGCAGGTCAGGGCCGTCACACGCGAAATCGATCAGCAGGCGCCGGTACGAGTCGTTCGGCAGAGTCGGTGTCAGCTCTATGAGTTCGTTCAGGTCGGCAGGCGAGCCGGTGAGCCGTGCGCGGTAGGCGGCCCCGGCCGCGCGAAGTGAGAGCTCTTCCGGCTCGTACTTCATCCCCTGATCGATCAGTCGGACCGCGGAGGCGAAGTCGCCCTCTTCGGCATGCACGTCGGCCAAGTCGAGATAGAGCGACCAGTCGGCCGGGTCCAGGGCGAGAGCGCGCTCGAACGCCGCCACGGCCTGTTCGGAATCACCCAGCTTGCGCCACGTTCCCGCTCGCACGACTTCGGTCAGCATGACCCGCTCGACGGAGTCCGCCTGGTCGCAGAGAGCGAGCGACTCATCGGTGAGACCGCATGCCCGTAGCAGGATCGCCATCTTGGCCGACGCATCCGGCGACGGCCGGCGGGCGGAGACGATGCCGATGGCTTCGAACCAGGGCCGGAACCGTTCCCGCGTGCTGTCGGTGTCCAGATCATGGCCGTAGTCCATGGTCCGCATTGCGGCCTCGGCCAGTGCGTCGGCACTCACCACGCCGAGAAATCGTTCATCGCCGAACCAGGGGGCTTTGGTCCATGCGATGTCGGGTCGCGCACCCGTGACCGATCCGATCGCCAGCGCCGCGGTGTCCATGTCGCCCTGGAGGAAGCTCACGTACGACTGTGCCAGCACCGTCCTCAAGGAGTCGGCATCCTGAACGGCCTCGGCCAGCTCCGACGGCTTGTCCCTCCACAACTCGGCGAGAACCGTATAGGGCTCGGGGTTCTCGGGCGCGGAGGCGATGGCACCCGCCAAGTAGTTCACGGCCGCCGAGGGACTCCCGCCGCAGTGCGCCAGCACCCGCGCGAGACCTGCTCCACCTGCTACCGCCCGATTCGACATCGTCAGAGGGTATCTGGGCTCCGGACCTCCGTGCGTCCCGTCCTTCGGGGACGACGGCGGTCATGTTCGCGGGCAGTCGGTTCCCCAATTCGTGGACCAGGTCGCCCCGTCCGACGCCATCGCGAATGCGGAGAGATGAGGCAGTCCGGACAGCCATGCCCTCGCCTCGCCACCCATGGAGTACGCGGCCGTCGCCACCGTGTCCACCTCCGTGAGGGACGTGCCCGTCACGGTCAGGGAGGCCAGACCATCAGCGGGTGGCGCACCGGTATGTGGGTCGACGATGTGGCAGCCGCGTTCGGCGGGGCCCGAAGTGGCGATGGCGAGCGGGCCCGTGGTGTGCTCGATGAGTGCGGCGAGCTTGCCCGGTTGCAGCGGGTGGCTGATGCCCACGCGCCAGGGACCGCCGTGCAGTTGGATGTCACCGCCGCCGTTGAGGCAGAGGTGTTGGGCCCCGGCGTCACACAACAGCTTGGCCGCCCGTTCCACCGCCCAGCCTTTGACCAGGCCGGTCGGGTCGAAGCCGCCGCCGCGCCAGGCCGCGAACCAGCCGTCGGTGCGCCGGTGTGCCTCGGCGCACAGGCCGAGGACCTCGCGCAGTTCCGGCTCCCAACCCTCGGGAACCGGCTCGCCCCGCGTGACGCGGCTGACGGCGCTGTCGGTACGAAACGGTGAGAAGACCACGTCGATGTGGCGCAGCAGCGCCTCGGCATCGTCAAGAGCCTGGCGAAGAGCTGGCGTTGGGGTGTCGCGTACGGTGCAGGAGAACACTGTCCCCATGGTGTGCACGACGTGTTGCAGGGGCGCCCCGGTGTCTTCAGCCATGTGCTGCTTGGTCCAATGCGTTCTGCAGCGAGGAGATGTAGCCCTCGCTGGTGTAGGTCGCCCCGGACACGGTGTCGATGTGGACGCTCTGCGCGTCCACGGTTTCCTGCACGAGGGTGGGTATCGCAGTGGAGTTGATCTGCTGACTGCGCGGATCGCCATCGGGTGCCCGAAGCGCTCGCGCCGCGGTGATCTTCGAGCCGTCGAGCGTGAGTTGCACCTGGACGGGGCCGTAGCGCGTCTGGACCGTCGAGCCGCTGACCGTGCGCCTGGTGGAGGAGGAACCGGATCCGGAGCCGCCCGCCGAGGGCGCGGTGGAGGGCGTGACGGCGGACGGGGCGGCGACATGATTCACGTGATGAGGCTTGAGAGAAAGGGCGAGAACCGTCACGGTGACGGTGGCGACGCAGGTCAGAGCCGTGCGTCGAACGGAGTGGACGCGCATGACAGGACTCACAGTTCGAAGGACTCGTAGTGGATACGTGAGGCCGGTACGCCGGCCGCGCGCAGGGCGTCGTACGCGGCGAGGGACAGACCGTGCGGGCCGCACAGGTACACGTCGTGCCGGGCGATGTCGGGCAGCAGGGCCCGTAGCCTCTCCGCGGTGATCGGGGCGCGGCGCCCGTCCGGGGCGTTGAGGGCGTAGACCAGGCGGGCCCCGCGTGCGGTGGCGATCTGCTCCAGCTCGTGGCGCAGTGCCAGCTCCTCGGCCGTCCGGCCGCGGTAGAGCAGGGTGAGTCCGCCGGGGGCCGCGGGCAGCGTCTCGAAGAGCGTACGCAGCGGGGTGATGCCCGTGCCGCCGGCGATGAGCAGGACCTTGTCCTGTCTGCGGCGCTCGGCGGTCAGCGCGCCGTACGGGCCTTCCGCCCACACCCGGGTGCCGCGGCGCAGTGTGGCGACGGCCGCGCTGTGATCTCCGAGTGCCTTGACGGTGATCCTCAGCCATCCGTCCCGGGGAAGGGCGGAGAGCGAGTACGGGTGCGAGGCGTGCCACATGCCGGGCGACAGGAACCGCCAGCGCAGGAACTGACCCGGCCTGACGTCGAGCCGATCCAGACGGCGACCGCGCAACCACACCGAGTAGACGTCGGGTGCCTCTCGTACGACGGCTTCCACGCGCAGCCGGTGACGTGCGTTGAGCCGCACCGGCCTCAGCACCCGGAACCAGACGACCAGGCAGGCGACCGACACATACAGCGCATACCAGGCAGCGCGGGCCGGCGCGCTCCCCACGAAGTCGGCACCGAGCGCGAGCTGGTGGGAGAAGGCGAGGAAAACGGCACCGTAGGTCAACAGGTGCAGGTAGTACCAGGTCTCGTAGCGCATCCGGCGGCGTACCGCACGCACCGAGGTGTAGCCGACGGCGAGCAGCACCGCGGCACCCGCCGTGCCTTTCAGCATCTCCGGCAGGTCGAACACCACCGTGGTGAACTCGGTGACCGGGTCGGTGTGCGCCTGTGCCGCGTAGCCGAGGGTGATCAGCACGATGTGGGCGAGGAGGAGGCCGACCGTCCAGCGTCCTGCCGACGCGTGCCAGCGAGCGGTACGGTCGCTGCCCACTCCGTTCTCCAGCCACGGCACCCGCGCCATCAGGGCGACGAGGAGGGCGCACATGTACCCGCACAGCAGCCCGGTGATCCGGCCCGCGCCGGTCAGCCAGCCGTCCGCACCGACCACGGAACCGGTGTCCTGCCACCACAGGGCGAGGACGGCGATGCCGCCGGCCCAGGCTGCGGCGAGCAGCGGCACGGCGGGCGACCGGCGGCCGGCCCGCTGCGGCGCGCGGTGCCGCACGGGCGGCGGGCTGTGGGTTGCGGCGGCCATCGGCGGCTCCTCACGAGGGTTCGGGCTGCCCACTGTGGTGCGGCAATCTCTGAGCGGGCTCTGAGCCGGGGCCGTGGGCGGCACGCTCAGAGGAAACTCAGAGCGGACCGAGAGATGCTGGGAGAGCCATGAACCCACGCCCAGCGGCCTTGACCCGCCCCGACGGCACACCCGTACGCGTCCTCGTCGTCGATGACGAACCCGACCTCGCCGAGGTCGTCACCGGCGCGCTGCGCTACGAGGGCTGGGAGGTGCGCTCCGCCGCCACTGCCCGGGCCGCCGTGCGCGAGGCCCACGAGTTCCAGCCGGACGCGGTCGTCCTCGACATCATGCTGCCCGACCGCGACGGCCTTTCCGTACTGCGCGAGCTGCGCGCGGAGCAGCCCCATGTGTGTGTGCTCTTCCTCACCGCCCGCGACACCGTCGAGGACCGCATCGCCGGCATCACGGCGGGCGGCGACGACTACGTCACCAAGCCGTTCAGCCTCGGTGAGCTGGTGGCCCGGCTGCGCGGCCTGCTGCGCCGCGCCGGCATGACCAGGGAACGGGCCGCGGCATCCCTCCTGATCGTCGGCGACCTGGAGATGGACGAGGACGCGCACGAAGTGACCCGCGGCGGCGACGCCGTCGAGCTGTCGCCCACCGAGTTCCAGCTCCTGCGCTGCCTCATGCGCCACCCGCGCCGCGTCCTGAGCAAGACGCAGCTGCTCGACCTCGTCTGGTCCTACGACTTCGGCGGCCAGGCCCATGTCGTGGAGCTGTACATCTCCTATCTGCGCAAGAAGATCGACGCGGGCCGTGAACCCATGATCCACACGGTGCGCGGCGCCGGCTACGTCCTCAAGCCGGCGGGCGGCCGGTGAGGCGGCCCCGCCTGCACACGCTGCGGGCCCGGTTCACCGCGGGGCTGCTGGTCCTGCTCGCCGTCGGCTGCGCCGCCGTCGGCATCGCCGCGGTCCTGGAACTGAACGGCTTCCTCACCGCCCGCCTCGACCAGCAGCTCTCCGAAACCAGCAGCGTCTTCGCAGCGAGCCTGGAACACCAGGGCACGGGCCGCGACGACCACGACGGCGACGAGCGCGGCGACACCCGCCGCCAGACCACCGGCACCCTGGGAGTCCGCCTCGTCGACGGGCACGTCACCAACGCCGCCGTGGTTGGCCCGGGCAGCGACACGACCGACCTGGTCGCCGTCGACCTCGGCAGCGGCGACACACAGGCACTGGCGGCCGTGCCCACCGACGGGCACGGCCACAGTGTCGAGCTGTCCACGCCCGGCGACTACCGGGTGATGGCCTGGCCGGGGCGCGACGGCGACGTCCTGATCACCGGCCTGCCGTTGGAGCCGGTCGAGGCCGCCGTACACCGTCTGGAACTCGTCGCAGGCAGCGTCTTCGGTCTGGCACTGGCCGGCGCGGGCATCGCGGGCGCCCTCTGGGTGCGCTGGTCGCTGCGCCCGCTCAGCCGCATCGCCGGCACCGCCACGCACATCAGCGAACTCCCGCTGGCCAGCGGCGAGGTGGCACTGCCCGCACGGGCCCCCGACACTCGCCCGCGCAGCACGGAGGTCGACCAGGTCACGCTCGCGTTCAACCGCATGCTCGGCCACGTCGAGAACGCCCTCACCCAGCGCCAGCGCAGTGAGGAACGGCTGCGCAGCTTCTCCGCCGACGCCAGCCATGAACTGCGCACGCCCGTCGCCTCGGTGCGCGGCCACGCCGAACTCGCGCTGCTCCACCCAGGGCCCGTGCCACCGGAGGTGACCCGCGCGCTGGAACGCATCGCCGCCGAGTCGGGCCGGATGGGCGCCATGGTCGACGATCTGCTGCTGCTCGCCCGTCTCGACGCGGGCCGCCCCCTGGCACACGAGCCGGTCGACCTGACCAGGCTCCTCCTGGACGCGGTCACCGACGCCCGCGCCGCCGGACCCGGACACCAGTGGTCACTGGAACTGCCCGAGGAACTCGTCACCGTGACCGGCGACGCCCACCGCCTCCAGCAGATCCTCGCCAACCTCCTCGCCAATGCCCGCCTGCACACACCACCGGGCACCAAGGTCACCACGGGCCTGGCAGTGGCCGATGACTCTGTCGTGGTCACCGTCACCGACGACGGGCCCGGCATTCCACCCGCTCTGTGCGAGCACCTCTTCGAGCGGTTCGTGCACGGTGACGGTCCACGCGGCGACGACGGGGGCGGTACGGGACTCGGCCTGTCCATCGTCGCCGCGGTCGCCGCCGCCCACAGCGGCACCGTCTTCGTGGCGAGCGAACCGGGCGCGACCACGTTCACGCTGCGTCTGCCGCGGCCCGGAGCCGACTCCGGCCAGTGAGTCGGAGAAGCCCCCCTTTGTGCATACATGCGACAGTGGCTCCGTCGGCGCCATCCGCTGCGCGCGCCACTCTTCCCGCCACCGGAGCACCCTCGGGCCATCGGGATCACCCCGGGTTCGTGCGGGCGGCGCTATGCTGCCCTGTCGTGCACGAGACGCGCCTCGACACTGCTCGGATCCGCTCGGCTCGCCGGGTGATCGACCCGATTTTCCTCGACACCCCGCTGTACCGCTGCGAAGCACTGGAGCCGCATCTCGGGTGCGCCGTGAGCATCAAGCTCGAAACGGCCAACCCGGTCCGCAGCTTCAAGGCCCGCGGCACCGAGGTGGTGGCGAGCCTGCTGGCGGACCGTGGTTCGCGAGCCGTGGTGTGCGCCAGTGCCGGCAACCTGGGCCAGGCCCTCGCCTGGTCCGGTCGCGGGCGCGGGCTCGATGTGACCGTAGTGGCATCCCGATTCGCGACGGCGGCCAAGCTCGATCGCATCCGCGCGTTGGGTGCCGGGCTGGAACTGGTGGACGGCGACCACGAGATGGCTCGCGAACGGGCGGCGGCCGTCGCACAGCGCGACGGCATCCGTCTCGTCGAGGACAGCCTGGACATCGAGACCTGCGAGGGTGCGGCGACCATCGGCCTGGAACTGGTGGACGCCATGCCGTCGTTCGACACGGTCCTGATCGCCCTCGGCGGCGGGGCGCTGGCCACCGGCGTGGGGCATGTGATGAAGGCCTTGGCGCCCGAGGTCGAGGTGATCTGCGTCCAGCCGCGAGGCGCACCGGCGATGACGCTCTCGTGGCACGAGAGGCGCGTCGTCACCACCGACTCGACGGACACCATCGCTGACGGCGTCGCCGGCCGACTCCCCATCCCGGCCGTCCTGGACGACCTCCTGCTCACCGCCGACGACGCCGTACTGGTCCAGGAGAAGTCGATCATCGCCGGCATGCGGATCCTCCACGACCACGCGGGCCTCGTCGTCGAACCGTCGGCCGCGCTCGGCATCGCGGCGATCCTCGAAGACCGTGACCGCTTCGCCGGCCGCCACATCGTCACCATCGTGTGTGGCAGCAACGTCGATGTGGACGCCTACCATCGATGGGTCGGCGCGGCCAGGCGCCACAGGTCGTGACCGTCGATCCGCGCGGCGACAGCCCACGACGTCGCGTCGATGCCCCAAGGTGTGCCGTGCACCGCCCCTGATCGTGCTGCCGTACCGGCCCGGCGGGCCGCCCGCGCCATCGAGTTACAGGGACGGGCCGACCCCTCACTCGACGCACACGGCCCAGGTTCCCTGGCCAGAACACGCCGGACAACCACAGGGCCTGCGCTCCGATCACAGGCTGGGACCACACCCTTCACTCACCCGGCACTCACCACCGACCCGATCCGGCCACCCCTCCACGTCGCCTTGAGCGGCTGACCGTGACATGCAGACGGCGGACTTGCCCCGGGTACGGCAGCGGCTGCCCACCTGATCCAACTGCACAGTCACCGCGGGGGAGTGGTGGCACGGTCCGGCTTGACGGCACGGTGCCGCTCGCGCCGGTCACTTCCGTTCCAGCGCCGCCAGCCGCAGCTCAAGCTGGTCAACCCGGTGCCGCAGCAGGGTGACCTGGGCTTCCAGGCTGATTTCTCGCTCCGCCCTGCGCTGAATACGTGGTGACGCGGCGGCGCGCTCGATCACCGCGTCCAGCCGGACCAGGCGCTGCGGCCCGTTCGGGCCGTCCACCAGCCGGGACTGGATCTCGCCGTTGCGGTACCAGGACCGCAGGGCCGAGCGGGAAACGCCGGTCTCGGCTTCCGCCTTGGCCAACGTGACCCAGGGTTTCTCGTCCAGCTGCTCGAACAGCTCCAGCTCGTTCCGCCAGCGCGCGAGCCGGTCCTCCCAGTCCGACGGTGTCTCCATCACACCCTCCTTTCAGCACGGTGACCCTAGCAATAGCAGCGTATTGACATGGTTGGGACCATGGAAGCATGACTTTTGAAAGGTTCACGGTGAAGGCCCGCCGGTCGGTCGTCGCGGCCCAGGAGCAGGCGAGGCTGCTCAAGCACCATCAGATCGGCACGGAGCACATCCTGTTGGGACTGCTCGACGTGCCGGACAGCATGGCGGCGAAAGTCCTGAACCGGCTCGGGTACGACAAGGAGACGGCACAGGCCGATATCGCCGCGGTGGTCGAGCCCGGCACCGGCGAACTGAGCGGCCACATCCCGTTCGCGGCGCCCGCGAAGAAGACGCTGGAACTCGCCCTGCGTGAGGCGCAGCAACTGCACCACAACGACATCGGCACGGAGCACATCCTGCTCGCCCTGGTCAGGGAGGGTGAGGGCGTCGGCGCGAAGGTGCTGGCCGAGCGGATCACTCCGATCAGCAAGATCCGTGCCACGGTGCTGGCAGCGCTGGAGGGACCGCAGGACGTCGCGGCCGGCCCATGGCCGGCCGGCACACCTGCGACCGAGGACACCATGTCCACCGCCAGTGCCCTGGCCGGTGGCGCACCGGTCGGCAGCCATCACCTGCTTGAGGCGATGCTGCAGGCGGAGAACAGCATGGCGGCCAGGGCGCTGCGCGAACTCGGGGTCGACCCGGACGCGGTCGCCGCCAAGATCGACGAGCTGGATCCGGAGACCACCACGGACGCGAACCCGGAGGAGGCCGCCGCGCGCAAGATGGAGATCCGGGTGGTCGACGACGAGGTGCACCTGATCCTGCGGGACCCGGCGACGGTCACGATCGCCAGGAAGGTCACCGAGCTGTCCGACGGCCCGATCCAGGGTCTCGGGCCGGTCGCCGGCATGTTCGTTCCGCTCTGGCGGTCGGCCAACCAACTGCTGCTGCAGATCCAACGCGTGCTGGAACCGGAGTCCGAAGAAGACGGCGCCGCCACGAGCAATGTGGCCAAGGCTGTGCGTACGGTGCTCGCGCCCCGGTTCCGCCGGTGAACCGGCCGAACAGCGGCCGGAGCCTGGCGGTGGGGCAGGCGAGGGCGGGGGCTCGATGAGCGCGACCATCACAGTCGTCGGAGCCGGCTTGGGCGGCCTGGCCCTGGCCCGTGTGCTGTACATGCACGGCATCGACGCCGTCGTGTACGAACGTGAAGCGTCGCGCGACGCGCGCGGTCAGGGCGGCATGCTCGATCTGCACTCCGGGACCGGGCAGCGGGCGATGCGCGAGGCCCGCCTGATCGACCAGTTCCACGCGATCGCCCGTCGCGCAGGCCAGGACCTGAGACTTCTCGAGCCGGACGGCACCCTGCTGCTGCAGGAGGACACGCCCGACGACGCCCCCCTCGAGCGACCTGAGGTCGACCGTGCCGATCTGCGCAAGGTGCTGCTGGCCTCTCTCCCCGAACATGCGGTGCGCTGGGGGCACGCGCTCGAATCCGCCGACGACGGACTGCTGCACTTCGCGGACGGCAGCAGCGCGACGTACGACCTGCTGGTCGGAGCCGACGGCGCGGACTCCCGGGTCCGTGCGCTGCTCACCGACGCCCGGCCGGTGCACACCGGCCAGAACGTCGTCGAACTCGGTGTTCCCGACATCGACCGTACCCACCCCGACCTCGCGGCGATGGTCGGACGCGGCAACTACTGGGCGCTGGGCAGCGGCCAATCCCTGTCGGCGCAGCGCAACGGCGACGGCCGCGTACGTATCTACCTCAGCTTCTACGACACCGCCGAGGACTGGTTCGCGACCAGTGGGATCCCGTTCGGGGACCCAGCCCGCGCCCGGGCGCGGCTGAGCGACCTGTTCACCGGCTGGGACCCACGGTTCACCGCACTGATCGCGGCCAGCGACGAAACGGTCCTGCCGCGGGCGATCACCACGCTCCCGGTCGGCCTGACCTGGCCGTCGAGACCGGACGTCACACTGCTCGGCGACGCCGCACACCTGATGCCGCCGGTGGGGCAGGGCGCCAACATGGCGCTGCTCGACGGCGCCCTGCTCGGCCTCGCACTGGCAGCGCACCCGGACGACCTTCCCGCCGCCGTCAAGGAATACGAACGCGAGATGTTCGAACGCACCAGCGTCGCCGGCCGGCAGTCCGCGCACATCCAGGAGATCCTGGCGTCGCCCGACGCGGGCCGGAAAATGCTCGCGTTCTTCCGACCCGGCTGAAGGCAACCGAATACGACATGCGTCTCGGTGCCCGGGCAGAAGCCGAGCCCACCTGAGGGGGAGCGCCTGCGGAGGGCCGCTGCGCCGAAGCTCCAGAACCGACCTCTGGCGACTCGACATCGCAGATGGCGAAGGGCCGGGGCCATGGTCGCTTCGCGGTCGAGTCCGTGGCCGCTGAGATCCGCCGTCGCGGCGGCAGTCGCCTGACCATCACTTGGCACCCGGGCGCGGGTGGACCCGAGGGTTTCTGCCTCGGACTCGGATGCCGATCGACGGGTGAGACCAGCGGAGGTCGAACAGTCGGCGAGCCCTGGCCTTGTGCCAGGGCTCGACCTGACGGACGGGCTCCAGGCAGCACCTCTCACGCCTGTCACTGCCCCAGGACGGGTGAACGCCGGACGAGGCAGTCGTCGCCGAGCACCTCGCGCCGTGCCTCCGCGGCCTTTCGCGAATCACGGTCGACTTCACGGAGCCTGGTGCGAGGCGGCTTCAGTCATCGCGTCCGGCACCGTGGTCGGGGGCGGTCATGTCCCCTGTGGTGGGTGTGCCTTCGGCGAGTCCGTAGCGCAGGTACACGGTGCCCTGCGGACCGGCTACCGGCGGTTCGAGGAGTGTGACACTCGTGGGCACCACGCCGCCGTCGAACACCTTCTTCCCGACGCCGAGCATGATCGGGTGCACCCAGAGGTCGAGACGGTCGAAGAGCTTCTCGCGCAGGAGGGTCTGCACCAGGTCCAGGCTCCCGACGACCTTCACGTGCTCGTGCCGGTCACGGATCTCGCGCACCGCGCCCCCCAGATCCGGGCCGAGCTGCGTGGACCCGGCCCACGAGAGGTCGGCCCTGCCGCGGGAGGCCACGTACTTCGGGACGCTGTTGAAGAGCGTGGCTATCTCGTTGCCCTTCCCGCCCTCCTGGTGCGGCCAGTAGGCGGCGAAGATGTCATACGTCCGCCGGCCGAGCAGGAGGGCGTCCGTACCCTCGTACGCGGCACTGATCTGCGCCCCGGTGACCTCGTTCAGCAGCGGTGCCTGCCAGCCGCCGAACGGGAACCCCACCGGGTCCTCGTCGGGGCCGCCGGGTGCCTGTCCGACGAGGTCGAGGGTTGCGAACAGTTCGATGTGGATGAGACCCATGGCGTGCCCCTGGTGAGTCGGTCGTCTCGGTCGCAATGTAGACCTGCGGTCGCGGGCGGACTCATCGCTGGGACGGCCCTGGCTTCGTATTCGCGGCGATAGCCGCCTGCCACTCGCGTCGCGTCACAGCCTGCGCCCCCGGGCGCGCGGTGGAGCTTCCCGCGGCCGCCGTCACCGAGACACTTCCGCGGACTCACCCTCGGTGCCCAGGGAGTAACGCCGGACGGTGGGCGGCGGTGCCCTCCCGGGCTCGGCCCGATCGCATGGCCGTCACCGCCGAGGGGTGCACGCGGTCATGGTGGGCTGTCCGGCTCACCACCCGCGGATGGTGTTTGCACGCACGGCCGGTGCTGTCGTGGGCTGCACGTCGATCACTGTGCAGTCGACCGCTGTAACCGCCAGCCCCAGGGTCTGCTCGGCGGCGTCCGTCAGCGAGCAGCGCACCCGTTCGGCCGTCTCGGGCAGAGAGCGGTCCAGGCCTGCGGAAAGAGTGATGCTCACACGAACTCCCACGTCATCGTCGGCTCGTGTGATGCGGCAGCTCGCGGCGGTGACACCCGGTATCGCGTCCGCCGCGCGTCGCAGCACGGCGGCGGCGGTGTGTTCGGTGATCTGCAGGCCGCGCGTGGGGTCGTTCAGCGGCAGTCCCGTCCCCGGCCGTACCTCGTGCCGGACGATGTCCATGACACGGGACACGAGGCGCTGTGTGCTCGGAGGCGAGCGCTTGCGCAGGACCGTGGTCGCGGCGTTCAACGCGGCCAGTCCTTGGACGGCGGCGCGGCAGTAGGGACACTCGGCCAGGTGAGGGTCGGCGGGCGCGAAGCTGTCGCGGGCGTGCTCCCAGGCGCGGCTGAGGTGTTGCCCGCAGGTGAGTACGTCGTCGACGCCCCGGCCGATCTCGTCGAGGGGTGTGCTGTGCGACGGCCTCGGTCGATGTGCGGGTTCCGGAGGCTGAGGGGGATGGTCGCCTAGCGCCATGAGCTCAGCGCCTCCTTCAGCGATCGACGTGCTCGGAACAGTCTCCCGCGGACCGTTTGCTCGGTGGTGCCGGTCACCTGGGCGATCTCCGCGTAAGACAGGCCGTGCAGTTCCCGCAGGATCCAGCAGAGCCGCTGCCGCGGTTCCAGGGCGCCGAGTGCGTGGACCAGGGCGTCGGTGAGTGCGTCCTGTTCGGCTGACCGGACGGGAGAGCTGCGCATGCCGGGGGCGGCGAGTGCGGCCACCGAGTCCAACGGTACCGGGGCCGGCCGGCGACGCAGGGAGTTGAGACAGCGGTTGGCGGTGATGCGGTACATCCAGGTGCTGAAGGCCGAGGCGTGGCGGAATTCGGGCAGGCGCCTCCAGGCGCTGATGAATGCGTCCTGCACGGCGTCTTCGGCGTCCTGGGCGTTGCCGAGCGTGTGGAAGGCCATGGCGAGCAGGGGGCGGCTGTGGCGGCGTACCAAAGTGGCGAAGGCTTCCTCGTCTCCTTCGCCGGCCCGGGTCGCCAGTATGTCGTCCGGTGTGCCGAGCAGCCTGTCTGTCGGGCTCGGGCTCGGGGGAGGGGGCTGTGGGGGTGGTCCGGGACGGGCAGGGGCTTCCGTTCGGCGCGGGGAGGCGCTGGCGTTGCGTGTCACGTCTGCACCTCCTTCTGGCGGTGTTACGTGTTCCCGTGTTGAGGGATGTGATTCGAGTTCGTGACGATTTGTCCGACAGGTGTGTCCAACCATGTGACGGGCGCTGTGCCGGTGCCCGCAGCGATGGATCGAGGCGACTGTCATGACGGACACCACCGACCGGCCCTCCACCGGACAGGACGGCTCCCGTGGGGCCGCGACCATGCTGAAGGGGCCCACCGGCGCCGGCACCTCACCCGAGACACGGGGCAGAACGACCATCGCCGACGGCGTCGTGGCCAAGATCGCGGGGATGGCGGCCCGAGAAGTACCCGGTATCCACGCCCTCGGTGCGGGCATGGCCCGCGCCATCGGCGCCATGCGCGAACGCGTCCCCGGTGGGGGGGCCGGCGGCGTCAGCCGCGGCGTGAAGGTCGAGGTGGGCGAAAGCCAGGCTGCTGTGGACCTCGATGTCGTCGTGGAGTACGGCTACTCCATCGTCGACGTGGCAGCCGAGGTCCGCGTCAACGTCATCTCCGCCGTGGAGCGCATGACCGGCCTGGAGGTCGTCGAGGTCAACCTCGTCGTCGACGACGTGAAGCTTCCCGACGAGGAAGAAGAGAGCGAGTCGGCTCAGGGGCGCGTCCAATGATTTGTCGGTGGGACAGGTGAGTGAGCGATGAATACAGCAACAGTGGGTCTGGCGGCCGGAATGGCACTGGGTTTCGCCGGCTACTTCGGCGGCTTCTGGGCTTTCCTCCTGGTGGCCGCCCTGGGCGCGGTGGGCCTGGTCGTCGGTCTCGTCCTGCAGGGCGACATGGACGTGTTCACCCGGCGGCAACGAGACATGTCCACCCGGCGGCAAGGGTGAGCACCACCCCGGGCGTCCGCTCACCGGCGCACGCGCAGGGCGGGCACGCGCCCGACACCCGACGGCCCCCGCCGCCTGCCGAGCGTGGCGCGACGGTGATACCGGATCGGGTCGTGGCGCGCATCGCCGCCCGTGTCGCGAGTACGGCACTGCACCGGCTCGGCGGGCCTGGAGAGCCGCTCACGGAGATGGCCGCACCTGGTGTTCGCGTGAGCACGCACGAGGGGACGGCGCACCTCGCACTGTCGGTGGACCTTCCGTACCCCACCGACATCGCGGGCGCCTGCCGGCACCTGCAACGGGAAGTAGCGGACCGGGTGGCCCAGTTGACAGGCCTGCACATCAGCGCCGTCACGTTGATCATTCGGCGGCTGGCCACTGCAGACCGGCCGGGCCGCGTCCAGTGACGCCGCCGTCCGAGCGCCACAGAACCGGCAAAGGAGGGTCGTCATGACACTCGACGCCCAGGGGGCTGCTGACACCGCACGGCCGGGCGGGCACGCTCCCGAGGCGCAGCCCCAGCCGCCCGACGGCGGGGGTACGAGGTCACCGCGCCTGTGGTCGCCGCGCCGCGTCCCAGCCGCACTGGTCGCGGTGGTGACGCTCTGTGTCGCAGGGACGCTTCTGTACGACGTGATCGCCGCGCGCGCCGGACAGCCTGACAGGGCGTGGCGCACCCGCCTCGCCGACGAGTTCGCCACCCGGCCGGTGGACGACCCTTGGCTGCTGATCGGTGGCGCCGTCGCCGCAGTGCTCGGTCTGTGGCTACTGGTCCTCGCATTCACCCCCGGCATGCGACGGCTGTTGCCGCTACGGACGCCTGAGGGCTGCGCGGAGGTGGGGGCGTGGCTGAACCGGCGTGGCGCCGAATTGCTGCTGCGGGATGCGGCGTTGCGGGTCCCGGGCGTCAGCCGAGCCCGTGTCCGGGTCGGCCGCCACCGCGTCAGCGCCCGCGCGGACGTCCGCTTCCGTGATCCCGAGACCGTCCGCGGAGAACTCGCCCAGGCGTTGCACGAACAGTGCCGTCAGCTCGCTCTGGCACACACGCCGCGGCTGGCGGTTCGCACACGGCAACCCACCGGTTGACCCAACCCCAGGAAGCGTGCCATGAACGGTCGATCCACACTCAACCGTCTCCTGCTGGCCGTCAGCGGCCTGGTGCTGCTCGGTGGCGGCCTGCTGGTCCTGGCCGCGGGCCTCGACCTCTACCGTCGGCTTCACCTGGCACCGCCCGCCGACTGGCCGTGGGCCACGCCCCACGACGTCCTGCTCAGCAGGGCCGACCGCACCCGTTGGAGCGACCAGGGCTGGTGGTGGCCCGCTGTCATCGCCGGCCTCTTCCTGACAGTCGTCCTGGCCCTTCTGTGGCTGCTCGCCCAAGTACGTCGCCACCGTCCCGATTCGGTGGACCTGGGCGGCACGCGGCCACCCGACAACGTCGAACTGAGAGCCAGTGCCCTCAGCGACGCGATCACCACCGAAACACGTGCGCTGACCGATGTCGAGCACGCGCATGTCCACATCAGCGGACGGCCGGCGCACCCGCGCCTCCGAGTGGCCCTCACACTGACCGAGCACGGCGCACCCGGCCCCGTGCTGCAGGCGCTGTGTACGGGCCCGGTCGCGCGTGCACGCGACTGCACCGGAGTGGCCCACCTACCTGCCCGAGCTCGTTTCGACGTCGGCAGGCACAAGGCGCGCCGCGTCCACTAGAGCCCGCGCCGCGTCCACCAGAGCCACAGAGGAGGCGCCACCGAGGTTATCGGTGACGCCTGTGTGTCGATCGGCAGATGTACTTTCGCGAACCCCTCGTTGTCCGGTTCAGGCAGTGGTCAGCGCGGCTTGGCCGCGGTCGGCCTTGTTCGGGCCCGCGGCGGTCGGCCGGACGTCGAAGTCGAACATGGCGGTGGGTACGTAGAGGGAGCAGCAGGCGTTGGGAATGTCGACTATGCCGCTGATGCGTCCCTCTATCGGCGAGGAGCCGAGCAGCAGGTACGCCTGCTCTCCGCTGTAGCCGAACTTCTTGAAGTACTCGACGGCGTTGAGGCAGGCCCGGCGGTAGGCCAGCGTCGCGTCGAGGTAGTAGTTCGTGTCCGTGTCATGGTCCACGGAGATGCCGATGAACGTGAGGAACTCCGTGTACCTCGGCTCGACGTTGCCCGGGATGAACACGGGGTTGGTGGAAATGCCGTACGTCTCCATGCCGCCCTTGATCAGGTCGACGTGGAAGTCGATGAAGCCGCCCATCTCGATGGCGCCGCAGAAGGTGATCTCTCCGTCGCCCTGGCTGAAGTGGAGGTCGCCTCCGGAGAGCTTGGCGTCCTTGACGTGCACGGGGTAGAAGACTCTCGATCCCCGGGTGAAGTTCTTGATGTCGTGGTTGCCTCCGTTCTCGCGGGCCGGCACCGTGCGCGCGCCTTCCGCGCCGATGCGCTGTGCGAGGTCTCCGGTGGCCGTGCCGGCAAGGGCGTTGGTGCTGTCCGGCGGTACGGCGAGGGGCGGGACACGGTTGGGGTCCGTGTCGATGAGTGCCTGCTCGCGAGCGTTCCAACGGGCGAGCATCTCGGCGGACGGGGCGGTTCCGAACAACCCGGGGTGGGTGATTCCGGTGAAGCGAATCCCGGGAAGGTGGCGGGAGACGGCCTGCTGCCCGTGGAAGTCCCATACCGCCTTGTAGGCGTCCGGGAAGTAGTCAGTCAGGAAGCCTCCGCCGTTGGCCTTGGCGAAGATGCCGGTATAGCCCCAGCCCTGTCCTGCCGCGTCCCCGGTCTGCTGCGGCACGGGGCCGAGGTCGAGGATGTCGACGACGAGCAGGTCGCCGGGTTCGGCGCCCTCCACGCCTATCGGGCCGCTGAGCATGTGCGGGATGGTCAGATCGATGTCGCGTACGTCGTTCGCGGTGTCGTTGTTGCCGACCTGGCAGTCGGTCCAGTCGCGGCACTCCATACGGAACTCTGCTCCTGGCTTCACCATGGCGACGGTCGGGATGTCCGGGTGCCATCTGTTGTGGCCGGGCACATCCTGGTCACGCATCGACTTGGCATGGTCCACGCTGAAGAGAATTTCAGGCATGAGAACTCCTCATTCTTTGATCCGGTCACGTCGGTGCGTCCACGCTTCCGGCCGGCGGGGCGGTCGAGGTGGCCTGGCGCGACTTCCGGGTGAGTGGCCACAGGGCCGCGAACACGACCACGCCGAAGGCGCCCAATGCGATGGCGGTCTCGTCGGGGTGCTTCCAGTAGCCGGAGAGCAGCAGGCCCGCCGGGATCACGCCGGTGACCCAGCCTTCGATCGCCGTGACCCAACCGGTGTAGATCGTGAGGCTCTCCTTCTTGAGACCGAGCAGCAAGAAGAACAGGAACCACAGGAAGGACCAGTAGAGCCAGATGACCCCGAAGGGATAGTCCTTGAAGAGATGGAAACTGACGTACGAGTACCCCAGAGCGACGACCGCCACGAACAGCGAGTAGTAGCCGACACCGCTGGTGTCGAGACCGATGAGCAGGCCGATACCTACGTAGAGGTAGGTGAAGCCGAACAGGAAGATGCCGGACGCGGCCAGGATCTTCGTGTTGTCGCCGTTCGCGGTGAAGATGAGGTAGGTCGGCGTCAGTACCTGCAGTGCGCCTACGAAGAGGTTGAACACTGCTCCCGACCGGGCATCTACCTTCCCGAGGAGCAGCAACCCGTTCATGAAGAGCACCGCGCCGACAAAGAGCAGTCCCACGTTTCCCACGGGACGCACCTCCTAGGTCCGCGTGGCCGGGGCGGAATCGGGTAATTCCTGGACTGCGGGCCGCGGATGAGTTGCCGCGAATGTGCGTCATCCATGGGCCCGCATGGCGTGATGCCGCATTCTGCGCACCACTACGGGACGACGTCGTTTCGATGTCGTACGAGACGTTCTGCCTTGTCCACCACCGCCCTCAGGGACGCGGCAACCGCGAGAGTGCGGGGTGAGGACGCCTTGGCGCCCTCGTGCGTGGCGGCACTTCGGAGACTACTGCCGGGGCCTCGCGTGCCTGTTCCTCCTGCACATGGAGGGCGGCGACCGAATTCGAGGTCAGTGAGAGGCCGGGCGAGGAATACACGCGTCTCGCGACGGCGGCGCAAACAGGGCAACCGTAAACCTTGGGAGCCGTCCCGATCTGCAACTTCACATCGAACGACCCGCAACGGCTGCATAGATATTCGTAGGTGGCCATCAGCAGCCTCCGGATTTCGGTGGACGCCAGCCAACCCTGCTATGTTGTGGCGCGCCCGGACGGGCCGATGCCACAGCATGATTCCTAACTTCAAGGATTCGTCTCGTAATTCCGCGTGTCAAGTCCGGGAGAGTATCCGCAAGGCCCTGATCGGCTTCCGACCCTTGGGAGGCTGTGATGACTTCGCTCCACTCTGTCGCCTGACGAGCTCTCACATGCGACAACTGCTGGTGGGACGGGGTCGTCGAGCCGGCAGGTTGCTCCGGACAGCCCGGCCTCGTGCGCCCGGCGAGCAACGACCCTCATCGGACAAGCCGTCGAGCCGCTCGGACAAGATCGGCCGCCGCCGCTTGCGGACCGGCCCACGGAGATCCGCGGGCGGCGGACCACACGGACGGGTGCGACCTCAGGGGCGGCACACCCCGGCGCCATCCGTGCGCATAACGTCAGCACGGCAGCAGGGTTCGGCTCCTCCTTACGGGAGTTCGGCTGCGTGGACGCTGTCGCCCGGACTCCTGACATAGGCCTCATCGAAATGGCTGCATCCCTATCCATTGGCCCAACCCCCCATCAGGCGTGGGGATTGCAGCATCACCGCCAGCTCAATTAAAATTGGAGATCATCGGTACCCGACCGGTCTCGCCGGAGACAGCGGAACCACCGATGGAGGACGACCATGGCAAAGATCCTTGCGGTGCTCTATCCCGACCCCGTGGACGGTTATCCTCCGGACTACGCCCGCGACGAAATCCCGGCCATCACCGGCTATCCGGGCGGTCAGACGACGCCGACCCCACAAGGCCTGGATTTCACTCCGGGGCAGCTCCTCGGCAGCGTCTCGGGAGAACTGGGACTACGCCGGTTCCTGGAAGACCGGGGCGACACCTATGTCGTCACCAGTGACAAGGAACCACCCGAATCCACTTTGGACCGCGAGCTGCCCGACAGTGACGTGGTCATCTCGCAGCCCTTCTGGCCCGCCTATCTGACCGCTGAGCGGATCGCCGCCGCACCCCGGCTCAAACTCGCGATCACCGCGGGGATCGGGTCGGACCATGTCGACCTGCCGAGCGCGATCGCCCACGGCATGACGGTGGCGGAGGTGACCTTCAGCAACAGCATCAGCGTGTCCGAACACGCCGTCATGCAGATCCTCATCCTGGTGCACAACTTCGTGCCCGCCCACGACTGGGTGACCGGCAAGAAGGGCTGGAACATCGCGGACAGCGTCGCGCGCGCCTACGACATCGAAGGCATGGACGTCGGCGTCCTCGGCTCCGGCCGCATCGGTCAGGCCGTACTGCGCCGCCTCAAGCCCTTCGAGGTGAATCTGCACTACTCCGACGTGCACCGGCTCCCCAGGGAGGTCGAGGAAGAACTTGGGCTGACCTGGCATCCTGACGCACGTTCGCTCGCCGCCTCGGTCGATGTGCTGTCGATCCACGCGCCGCTGCATCCGCAGACGCAGAACCTCTTCGACGAAGACATGATCGGGGCCATGAGGCGCGGTTCGTACATCGTCAACACCGCACGCGCGCTCATCGTCGACCGGGACGCCGTGGTGGCGGCCCTCAACAGCGGCCAGCTGGCCGGCTACGCGGGCGACGTCTGGTACCCGCAGCCGCCCCCGCCCGATCATCCTTGGCGCACCATGCCGTCCGAGGCGATGACTCCGCACGTATCCGGTTCGACCCTCTCGGCACAGGCCCGTTACGCGGCCGGTACCCGCGAGATTCTGGAATGCTGGTTCGACGGGCGCCCCATCCGTTCGGAGTACCTGATCGTCGACGGCGGAGGGCTTGCCGGAACGGGAGCGCGTTCCTACACAGTCGCCGGATAGCGCGTGTGAGTCGGAACGGCGCGGCTGGCTGCCGCCGGACGACGGTGACAGTTCGCCCCGGGCCTGACCGTCGGCACTCCAATAATTCCGGCTGGTAGCAGTCGTCGGACAGCGGACAAGAAATCAACAGAAGATCGATTGGAAGATTCAGCCGAAGATCCATGAGTGGAGCAATGGACCTTCGGCTGTGTCATGCCTGATGAGAGCCCACGCCTGTCGTGACCCGATTCACTCCGAATCTGCTAGCAAGGAGCGATCGGGACCTTTAGCTTGCTTAATAGACAGATTTTCCTATGCGGAGGCGCTGGCGCCGCGCATACTGTTTCGCAAGTTGACCAAGGCGAATGCCGGGAAGGTGGTTCAGTGAGCAGCATGGACGCCGTGTGGGTACGGGGCGTGAACGGCATTCAGATGCATCACGTGACCGATCTTCAGGATGCCGGCAGATTTCTGGGCAACGCAGCCATGGCGCTGCGGGCCGCACACGTCCGGACCGGCGCCGACCGGTACTCCAGCATCGCCGCCGAGCTGAAGAGCCTGGTGGAGCGAGTGCGGGAGCTGGAGGACGAGGCGCGGACGAGCATGCACGACCTGCACTCGAACGACCCCGAGCGGTTCGTCCGCTGCAGGGACGGTCACGAGCCGTGGCCCGGTGAGATCCCGGCGGGATTCATCCCGCGCCATACCTGCAAGGACGAGTGCCTCTACCACGACCGTGAGGTCCTTGAGGCCATCACGCAGTGCACCTGCGGCCGGCCGCCGTGCCAGGCATGCGAGATCGGCGGAAAGCTCTGACCAGCGGGAACGGGACCGAAAGGGGCCTTGGGTCCCCGTAGGTCCGTCGTGACCGCACTCTCCTGCGGGACCAGGCCCGGACCTGTCCTGTGCGCCGGTTCGGTCCGTCGCGAAGCCCCACCGCATGGCGAGAAACTCCCTCGTTCATGCGGGGCAGGAGCTGGAGGTGGGCCTCCTCGGCCTCATGCCCGAGCGCCCGGTCGGGATCCAGGAAGTGCCGGCAGCCGGCGATCTCTGATCGACGGCGCGCCGGAGGATTCGCAGACGGTGAGCCGATACGCCCTCATCCGCCGGCTTCCACACGGGTGGGAGTTTCACGCACGCAGCTCAAGGCAGGCGCCTGATTCGGCCCACCAGGCTGGAGCGCATGCCACTGCGGCGTCGACCAGGTCGTCTCTGGGTCGACCAGGTCGTTTTTGGCAGGCCCGGATCGCGCGGCCAGGCCTTGATCGCACCGGCGAAACCCCGGGAACCGAAACGAGCCGATCCCGGGCCTCACCTTCTCGAATGCCTGCGGCCCGCTCCGGCCGGTTACGCGAGATCCTCGCTGACGAACAGGGCCGCGCGGAATCCGCGTGGTGGGCCTCGTGCCGGCGCGCATCGAAACGGATCGTGTGCGTGCGCTCGACGCGCGGGCCGGGGATCCGAATCCACCGGCGAACGTGCGATGGGCCCGTGTCCCCCTTGCGCCGCTACGGCAATACCGACATCCCAACGGCGGACTACGGCTGCGCGAAGACCTCCGCTGCAAAAGGAATGCCCCTCCTGGCGTTGAACGGGGTCAGCTGACGAGCTGTCGGGGCCACGGCTGACCGAGGCGACGAAGGCCCGGCCGCAGGCGGCGGCGAGGGCGAGCAGGGCCCACCGGTAGCCGCTTGTGCAGACGTCTACGGTGCGGGGCCAGGCCGGAGACCTCCAGGCGCTCGGGCCGGGCCCCGGAGACGAACTCCTCGATGAACCGTCGCCCCCATCGCCAAGTCCGCACTGGTGACAAGCGCACTTTTGGTGACCGGAGTTGCACCGCCCTTCTTACAGTCCACAGTTGTGACCTGAGTCACGGAGATCTCCGGGAACCCGGTGGCGCGTGCGGACAGGATCAGGTGTGGAACTTTCCTTGCGCGCCCGGCTGCGCTCCGGTGATCCGGAAGCCTTCGGGTCGATATTCGACGAACATGCTCGGACAGTGCACCGGTACGCGGTCCGGGTCACCGGGAACTGGGCGACGGCCGAGGACGTGGTGTCGCTGACCTTTCTGGAGGCGTGGCGGCTGCGCGCGACGGTGCGGCCCGACGGCGACGGCCTGCTGCCGTGGCTGCTCGGCATCGCCACCAATGTGCTGCGCAACACCACGCGGGCCGCTCGCCGCCACCAGGCCGCACTCAGCCGCGTCCCGCCGCACGACACCGCGCCGGACTTCGCGGACGAGGTCGTCGAACGGATGGAGGACGCCGGGCGACTGGCCGCAGCGCAACGGGCACTGCGGCGGCTCCGTCGCGGCGAGCGGGAGGTGTTCGCGCTCTGCGTGTGGGCGGACCTCGACTATGCGGCGGCAGCGGAGGCGCTGGACGTGCCGATCGGCACGGTCCGCTCCCGCCTCTCTCGCGCCCGGCGCCGGTTGCGGCAATTGACAGACGAGGAACTCGCTTCCGGCAGGACGGAACCGGCGCCCGGTTCCGGACAGCAACAGGGTGGCCGCACGATCGCGGCCCGGTCGATCCAGGAGCAGAACCGATGAACGCCAAGACGGCTCACGACGGCTTCGACGCAACAGAGTCCGCCGAGCGCGCGGACGCGGCCCGGATGCTGCCGACCCCGGCTGCCCGGGATCTGCCCGATGACCGCCTGCGCGTCCTCAAGGAGCACCTGTTGAGCGAGATCCGTCAGTCCGTACCCGCGACCGCCCCCGAGGCCGCCGCGGACGCCGTGACGGCGCCGAGACGTCGACGTAGGCGCTGGGTGCCGGTCGTCGCCCCGCTCGCCGCGGCCGCCGTAGCGGCCGCGGTCCTCATCACCGGCGTCGACCACCACGGCCGGCACCCCGACACCGTGCAGTCCGCCCCCTCCAAGGCGTCGACGCTCCTGGAGAACGCCGCCGCCGTGGTCTCCCGCGAACCCGCCGTCAAGGTCGGCCACCACCAGTACGTGTACATCCGCAGCGTGTCTGCCGGAAGGGACAACCCCCTCCAGGCGATGTGGACCGACAAGCACGGCCATGTGCACAAGAAGTACTCCAAGACCGCTGGAAAACTCACGAAGTTGCAGACTCTTCGGGAGTGGATTCCTTGGTCCCGGAGCCAGGGCGGCGCCCAGGCGTACGGCGACAAGGCCCCTGAACGCTTCGACTTCCCCGGCCCCGGGGAGGGGACGGTCGGAGGCCCCGGGCACACGCAGAGCCCCTTCGAGGACCTGGCCGGCCTGCCTCGCGACCCGGCCGCGGCGATTCGGGCGATCGAGGCCGACTGGCGAAGGCAGATGGAGAACGCGGAGAACACCAAGGGGAACATGCGCCCCGCCGTGAGCATGCCGTGGGTCTTCGAGTATCTCGGCGGCATGCTCCAGGAGTCCGTGGACCCGCAGACCACGGCGTTCCTCTACCGTGCCGCCGCCCAGATCCCGGGCACCAGGGTGATCCCCGACGCGGTGGACGCCGTAGGCCGGCACGGCGTCGCGATCACGCTGGACGGTCAGGCCGAAGACCGCCAGGAGTGGATTTTCGACAAGTCGACGTACGCCTTCCTCGGTTTCCGCGATGTCACGCGGGAGGACACGGTGATCGGCAAGGCCGGCAGCGTGATACAGACGACCGCGGTACTCCAGCGCGCCGTGGTGGACCGTGTGGGCGAAGAGCCGCACAAGAAGCCCTGACAAAGACATCTCACGGAGCCAAGCGTCAAGCTGACTCCGCGAGAAGGGAGGGGAACGCCGTTTGTTCGTCGGACAGTTCCCCTCGGTGGAGGCAGTGGAAGAGCTGGCCGGTCATTCGGCGCTGAACAGATGCCGCTGGGCATGCGCATGCCAGTCACCGCGCTCGCGCCGTCGGCGGTAGTGGGCGTTCGCGCCCGGAGCGGCCTTCGACGAGGCGAAGGCCCACAGGTGCCCGGCATGGTTGAGCCTGGGGCAAAGGCTGTGAGGGGGTGGTCCTTCATCACGGGTGGGCTCACTGTCCGCCGAGTCGGAGCGCGACGATCACGTACAGACTCGCGGACGCCGTCACCAGCAGAAAGGCGAGAACCGTGTGGACGATGAGCCCTCGCTCGGGCGCGAGGCCCAGATATGTCCGGGCCGCACGGCTGACTCGGGGTCCCGGGGCACCGTGCGCGGCGTCGGCATCCGCCTTCTCGACCGCCCGGCGCAGCTTCCTGCGGCTTCTCTCGGTCGTGATGCCCAGGCGAACACCGTGGGTGTCACGTACTACGAGGGTGCGGTACGTCTTGCCGTACGAAAAGGTCGTCATCAGTCGGACGGTGGCGATCCGGTTCAGGTCGATGGATCGTTCGCCGGTCAGGGTGCGCGCAGCCAGACGCGACGACGAGTGCCGGAACGGGGCTCGTTCCTCGCACAGTGCAGGGAGGAGGACGAAGCCGACGATCCCGGACAGCAGGCCGAGCATGATCGGTGTGCTTTGGGGGACTGCCCCGGTCCGGGCCAGTCCGTACCCACAGAGGGGCAGCAGAAGGACAGTGATGGCCAAAGCCGATCCCGTCCGTGCCCGTACCACGCTGCGGGTTGTGCTCGCTTCCACTGACGCTCCGTTTCTGTTGGCCTGCACCAGCATCCATGCGTGACAGGTCTTTCCGCATCGGGGATGCCCGACAATCCGGAACTGGCGATCGGCGGCTTCCGGTCGCAGGGCGCCACACGCCGATCGCGTCCCTGTTCCGTCGTGTCCATCGGTTACGAGGTCAGGACCGAGGCCCTGAGCGACCGCGGACATGGCACGTCCGGGGTCAACTTCTTCTCGGGTGGCCGGGACAGGGCTCGGCCGGGAGGGGAACATCGTTCCTCTGGAGCACTGCCAGACGCACGGTGGCGAGGCTCGTTCCTTTCCCGGTCCGCGATGGCGAGGAGAGACAGGCAGTCTTGTTCGTACCAGATACGCCCGGCGCCTTTCGACGCAGTCACGGGGAGAATCTCTCCGGGCGGAAGTCCGCAAGCAGGGTGTCTCTCTTCCCGGTCAGGATCTCCGAAGCGAGCAGTCGGCCGATCACCGGCCCGAGCGTGATGCCGCTGTGGGAGACGGCCTCGTAATAGCCGGGCACAGAGGGCACCGCTCCCACCGAGGGGAATCCGTCGGCCGGGATGGGCCGTTGGGCCACCCGTGCCTGTGCGATGCGGGAGTTGCCGAGTTCAGGAATGACGCGCTGCGCCGATTCGTGGAGCATCCGGGAGAGTTCCGCCGGGTCTTCACCTGTGTCGATGAGCGCGTCGATTTCGCGGCTGTGGAGGACCATCGAAGTATCTCCGTCAGGGCGGATCTCGATGTGGGGCGCGTGCAGGGCCCGGTGAACCGGGACCTGGGCACAGTCGATCCGGGTGACGACGCCCGGTTCCCGGCGCATTGGCAGGGGACGCGTGATGAGCCCGGCGACCTGGGAGGCGCTGGGTCCCGCTGAGTTCACGACGGCGTCTACGTCGAGACGGCTCCCGTCCGACAGGGCCACTGTCCGGATGCTCCCATCGGCGCGGATGCCGATGTCGCGGACCGCGGCGCCGGACCGGCGTTCGGAACCGGACTCGACGGCTCGGTCGACCAGGCGGCCGACGAGATGGCGACCGTGTACCCACCCTTCGTCGGGGTAGAACAGGACCGGAGTCCTGCCGGGCACGGTGAGAGCGGGTTCGAGGCGACGGCGCACCTCGTCTCCCGTGTGCACCTCGACCCTGTAGTCCCAACTGGCCAGCAGCTCGGCTGTTTCCAGGAACTTCGCCTCCGCTGCGGGATCGCCGGCCCAGCGCAGATGGCCGCTGGGATACCACCACGAGTCCGGCCCGATGGTCTCCGCGAGCTCACGGTGAGCCGCCATGCCCGCGACGTTCAGGTCGAAGTAGGACCTGCGCACGGTCTTGTTGCTGGCGTTGACCCACGAGAAGGACCAGTTGGTGACGCCTTCGCCTGGCCGGCCCGCGTCGATGAAGATCACATCGGCCCCGTGCCGCGACAAGTTCCAGCCCACACAGGCGCCGAGGACGCCTACTCCGATGACGGCAACACGCATAGGCCGCTGCGCGGACCCGACGCTCATGATCGCCCCCGGTCACTGATCGTCGTCGATGTTCTCGGACCCCGGCACCCACTGCCAAGCAGAGTACGCCTACGGCAAAGGAGACGGCACTGGGTCGTCGACGGTGGAGCCGGCAACTCTCGTACGCCGGTGCGGGGATGGACGTGGCCGGGCCCATCTCCGGTCACCGGGCTCGGGGGTGGCCGGCCCTCGTGACCGACGAGGGCCGGAGCATCCGACTGCTGCGAGGAACGGGCTCGCGGCTTCCCCCTCCACCGCGAGCCCCGTTCCGCACTCTCGACTGTGTCACCTGAGAGCACCGGGCGGCTCGTCGCCTCGGCCTGGCGGCACGCCGCGCTCAGCGTCCGTTGCTGAATCCTCAGCGCTGATAGATGGTGTGCACGCCCCTGGCCATCCTCGTGCAGTGACCTCCGTTGCCGAGGCCCTCACGCACCCAGATCGTCCGTACACTCGACGCGAAGGTGTAGCCACCACCGGGACCGATGGATTTTCCGTTCTTGCTGCTCGTGTACACCCACTCGTCACGAGTGCCGCCGTCGGCGTACTTGGCGTGGATCTGCACGCAGGCCGCCTTGTGGTCGTACTTGGTGTCGTACAGCGTTCCGTCCACCATGATTCGGCCGTTGTCGAGGGGGCCCCTGTGGCCGTGTGCCCACGCCCCCGCGATGTCCGAAGCGTGGTGCGAGGCGGTCCACGCCTTGAACGGGCCGCTGAACGGAGCGGCGTGCGGATTCATGCCGTCCGTCGAGGCGCTCGCCGAGGGGGCGAGGGCCAGGCCGGCGCCGAGCGCCGTGGCGGCTGCGGCGAGGACGATCCTCTTTCGTGCGGTGTTCTTCCGTGAGTACATGTTGGTGCCTACCTCCCCGTGTTGGCAGGCGGTCCGGCTTCCCGTGTCGGGTGTGCACCCTGCCGCCCGGCTCGTGTCCTTGCGTCATCGACCGTGCCGGGCCGGCCTTGGATCTCACAAGAGAGCCCGGGCAGTGGGGAAAAGACCGGGACGCCCCACGTGCTGACCTGTGAAAAGACGGTGCGGTCTGACACGGTGCCGGGACGGCGTGGGACGCGCGGTGAGACATTGGCGGGGCAGGGAGGACGAGGTCGGGGCGAGGGATGCTGATGAGCCGATGGCGGCCGTTGCGGGTTGAGCTCCCCGACCAGGCAAGCCGGTTGGTCGAAGAGCTGCGGCTGTACAAGGATCGTGCGGGGCTGAGCCTGGCCTCACTCGCTACCGAGACCGCGTACAGCACGACGTCTTGGCACCGCTACCTCAACGGACGCAAGCTGCCCCCGTGGCGGGCGGTCAAGCTGCTCGGCCGGCTGGCCGACGCGGACGAGGGGCGGTTACGCGTCCTTTGGGAGTCGGCTGCGGTGGCCTGGCAGGACGGGACCATGCAACTCGCTGGGTCCGAAGGGGACGTGCCTCCTCCCGGGCCGCCGAAGAGCGGCCCGGCACCCCCTGGCCCGCCCGGATCCACGCCTCCTTCAGGCAGCGGTCTTGGGACAGCCGCCGTCGTCGTCGGCCGAAGAGGGGTGGCTGTCGGTGCCGTCATCGGGGCCGGCGCCTTGATCGCCGTTCTGGCCCTCGTTCACCTCTGGAGCGGCGGTCCCGGCAGAGCGCCCGTGCCGCGTGGGGCACCGCCGGGCGCGCCGGCGTGGCCGTGGCCGCTGCGGTCGTCGGACGCGGGGTCTGCGGGAGTGGGCTGCCATGGTCGCTCCTGCCAGGGGCAGGACCCCTACCGGGAGCGGTGCGACCGCTTCAGCACGGTCGTGCACGCGCTGCGCACCTACGGGACCGTCCTCACCCTGCGGTACAGCCAGGCCTGTCACGCGGTCTGGGCCGAGGCGGGACCGGCCCGTGGAACGGAGCGGCTGCTCGTCGCCGCCCAGGGCGTCGCAACCCAGCACACACGTCCCGGCGCCTCGCGCACCGCGATGACGGTCGCAACTCCGCGGGGAGCGCTGGCCTGCGTCGTCGTCTCGAATCGAGACCGTTCGGACCGCTGGGACGGCTCGGACGGCGCGGCCGATCAGTCCCTCGATCACCAGCTCTGTGTGACGGAGCACGACAGCTGGGCCCGACCGGTCAGCGGCGGCAGCTCGTCAGGGTGACCTCATTCGTCCGCAGCCCGTGGAGGCGGCCCCCGTCATACACCTCGTACAGCCCACCGCGGCCACGGAGCAGGGGCAGGGTGTACTTCTCGCCGCGGTACGCCGTCCACGGCGGCGCCGAGACGAGTCTTCGAGCCGCGAAGCCGAACGTTGCCGCGCCGACGACTCCGTCGGCGCCGAGGCCGTGGTTGGTCTGCCATGTCTGGGTCGCCCTGCTCGTGGCGGTGTCGAACGCGCATGTGATCCCAGAGCTGGACACATAGCCGTCCGCCCACAAGATGGCCTGCCACAGCCCGACCAGATCGCTGCGAGGCGTCCGTCCCGCCTCCAAGAGAGGTTCCTCGCTCCAGTCGTCGGCGAAGGCACCGGAACCGGTCACATACGTCGCGTGATCGGCGGACGGCGCGCTCGCGGCACAGGTCGCAGCGAAGACGACCGAGCAGACGGCGGCCGACAGGGCCGCCCGTCGGCCGACGCAGCCAGGCGAGTTCATAAACCCGTCATACCCCGATCCCTGACACCCCGTCATCGTTTTGGCTCGATCCGGCCCCCAGCGGGTCTGCTCGGGACTGCGCTTCCAGCAGGGTGGGGAGCCATGACGGGTGAGAGCCACCGAGGTGGAACATGGCTGACCGGAAACCGCTTCCCGACACGCTCGAACCGGACGTGCGCGCCCTCGTCGAACAGTTGCGGCGCCTCAAGGACCGCAGCGGTCTGAGTCTGGCCGCGCTGGCCGAGCGCACGCTGTACAGCAAGTCGTCATGGGAGCGCTATCTGAACGGCAAGTCTCTGCCACCCCGGCAGGCCGCGGACGCGTTGGCGCGGATGGTCAGCGCGGATCAGGCGCGGCTTGCCGCGCTGTGGGAGCTGGCGGCACGAGCCTGGAGCCGACAGGGCTCCTCGGAGCAGCGGGAAGGGCCCGCCCCCGGCACCGCACCCAAGCCCGCCAAGGCTCGCGAGCACGTCGCATCCCCTCAGCCCGATGAGTCGGGTCCGTCCTCCGCGACCTCGGCGGCGACCGATGACGCGCGGTTGCCGACCGACACGACCACGGGCCTGCGGCGCCGAAGGCTCCCACTTGAGTCGTGGACCGGCTGGGCCGCCCGCCGCTGGATCGTGCTGTCCGCCGCCATGGCGCTCGTCATCGGCGGGGGCACCGTCGCGCTCCGGGTGACGCACCCTCTCAGGGGTTCGGCCGACACACATCGGCCTTCCAGCACAGGCGGCTCCGGCGGGAATCAGCTCGACATCACTTGCTTCGAGCAGAGCTGTGCCGGCAAGGATCCGAAGACGGAGGGATGCGGCGACCCCTGGACCTCGGCCCTCACCAAGGTCCAAGGCGTATACGTCGAGTTGCGCTACAGCGACTCCTGCAAGGCGGCCTGGGCGCGCATCAGTTGGGGAGGCGTGGGCGACATCGCACGCGTGGTGCCCGCGAAAGGCGCGATCCGCCAGGGCACAGTGCACTACGACACCGACGTCTACAGCCCGATGGTCGCGGCCGACACCCCGTCCGACGCGAAGGCCTGCACCGTCCTCACGTCCGGCGCGCACGGCTGCACCGAACCAGGCGGCACGATACGGCTCACTCCTCCTCCCGAACCTCCCATCTCACCCTCCCCATCCGGCCGTTGAGGCCCAGCTCCGCTCGGATCGTCGGCGTCCTCAGCTCCTGAGCCCCGCGCTGACCCCGGCAGCGATCCAGGCCGTGTCGCGACGCCGTTGAGGATCAGACGATCGGGCCTGGGGGGCGACAGCCCGCTGCCGGCGTTCGCGGAGCTTTGGACACGGCCACCGGCGGCCGGGCCCGGCCGTTCCTCGTAGAAGGCCCCCTGAGTCATGCGCAGGACGCCGACGCTCGACCTGCCGGACACCCGTCTTCCGGGGCAGCGGTCCGGTCATCCGGTGACGGTGGTGGGCCCGTCGTCCCAGGCCAGCGAGGAGATTTTCCATCCTGACGGGGTCCGGAGGAACTGAGTGGTCTTGCAGCCGGAGCCCTCGAACCGCTTGCCGTGCCGGTAGCCGGATTTGCGGTATTCGCTGAACCGGTGCGCGATCGATCCGAAGATCTCGGTCCGCTCGGAGACCTCCCATTCGGAGAACTCTGTCAGCGTTCCGTCAGTGAGCATCTTCTGCCGTGGCTCGATGAACGCGTCGAGGTCGTAGATCACTGGTTCGTTCCCGACGTTCGCGATGATCCTTCCCTGTGGGACGAAGACGTCGCGGATGACGCTGAGGTCGGGGTCGCGGTCGCCGGTGTTGGTGAAGGCGCCGATGAATACGCTCATCAGCCGGTCGAACTCGGCCAGGACGTCTGACCTGGACTCTTCCTCGGCAGAGGGCCATTCCTCGGAAAGGACCGACCAGACCTCGCTGTCCTGGCGCACACCTTGATGCGGATAACGCTGCCGGAGCACGCCGTCGCGGGTCATGCCCAACCGGCGTGCGACGTCGGTGCTGCGGGTGTTGCCCGCGGCCGCCCACCATTCGACGCGGCTCATTCCGCGTTCCCGAAAAGCCCAGTCGATCAGCATCCGGCAGGCTCGGGTCACTAGGCCTCGCCCCTCCCCGGACTGCTCCAGCCAGCAGCCGATCTCGCAGACGCCGGCGGCGCTGTCGAATCGGGTGAACATGACGCCGCCGACCAGGTCGCCGTCCAGCCATATGCCGTAGATCCGGCCGGTGTCCGCGGCCAGACGGTCGGCGTAGCGCTGCAGGGTGGCCGTGGCCGATTCGAGGTCGGTACTGAACGTCGCCCAGGGGATCCACGGGTCCACCGTGGCCCGGGCGCGATCGATATGGGCGAGGAACTCCGGTGCCTGCCAGGGCTCCAGCGGACGGAGCTGGGCATGGGCGCCGAGCGGCAGGATGAACATGGAGGCCCCTTCTCTAGGTGCATAACAAGCGTTCGGTACGTAAGCTAGCACCATGCCGCCCGCGCCCGGAGACCGTGAAGCCCGTCGCAAAGACGTATCCGAGGCCGTATGGCAGGTCCTCGCCGAGAAGGGGTTCGGCGGGCTGACCCTGCGTGCCGTCGCCACAGGGATGGGCGTCTCGACCGGGATGCTCATGCACTACTTCCCGACGAAACGGGCCCTGATCACGCACGCCTTGCACCTGCTGGAGCAACGCACCGCCGACAGGCCCCGCCGCGCGCGTCCCGGCGCGGGCCTCGCCACGGTGCGCGCCATGCTCCTGGACATCCTGCCGCTGACGCCGGGCGACATCGCCCGCAATCGCATCTGGGTCAGCTCCTGGGACCTCTCTCTCGCCGATGGCGAGCTGACCACCCAACAGGCCGACCGCTACACCCGGCTGCGCTCGACGATCCGCCCGCACATCGAGGCCGCACGTGATCTCGGCGAACTCCCCGCGACCGTGGACCCGGAGCAACTCGCGGCCGCAGCCGTCGCCTTCACACACGGACTGGTGGTCCAGGCGCTCTTCGACCCCGGCCGATTCCCCGAGGACGTACAGATCGCGATGCTCGACGACTTCCTCGCCTCGACCGCGTTGCCCCGAGGACAGCCGAAACGTGCGGTCACCCAGGACTCTGGCGGCGGACCGTTGGCGCACGGAAACGGGTGGTCTGTCTGAAGGACTGCTCGGTGCCATGATCCGGTGTGCTTCCACGCCATCACCTACTACAAGCTGCACTACGGCCAAGGCTGTGCCTCTGCCGGGTGCGGCTGCTCCGACGGGTTCGGCTGCGCCGCTGGTCGCTCCTGGACGCCGGCTGGGGACGAAGAACGAGCTGAGGGTCCGGGTGGCCGAGTTGTTCCGGCACGGGCACCGACAACAGGACCGGTACGGTTCAGGCGGCGGCGTCCCGGCAGGCAGCGCACGGTGCGGAGCACACAGCGCGTCTCCGCGCGCACCGCGCGGTGCGGACCACCCAGCATGTCTCGGAGCACCGCAGGGTGCCGATCGCCTGCCGGTCACTCGGTGCGCAGCGCTGTGGCCGTGCGGACCTTGGCAGCCCATCCTGCCGGGACCATCGCGCCCGACACAGCGACGAGTACGCCGGCCAGGCCGAGCAGCAGCAGTTGCGTGGGGTCGTAGACGTCGAGGACGGAGGGCGGCAGGCCGGTGCCCGCGGCTTCTCCCATGACCGGCAGCACGTAGCCGTGCAGCGCGAACCCGACCGGGACGCCGATCAGCCCGCCGACGACACCGATCCCGGCCACCGAGGCGAGTACGAGCCCCACCGTCTGGCGCGGGGACATGCCGAGTGCCTTGCACACTCCCAGGTCGTGGACGCGCTCGCGGGTGTCGAGGACGACGGAGTTGAGTACTCCGAGGCCCGCCACGGAGACCAGCATCAGGGTGAGCAGCGCGGCCATCGCCTCCAGGAGCACGATCATGTTCTCTCCCTCCGGGGCGGATTCGGCGAACGCGTCGCCGCCCAGGGGCTTGATCGCCTGGCTGAGTTTCTGCGCGTAGTCGGCGGGGGAGATCCCCGGCTCGACCTGGATGTGGAAGGCCTCCGGCTGCGCCTCGGCGAAGCTGTCGAGATCCGCGTGGACCCGCATGCCGTCGTCCGACGTGTCGAATGCCTCGCCGACGATCCGCAGGCTCACGGTCTCCTTCTCGAACGTCACCCGCACGCTCTCGCCGACCCTGGTGCCCGTCCTCTCCAAGAAGCGGGTGGGCACCACGACCTGGCCCCGCCCGGACAGCCAGTGCCCGTGGATCATCTCGTAGCTGCCGGGGCGTGAATCACCCTGGTAGAGCATGGCGCGGACGGTGCCGGAGATCCCGGACACCCTGGCGTCCCCCATCGCCGTGCCGTAGTACGTGGCGGTGGCGGGCTGCGCCGCGATCGCGGCACGCACCTTGTCCGGGTCGGCCGACGGCTGCTCCTGGTTCGCCGCCGATGCTGCGGGCGCGCGCTCGGAGCCGGCCGCGGACGGCTTCTGCCTCTGCTCCACCGGGCGCGGCCCGCGGCCCGAGTCGGGTCCGCCGATGATGGCGGTGACATCGGCGCGGTTCTCGGGATCCTGCGCGCCGGCCACGGCGTCGAGGGACTGCGTCAGTCCCACCGCGAACGTCGCGGCCACCGTTCCGAAGGTCACTGCCAGCACCATGGCCAAGGCGCGCACGGGGTGGGCGAAGGGGCTGGCAAGACCGTATGTCACCGGCCTGGGCAGCGGGAGCCGCCCGGCCGCGCGGTGCGCCCACTGACCGCGCGCGGTGCGCGGTGCCCTGCCGACGGCGATCGCCTCGACCGTCCGCAGCCTCCCGGCCCGCAGCGCGGGCACCAGCGCCGCGATACCGACCACGAGCAGCGCGCAGGCGGGCACCACGACATCCACCCACCAGGCCACCGAGAGCGAGACCGTTCCATACACGGACTCGGTGTCCTCCAGCAGCGGTACGGCCAGCAGGTTGCCGAGGACGACCCCCAGCGCGATGCCGGCCGCGGCGGGGATCAACGCCTGGGCCACGTAGGCCCGTACGACCTCGCCCGGGGTGAATCCGATGGCCTTGAGGATGCCGATCCGGCGCAGGCTCGTGCCGACCGCGCCGCTGATCACGCTACCGACGATGATCACCGACATGACGATGCCGAGCACTCCGAAGGCGAACAGGAAGGGGATCGTCGCCGCCGCACCCTGATCGGCGGCGCGCTTGGTGTCCAGCCACGACTGGGTACCGACCAGCGCCCCCTTGGGCAGGGCGGCGGTGAGCTTCTTGCGGTCGTCCGCGATCTGGGCTTTCGTTGCCGCGGAGTCGAAGCGGTAGAGCATCTGGCTGGTGAGGCCTGTGTCCCCGGTGGCCAGGGACCTGACCTGGGCGGGGGTCGCCCAGACCTCGGCGCTGCTGCCGGCCGACAGCGCGAAGCCGACGACGGTCAGCGTCCGCGCGTTTGCGGCGTCGGAACTCCTCAGTGTCGAACCGAGCTTGAGGAACTGGCCGGAGAATTCGGACGACAACACGATCTCGCCGGGCTTGCGCGCCCACCGGCCCGACCTCAGGTCCAGTTCGTCCACGTCCTTTCCCGGGCCGGGCCGTCCGACCAGCGTCAACGCGGGCAGGTGCCCGCCGTCCGGGCCCACCGGTCTGATCGTCGTGGACGGGAACGGTCCCGCGCTCGCCGTGACCCCCTGCAGGCGACGGGTGCTCGCCAGCCGTGTCGCGCTCACGCGGTCCGGGTCGAACTCCGCGGTGAGGTGCGCCCCGTGCTGCCGCGCGAAGGCATGGTCGAAGGGAGCGTTCGTGGCGACCATGAGCGACCCGGCGACCACGGCCGAGGCCACCGCCATCATCGTCGCCACGGCGATCACCAGCGTCTGGACGCGTCGCCTGCCGACCCCGGAACGCACCACCCTCCCCAAGGCACCGCTGCCGAAACGGCTCATCGGACGGCCTCCACGTGCGTGTCGACCGCGACGCGGCCGTCGACGAGATGGATCGTGCGCCGCGCACACGCCCGGGCCAGCTCCAGGTCGTGCGTGACGAGGACAACGGTCTGGCCGCCGCGGTGCAAGTCGACGAGCAGATCACGTACCTCCTGCCCCGAGGCGGTGTCCAGCGCGCCCGTCGGTTCGTCGGCGAGCAGCAGAGCGGGCCGGTTCACCAAGGCCCGTGCCACAGCGACCCGTTGGCGCTCGCCGCCGGACAACCGCCCCGGGTAGGCGCGAGCGTGCTTCTGGATTCCCAGCACCTCCATCAGCTCCCCGGCGCGGGATACCGCCGCCCGCCGGGCGGTCCCGGTCAGCTGGGCGGGAAGCTGGATGTTGTCGGCGACAGTGAGGTCGTCGAGCAGGTTGAAGAACTGGAAGACCATACCGATCCGTTCGCGGCGGAACCGGGCCAGCGCGTGCTCGCTCAACCGGTCGACGCGCTGCCCGGCCACGGTCACCGCGCCTTCGGTCGGCCGGTCCAAACCGGCGACGAGGTTCAGCAGCGTGGACTTGCCGCTGCCCGACGGACCCGTCACGGCGAGGGCCTCGCCCTCGGCCACCGAGAGTTCGACCGGGCCGAGCGCCGCGGCGTCGGCGCCGCCGTACCGCTTGGCCACGCCCTCCAGTTCGATCACCTGAGTCATGAGTCCGTCCTTCGTGGTCGGGAAGCCGATGCCTGTGCGGGCCCGGTGAACGTACGGGCGAACGCCGCGGCGGCGCGTCGGCCGTGGCACCGACATACGGCCCTCCTCGCGGAGGACCTGGCGGCGGGGTCGTCCTCGAGGAGTACTCCTGGCGGACAGGTGCGCGGTCACACAGGTGGACGCGGAGGTGTGCCGGGGGGCCACACAATGTGCGGATGGAGAAGGAGGACCCGTACGGGCGGCCGCGCGACGCGTCGTGGGCGGGCACATGGCGAGAGCGGGCCGGCGACGTGCTGCGGCCGGGCACGTGGTGGGCACACGCCCGCGACGCGATGCGGCCGGAGGGGGAGCCCGCCCCGCTGTCACGGCGGGCGGTGCGCGTGGACGTGGTGCTGGCGGTTCTGCTGACCGTCGTCGCGCTCATCGTGGCCGCGCGCTATCCCGGCGACGGGCCGGTACGCATCAGCTCCAGAGCCGTCACAGAGAACCGGGGCACGATCCCGTCCCCGCCGGCCATTCCCCGTCCAGGGGTGGTGTACGAACCGGCGCGCTCCGCACCTTGGGTCCTGGTCGTACTCTCGGCGCTGCCGCTCGGGGCCCGGCGCAGGTACCCGCTGCTCGCGTTCGGGGTGGTCGCCGCCGCCGCACTGGCCATAGGCGACAGCGTCTCCTGGATCAACGTACTGACCTGCAGCATCGGCGCGTACGGAGCCGTCGCGCACAGCCGCTACCGGACCCGGGCGATGGCCGCGCTGATCGTCGCCGCCGTGCTGGCGGGCGTCGCCTTCCGGGATTCGGACCCCGTGCTCCCCGGCTGGTCAAGCCCCGCCGTCGTGCTCCTGGTCGTCGGGGTGCTGGCCAGCCTCGTCCGATTCGGGCGCCTGCGCCTGGAAGCCAGCCGAAAACGCTTCACGGACCTGCAACAGGCCCAGGAGAAGGCCATGCGCCGGGCCGTCGAGGAAGAGCGCGCCCGGATAGCCGCCGAACTCCACGACGTCGTCACCCACAATGTGAGCGTGATGGTCATTCAGGCGGGCGCGGCGCGCAAGGTGATGGACGCGGCCCCGGAACGGTCGAAGCAGGCACTGCTGGCGGTTGAGGCCGGGGGACGCGCCGCCATGGCCGAACTCCGCCATGTGATGGGCCTGCTCGCGAGCCCGGACACGGGCGCCGACACTCCCGCGGACGGCCTGGAACCCCAGCCCGGCCTCGGACAACTCGACTCCCTCGCCGAAAGGGTGCGGGCCGCCGGGACACCGGTGGACCTGACGGTGTCGCTGCCTGCCGGACCGCTGCCGCCCGGGGTGGAACTCACGGCATACCGCGTCGTCCAGGAGGCACTCACGAACACGATCAAGCACGCGGCGGGCGCCGCTGCGACCGTGGCGATCGGCTTCGCCGAATCCTGGCTCGAGATCGAGGTCACCGACACGGGGGCCGTCCGGGACTCGCCGGCCGTGGGCGGCAACGGCCGCGGACTGATCGGGCTGCGCGAGCGGCTCGCGCTCTACGGCGGCGAGCTCAGCGTCGGACCGACCCTCACCGGCGGCTACCGGGTCACGGCCCGAATCCCGTGGGAGGCGGTGTGAACGCGCCCGCGCTGCGCGCCGTCATCGCGGACGACCAGGCCCTGGTCCGTACGGGCTTCGGCATGATCCTCGCCGCCGACGGCATCGAGGTGACGGCCGAGGCCGCGGACGGCGCGGAAGCGGTCGACGCCGTCAGGCGCACCCGGCCCGACGTCGTCCTCATGGACATCCGGATGCCGCGGATGGACGGCATCGAGGCCACCCGACGCATTCTCGGCAGCGGACCCGACGGTTCCGAAGGCACCCGGGTCATCATCCTCACCACCTACGACCTCGACCACTACGTGTACGCGGCGCTCACCACCGGAGCGAGCGGCTTCCTGCTCAAGGACGTCACCCCCGAGCACCTGGTGGCCGCTGTACGCCTCGTGCGCTCCGGTGACGCCCTGCTCGCACCCACGATCACCCGCAGACTGATCGAACGCTTCGCCCACCGCCAGGAGCCCCCGCGGGTCGGTGCCCACGCCGACCTGTCCGGGCTGACGCCGCGCGAACTGGAAGTGCTGCGCCTGCTGGCGACCGGCCTCAGCAACGCCGAACTCGCGGACCGCCTCTTCCTCAGCCCGACCACGGTCAAGACACATGTCGGCCGCATCCTGTCGAAGCTCGATCTGAGGGACCGCGTACAGGCCGTCGTACTCGCCTACGAGAGCGGCCTGATCTCCCCGCAAGGTCCGCTCGGCACGGGCTGACGGACCAGCCGAAGGCCGGGACACGACGGCGCCCTCCTCGACGCACACCCTCGCCGCATGTTGCCGGACGATGTCCGCTGACCATGGTGCGGGTCGTAGTAGTGGAGTCGAACCGGTGCGCGGAGGCTTGCGTGCGAAGCCGTCTGCTGGTGCCTGGGTCGTAGGGGAGGCGGGGTCAGTCGGGGGCGGGTTCCTCGTACGGGATGCGGCTCAGGTGGATGACCTCGCCCAGGGTGCCCCACTCGTCGCCGCCGAGCTTGGTGAGAGGGCGCAGTAGGCTGCTGCTGGGACGGTCGTCGGCGAGGTACTCCTGGTCCGCTGCGGCGTGGACCACGCGTCCGAAGACGAGGGTGGAGTTGCCCATCCGCAAGGTGGTGTGCGAACGGCACTCCAGGACCACGTGAGATGCGGCCACCCTGGGTGGGCGCACGCACCTGCTGGCTTCGCGCTGGATGCCGGCGATGTTGAATTCGCTGACGGACCGGGGGAAGTCGGTGGCGGTGGCGTTGATCAGGTCCAGTAGCGGCTCGGACGAGAAGTTGACGACGAACTCTCCGGTGTCCTCCACGTTGCGCAGGGAGTCCTTGCGCCCTATCGAGGTGAACTGGACGATCGGGGGGTCGGTGCTGGCGATACTGAAGAAGGAGTGAGGGGCGAGGTTCTCCGTGCTTCCGTCCGAGGTGATCGTGGAGACCCAGGCGATCGGGCGAGGAATAACGACGGACGTCAGGAACCTGTAGAAGGTGGCCCTGCCCATGGCCTCGGGGTCGTATTCGACGCGCATGCAGATGAGTATCGAACCGGTCATGCCGTACGGAGTCCGCGACGCGGCGGGCCTGTAATCTTCTCGATTCCCACCACCCGCCTCGCGGACGCCCAGTTGGCCTATGACGGGACAGCAAGCGAGCATGGAGCTGACGAAACGCCAGCCGACCGACCCTGTGGGAAAGTCGGTGGCCGTTTCGGCGGTTGGAGGTTCAGCCCGGTCTTGCGCGCTGCCGGCCCGCCAGCCGCTCCCGACAAGGGCGGCGCTCGCGCCGCACATGGGGGCCGAGGCCGGCGATGTCGTGTGCGAGTGCCCGAGTGTGTGATGCGCAGGGGAGCGGTCCGGCGTCGGCCTCAAGCGAAGGCAGCCGCAGCGCAGGGTCGTTGCACCACGGGTTCGGCATCACTGCGGTGAATCCTGGGGACGTGTGGTGGCGAAGCGTCTGCGGTATTCGGTCGGGGTGGTGCCGAGGTGACGGGCGAAGGCGCGGCGAAGGGTCTCGTCGCTGCCGAGCCCGCTGTGCTGCGCGGCCGAGGTCACGCTGTGCCCGTCGAGAAGCAGCTGCTGCGCGCGGTCGAGGCGGACACGCTCGACCCAGCGTGCGGGTGTGGTGTTCAGTTCGGTCTGGAACAGCCGGGTCAGGTGCCGGGTGCTGACGGCGGCGGACGCGGCCATGGCGGGCAGGCTGTGGTCGGCGGCCGGGTCGGCGAGCACGGACGCGGTCAGCGAGCCCAGCAGGTCGCTGCGGGCCGGTGGGGTCGCCAGAGCCGTGGAGAACTGCGACTGCCCGCCTGGCCGCTGCATGAAGACGACCAGTTCGCGGGCGGCCTCCCGGGCCGCGGCCGCTCCGTGGTCGTCCTCGACCAGTGCCAGGGCCAGATCGATGCCCGCGCTGATACCTGCGGAGGTGACGTACCGGCCGTCCCGGACGTGGAGGGCGTCCGGCTCGACGTGGACCCGGGGGTAGCGGCGGGCGAGCGTCTTGGCGTGCCGCCAGTGTGTGGTCGTCCTGCGCCCATCGAGCAGGCCCAGCTCGGCGAGGACGAATGCGCCGGTGCAGACCGATGCGACCCGCAGGGCCCCTTCGGCGAGGAGGGCGGCCGCCCCCAGCAGCTCCTCATCCCGGGGGCGCTCGGCGAGCCGGTCGGCTCCGGCGACCACGAGCGTGTCAACCGGCCCGACGTCGGCCGCCGCCACGGTCTGGGCCAGCGCGAAGCCCGAGGAGGTCGTGACGTAGCCGCCGCTGGGGGAGACCAGTACCGGTGTGTAGGGGTGGCCGAGGCGTCCCGCCTGATGCAGCACCTCCGAGGGACCACTGACGTCGAGCAGGGTCACACCGTCGAACACCAGGAAGGCGACACGATGTGTCATGTCTGAATCTGTGGCTTGTGTGGCAGGAAGGACATGGCATCAGCCTACGCCACGCGACGAGTCTGTAGGAGGTCAGTGACCGAGCATGGAGAGGAAGGCGGTCATCATGGGTGAATCGATTGCGGGCGTGCGGATCCCGGACAGCGTGCTGACGCGGGAGGCGACCGAGCTGGTACGGGATGTTGCCTCGCCATTGCTGTTCGACCACTCCCGGCGGGTGTTTCTGTTCGGGGCGCTCCGGGGCCGGGAACAGGGGCTGCACTTCGACCCGGAGCTGCTGTACGTGGGCGCGATGTTCCACGACCTGGGACTCACCGAGCGTTTGCGCCGTACCGACCAGCGTTTCGAGATCGACGGTGCCGACGAGGCCCGCCGTTTCCTGCATGCCCACGGGATCACCGGCGAGCCGGCCGACCGGGTCTGGACGGCCGTCGCCCTGCACACCACCCCGGAGATCCCCTTGCACATGGCACCCGAAGTGGCCCTGGTCACCCGTGGCGTGGAACTGGACGTCCTGGGCATCGGCTATCACGCCATCTCCGACGAACAACGCGCGGCCGTCGTCGCGGCCCACCCCCGCCCGGATTTCAAGAACCGGATCCTCGCCGCCTTCACCGAAGGCATCAAGGATCGCGCCGGGACGACGTTCGGCAACGTCAAGGCGGACGTGCTGGCCCACTTTTCCCCCGGCTTCGTGCGCGGCGACTTCGTGGAGGTCATCAAGGACTCCGACTGGCCCGAGTAGTGGCACCGCATGCTGAAAACGCGAAGTGTGTGTCGCCCGGGCCACGGGTGGGTGTCCCTCGATGACCGCCGAGCGGTGCTGAGCCAGCCGCTCCGGTGACCAGGACTGCCCGCTCTCGTCGGCCCAGAACCAGGCCTGGGTCGCGGAGAGGACCATGGTCGCCACACCGGTGTGTGCGAGACGTCCGCCCGGAAGATCCGGCGGGCCCACGCCCTCCACCCGCTCGCCGCCGTACAGACCGAGCACTCACTCTTCGAGCGCGGCATCGAGCGCAGGCGCCACGGACCGTGCGTCGACGATCACCGACGAGACCCTCCGGCGGCCGCGGCGCGGGATGCCTGAGTCGCTCTGGAGATGTTGCGTGGCGCGCTACACTTTATGGATGAAATGCCGCGATGCGCGGCATAGCGTCCGACGAGGTTCCGTCACCGCGGGAACCCGGTCACAGTGGCCACTGCGCAACCTGGCGCAGGGGTTTCTGGAGACATCGGCGGCAGGGCGGTGCTCATGAGAATGCCGCGGTAAGCCCATAGACCGCGCCGCACCTTCTTCCTTCTTCTGCGGCGGCGGCCATCCACCTCGCGTCAGTCCTATGTGGCGCCGCGAGAGACGATGGAGAGGCGTTTTCCCATGCGATCACAACGCGCCAGGCGCGTCTTCGTGATGTCGGCTGCCGGTCTGCTGATGGCCGGTGGTGCCGCGATCGGTACGGCGGGCACCGCTTCGGCGAGCTCGAACCACAACTCCAGTTACAGCAGTTCCTGGAACGACGACGATTGTGACAACGGTTGGAACGGCGACTGCGGATACGGCCACGGCGGCTATGACAACGACAACGGCTACGGCGGCGACCACGGTGGTGGCGGCTACGGCGGCGACCACGGTGGTGGCGGCTACGGCGGTGGCGGTCACGGCGGTGGCGGTGGCGGTCACGGCGGTGGCGGCGGTGGTCACGGCGGTGGCGGTGGCGGCGGCCACGGCGGTGGAGGTGGCGGCGGCCACTGATCCCAGCCACGCCGAGCGCCGGTGCCGGCCTCAGGAAGGGGCCGGCATCCGGCGTGTCCAGGCCGCGAGGCCGAGCCCGTGGGCGAGGCGATCGGCCAGGTAGGGCATGAGCGTGCGGAGACCGCGTCGATGGCGAACTGAGCGGCCATCAGCAGCCGTGCCGGCGCGTAGCGACCTCGACACTCGTCCTCCACGGCGGAATGCGGGTTGGCAGGCGCCCGCGGTCGGCAACCGTGCTGCGCCGGGGTGCGGTGTCCCGCTTTGGGGGAGAATGATCGGTGAGGTGCACCGTGCACTGTCGGGCGGCCGTGATGAGCGAGCACATTCAACAACCCCAGTTCCAGTCTGCGCCCAGACTGCGCTTGGGTGTCGAACTGGAGCGGATCGCCGAGCAGCTCAGGGCCCTGGCCCGGGCCCAGGACGAGTTGCACGACCTGTACGAGGCCGTCCTGAGCCGGGAGGTGGACCTGTCCGTCGTCCTGGAGTTGATCATTTCCACCGCGATGGAACTGGTCGGTGCCCGTTATGGTGCGCTCGGGGTACTGGACGGGAAGGGCGAGCGCCTCGATCTGTTCCTGCCGGTGGGCCTGTCGGAGCAGGAGAGGGCCGACCTGGCCGGGGTGGAGCTTCCTCATGGGCGCGGCCTGCTCGGGCATCTGATCAGCCATCCTGTGCCCCTGCGCGTCGACGGCATCTCCAGCCACCCGGACTCGGCAGGCTTCCCGCCCGGTCACCCGCCCATGCGTACCCTGCTGGGCGCCCCGATCACCATCCGCGGGAAGATCTACGGGGATCTGTATCTTTCCGAGCGAAGCGACGGGCGCCCGTTCGACGGCCGCGACGAAGATCTGATCGTGGCCCTGGCGGGCGCCGCGGCCCTGGCCATCGACGATGCTCGCCTGTATGAGCAGGCCCGGTGTGACGCCGAACGGTTCCAGCGCCTCCTGCTGCCACGGCTGCCCGATCACCTGGAGCCTTTCGACGCTGCTGCGGCCTATCGTCCCGCCAGCACCCCCGACCACGTGGGCGGGGACTGGTACGACGCCCTGCTGGTTCCCGACCGGGCCTGCGTCGCAGTCATCGGCGACGTCGTCGGACACGACCTCCAGGCGGCCGCCTCCATGGCCCAGACCCGCAACATGCTGCGCGCCCTGCTCTACGATCGCTGCACCTCGCCCAGCGCCGTGCTCGCTCACCTCGACCGGACCCTCCAGGCCATCACGGACAACCCCGTGACCACCGCGTGCCTTGCCCGGATCGAACCCGCTCCGTCGGCCGGCTGGACGTTGCGCTGGAGCACTGCGGGTCACCTTCCGCCCCTGGTGATCACCCCCGATCGCGAGGTCCGCTACTTGCCCGCCGACCCCGACCTGCCCCTCGGTATCGACACCACCGCACGACGCCACACCCACACTCGTCCCCTTCCCGTCGATGCCACGGTTGTCCTCTTCACCGATGGGCTCGTCGAGCACCGAGACCACTCGCTAGAGGCGGGTCTGCAACGCCTCGCCGCCGTCGCGCAGGTTCACGCTGACCTGCCCTTGGCCGACCTCGTTCGCGTGCTGATCGACGAGCACCCCAGCGACGGACACGACGACATGGCAGTACTCGCTCTTCGCGCTCCGGGCATCCGACTCCCGAAGACTGTCGAGCAAGCGCCTCGGACCAACCGGAGGTAGCTCAACAGCCTGATCCAAAGGGTCTGAGGCCCCTGGTGACCGAAGCGGTTTGCGGCTCAGCCTGCCCGCAGCTGGATACGGCCGTACAAATCGGCCCGACCGGCAAGAAGCTGCCGCCTCTGTGTTGTACACCCCGTACCGCACCACGGCCGACGGCTTCGACTTGCTGCGACTCGGCACCGACCACCTCGGGCACTTCGCCCTCACCGCACTGCCGCGGGATCTCTTGCCGCCCGCACTCGCGTCGCGCGTGGTCACCGTCAGCAGCGCCGGCCACCGCATGGGCGGCCCCTCGACCGCGACGATCCCAAGTGGCCCAAGCGCCCCCGCAACAGGACCGCCGCGTACGGACACTCCGAGCTGGCTCGCGCCGCCGGAGGGGTTGATCTCCGAGTTGGAGAGGTAGATCCGGCCCGACCCGTCCGGGTGACAGGCGCCACCGTCAGTGGCGTTGTGTCAGGTGTGCGAGGTGCCGGCGACGGTCTGGGCGGAGCGGGCGATGACGCGGCTGGTGAAGCCGGACGGCGGCACGATCCCGTCGGCGGCCGGCAGGCCACCGCAGGGGCTGGTGCCGTTCTGGGAGCGGGGGCCGCGTAGGCCGCGCGCCGTGCATGAGGGTGCCGCCGAAGGCGGCGGCAGGGGCACCGATCACCGCACCGCGCAGCAAGTTGCGACGTTCCACGAATATCTCCTTCTCCGGGGAAGGGCGAAAGATGACTGGTTGAGCGTCACCGACTGGTCACGGAGAAACGTGGGGCCCGAGGGCAGCGGACGTCGACACATCCTTGACCAATTCTTTGCGGCCAACCGATGGGTAAATATCGCGCAAAGAGAGGCTGTGCGTCACCAAATGAACTGCGTATGATTTGCCGCAAAGTCCCGGCCATTCATGGTCGAAATTTGAACGTTCGGCATTGACACAAGAGTTCGACTCTTCACGGTGCTCACCCATGGCCCGGCCCGGTGCCCCATACCGTCAGGCCCTCCACGTTCACATCCCCGGCGCACTGGCAAACGCTTTTGCCGCGGGCGGTGGGCCCGAAAGGGCGCGCCTTATATCCATGCGCGCGACTGAAGCATGAGTAGGCCGAATTGACAGATGTGGCACCATGGAAAACGTGGCATTTAATGCTGATGGGAGCTTCATCAGCGAACCCTCAGCGGGGAGAACCCAAACAGGCGAGAGGAGTACATCATGATCGCCAGGTTGCTCGGGAAGCTGTCCTTCACCCGCCACTACGGTGCGTACGGCGAACACGAATGGGACGCGTACGCCGGCGCCGACTCAGCCTGACCACTCTGTCGGCGGGAGCCCCCGGGCGCCCGCCGACTCCCAGCCACACCGCCGACGACATCGGGGGTGTGGCCGGTACGAGAGCCAGGGACGAACTCATGGGCCGAACGAACGAGCCGCCGCGGTTGCCCGAAGGCGGCTTCGCGGCCTGGAGCCGCGACCGGCTGGCCGTGGCGCGCCGTGGCGCTGACGAGTGCGGGGACGTCTGGCAGCTGGAGCCAGGCGTCTACGTAGCCGCCGCGGCCGGGCCGTGTGAAGAGGTCCTGCGCAACGCAGAGAAGTTCCCCAAGGCGCCCTCGCCTCTCTTCCCACCGTTGAAGGGGTCGAGCAACGCACCGACGCTTGAGGAACGCGCCCACGCTCACACCGCCCGCATGCGTGGGCTACGCGCACATGCGGTCGCAGCCCGGATCGGCGAGATCGCTCCCAGGGCCGCTCGATTCGCCGACCAGTGGCCCACGAGCCAGGACGTCGAGGTTCTGCCCATGGTCAGGCATGCCCTGGCCGAGATCGGCGTGCACTACCTCTTCTCCGAAGACGCTCCCACCCTGCTGCCTTTCGCCTCACAGCTCTTCCTGGCCCGGGAGATACTCGTACGCCCGTCGCGCTGGGTGTTGCCGCGCTGGATCCCCACACCGGCCCGGCGGTTCCGCACACGGCAGCAGGTCGCCTTCACGAACGCTCTGCGGCCCATCGTCCGCCGGCGCCGTTCATCGGGGCTGCTCGGTGACGACCTGCTGGGACAGATGCTCCGGCCCGCATCCCGCTACGGCCTGCTGTCGGAAGAGGCCGTCCTCGACACCCTGCCCGGAATCACCGTAGCCACCTTCGAGACACCTTCCCGGGCAGCCGGATGGATCCTGCTCCACCTGGCCCGGCACCCCCAGGCAGCGGACCGCGTGTCGGCCGAAGCCGCCATGCTCCCCGCGGACCCGGCCGCGACGACCAACACCCACCTCGACAGCCTCCAGTACACCCAGGCACTGGTGCGCGAGGTGCTCAGACTGCACCCTCCGAGCTGGCTGCTGACCCGGCGCGCCACGCGACGGACTGAGCTCGCCGGCTACACCATCGACGCCGGTTCCACTGTTCTCGTCTGTCCCTACACCGCCCACCGCGACGCACGGGAACACTCCGAGCCGGACCGGTTCCAGCCCGAGCGCTGGCTCGACGATTCGGGCTCGTCGGCGAAACCCGGGGTCTTCCTCTCCTTCGGTACCGGGCCGCACGGCTGCGAGGGAGTCGCTCTGGCCATGGCGATGCTGACCCTCCTGACTGCGCACACCGCCCGCCGCTACCGATTGAGCGAGCCGCCCGGACCGGAACCCAGCTTCCAGGTCACCACTTTCGAAGGTCTCGCAACTGCCGGCTTGCGCCTGCGTGCCACTTCACGCGGTTGAGGGCAATCCTGATCTCAGTGATGGGCTGCCTCACCCGCGAACGGCGAGCATCGATCAAGTTCGATTGCCTTTGCGCACACGCTCGGACGACCGGCTCATGACTGGCTCATCGTGTGTCTCTGGTCGAACTCCTCGGCGAGCATGCCCATCATCACGAGGTCGTGATGCCGGCCGGCGAAGAAGACGTGTTCCCGCAAGCGCCCCTCCTCGGTGAAGCCGACCCGACGAGTGAGCGCCAGCGACGCCTCGTTGTGAGCGAAGATCACTGCCAGGCATTTGTGATAGCGCCGCTCGGCGAACATGAAGCGCAGCACCAGCACGAGGGCTTCTGTCGCGTAGCCCTTGCGCCGGTGGTCGGCGCCGACCGTGACATCGAACTCGAACCAGCCTGAACGAAGGCCGGTGCGATGTGATCCGATCGTGCCGACCAGCTCTCCCGTGTCCGTCGTTTCGATGGCCAACCGGAAGCGGTCGTCGTCGCACTTGGCGACGGTTTGCTCCTTCGCCCAAGCGCGGTAACTCTCGGCGGACCGCGGCAGATCCAGCCGGTTCCCTCGCCGCCCGCCCTCGTCGGCGAAGCGCGCGAACGCTGTCCAGTCGTCGGGTTCGATAGCGCGTAGGCGCACCCGTCTGCCGATCCAGGACGATGCCATGCCCTATTCGAGCACGTTGCGGCGCCCGCGAGGCCGAGAGGCACGCCGGAGCGGGCGTTGCCCGCTGCGCTCCGTCCCACCGCACTTTCGCGGACCTTCTTAGCTCCTCCGGCGCTTGACCTTGCACCGGTGTGCTCCTCGCCTTCGGCGACGGCCCGGCGGGCTGCTGACATGCGATCGCGCGGCTGTCTCCCGAAGGCGGGGTGCGACCGTGCCGGTGTCAAGCCACGAACTGCGGTGTCATGACGGAATGCGTCGGCCGCGGCCTACCTGAGACACCGGCCTCCGCAGAGCATGCGGCTCACTCGCGCCATCAGTCAGCCACCCCACACCCGCGCCGCGCGCTGCAGACCACCGCGTCAGGAGTGCGATCCCGCGTCCCCTCTTCATGGGGTGGGGCATGTGACTCAGACGATGGCAGACGGATGGCGTCCGTGCAGTGCCGTCCAGGTCTGTGCGAGCGCCCCGCTGACCACGGGCTGCCGGGGACGACGTCGGCCTGCTGGATGACCTCGAAGGCAGCTCACTCCTAAGGCTGAGGCCGAAGTTCGTCGTGAGTGCGGAAGGACTGGGTGATCAGGCGCCCAAGACTGAACGAGTGCCCTGACCAGCGGGCATTTCCCCTTCCTGAGTACATCGACTGCGAGCGGAGCACAGCCGCGTGGCTACATTTCTCTACAGAGTGGGCAGGTTCGCCTTCCGGCACCGATTCGGCGTGGTCGTGGCCTGGATCGCGCTTCTCGTCCTGGGGGGCCTCGGGGCGTCCGCGGCAACGCCCCCCACCCCGAGCTCGGTCTCCATGCCAGGGACGGAGGCCCAGCGGGCCGTCGATCTGCTCAAGGAACGCTTTCCCGATGCCAGGGCCGACAGCGCGACGGCCCGTGTGGTCTTCAAGGCATCGGGTGGCCACAAGATCACCGAACCGGGCACCCGGGCAGCGATCGAGAAGACCCTTGCCGCGGTCAAGCGGAGTTCCCCCCAAGTGGCGGCTGTCGCCGACCCGTTCCGAGCCGGAACCGTGAGTGAGGACCGGTCCACCGCTTTTGCGCCGGTCACCTACAGGGTCGGCGCGGCCGCTCTGAGCGAGACGGACAAGGAGGCGCTGCTGAGCACGGTGCAAAAGGCCCGTACCCATGGCCTGGCCGTCGAGGTGGGAGGCAGTGCCGTGCAGCAGAACAAGGAGGACTCGGGGGCAGAGGCCATCGGTATCGCGATCGCCGCGGTCGTCCTGGTCCTCACCTTCGGGTCGCTGGTGGCAGCCGGTCTGCCCTTGCTCACCGCGCTGTTGGGCGTGGGGATCGGGGTCTCCACGATCAGTGCGCTCGCCCACACCCTCGATCTCGGCGACACCACTTCCACCCTGGCGATGATGCTGGGCCTGGCGGTCGGCATCGACTACGCGCTGCTCATCGTCACTCGCTACCGGACCGAACTGTCCGAAGGGCGGGACCGGGAGGAGGCCGCCGGCCGTGCCACGGGGACGGCGGGCTCGGCGGTCGTGTTCGCCGGCCTCACCGTGGTGATCGCCCTCGCGGCCCTGTCCGTGGTCGGCATCCCGGTGCTGACGAAAATGGGTCTGGCGGCGGCCGGTACGGTCGCCCTCGCCGTGATCGTCGCGCTCACCCTGCTCCCGGCACTGCTGGCGATCGCGGGCAAGCGGATAGTCGGCCGGCGGGCCCGCCGGGCACTGGCGCAGCAGACGGGCCACCGGGCGCTGGCGCAGCAGGCGGGTGGTCGGTCGACCGTCGGTGCTCGCTGGGCGAGGTTCGTGCTGCGGCGGCCGGTAGCGGTGCTGGTCGCCTCGGTCATCGGCCTCGGCGCTCTCGCCGTACCGGCCGCGTTCCTCAAGCTCGGCCTGCCCGACGAGGGTGCCATGCCGACCGCCAGCACGCAGCGCAAGGCCTACGATCTGATCTCCGAAGGATTCGGACCCGGGGTCAACGGCCCCCTGACGGTGGTCGTCGACGCCCACCGCGGCCATCATGCCGACGCGGCGGCACGGCAGGTCAGGGCCACGGTACGGGCCCTGGACGGTGTGGCCACCGTAGGCAGGGCCACCTTCAACCCGGCCCACGACACTGCGGTGATCACGGTAGTGCCGAGCACCAAGCCGGGCAGCGCCAGGACCGAGAACCTGGTGCACCGAATCCGCGATGCGGGAACGGAGTTGAGTGACGCCACGGGTGCCCCGGTGCTCGTCACGGGGCAGACGGGCATGAAGGTCGACTTCTCCACGAAGATCAACGGGGCCCTGCTGCCCTATCTGGGCATCACGGTCGGCCTGGCGTTCCTGCTGTTGATGTTGGTGTTCCGATCCGTACTGGTCCCGCTCAAGGCAGCACTCGGGTTCCTCCTGTCCATCGGGGCCGCACTCGGCGCGGTCGTCGCCGTCTTCCAGTGGGGCTGGCTGTCCGACGCCCTGGGTGTGGAGCAGACCGGGCCCATCGTGAGCACCATGCCGATCTTCATGGTGGGCATCGTCTTCGGTCTCGCCATGGACTACGAGGTCTTCCTGGTCACGCGGATGCGCGAGGCTCATGCGGCGGGGCAGACAGCACGCCAGGCGATCGTCGCCGGATTCCACCACGGCGGGCGGGTGGTGACCGCGGCCGCGGTGATCATGACAGTGGTCTTCGGCAGTTTCATCGCGTCAGGCGAGGATTCGGTCAAGATGATCGGTCTCGGACTCGCGGTCGCCGTACTCCTGGACGCCTTCGTCGTGCGCATGGCGATCGTGCCCGCTGTGCTGGCGCTCCTCGGCGAGGCGGCCTGGTGGCTGCCGTCGTGGCTGCGCAGGGTTCTGCCCGATGTCGATGTCGAGGGCCGCAAGCTGCACGGGGCAGGCGAGAGCGCCGGTCCCGCGGTGGCGACTCACCTTCCGGAACAGGACCGGTACACCGAGTCCGTCCGCAGGTGACACAAGCCGTTCGGCATCCCGCGACCGAGCCCGGCTCCCTCACCGAGGGAGCCGGGCTCCACTGTTCGAGGCGGCTGCCGCGCACGGTTCTTTCCCCACTCGGCCCGAGCCTGGCTCCCGTCGTCCCACGCCCCCGTGCTGTTGCACAACCGGCATCACCGGGGTGCGCGGTCGCAGGGGTGCGGTGCGGACCGAAACCACTGCGCCGCAGAGCCGTCCTCAGCATCCATGACGTAGCAGCAACCGTGCTTGGGACAAACCCGTCCTGCAGTCCATGTCGCCGCGGGACGACGGGGCGTCGCCTCGGCGCTTCGCCGGATCCGGTACCACGCGCGGGGATTCGGTCGGTGAGGCGTGCGGAATCGCTGCTGACAGGCCTTCACCGTGCCCCCCGCGGCAGGGGCTGGGTGAAGGAGTCTCGCGGCGGAGGTCCGCTTGCCCCTGACCGCATGCGTCGGCCACGGTTCGGCGGGGAGCTTGTCCGCCGCCGAACCGTGGCCGCTGAGCGTTACTGCCTGGTGCCGATCGCCTCGACCGGACGGGCGCGCAGCACGATCCGTGCCGGAACCAGTGCCGCGAGCGCCGCGAGCGCCGCGGTGGCCCCCGCGATCGCCAGACAGACGAGGGGCGGAACAGCCGGCCAGGGACTGCCGGTCACGGCCAGGGAGACCAGGACGAGCGCCGGCGCCGAGGCCAGCAAGCCGCCGCCCACCCCGGCCATGACCACCGCCAGGCTCTCCCAGCGCATCATCCGCATCACTTGGGCCGGCGTCGTGCCCGCCAGTCGGAGCACAGCGAACTCCCTGCGCCGTGCGGTGGTGTTCATCGCCTGCGTGGTCGCGACCGTCACCCCGGCGTACGCCAGGATCAGGCCGGCCAGTAGGTAGTTGACCCAGGCGTTGGCCTCTTGCTGTCGGTGCGGTCCCACTGTTGCCCGGTCGTGCAGCACCGTGCCGGGATGGCGCCGGACGAGCTCCTTCAGCGCCGCGTCGGTGCCCACCGCGCCCGGCGCGGTGCGGATGAGGACGGACGCGTCCAGACGTGAAGTCGTGTGGTCGAGCAGCGTGCGGTGCTCGAAGGTGACGTCCGCGAATCCCAGGCCGCGTTCGTAGACGGCCACGACGGTCGCGGTGACCGGGGATCCGTCCCCCAGGCGCAGACGCACCGTGTCGCCGGGCCCACGTCCCAGTCGGGACGCCGCGTCGGCGCTGAGTGCCACGGAGCCGGCCCCGAGACGCGCCAGGCTGCCTCGCGAGGGCTTCAGATCCATGACGTCGTCCAGACGCCGGGGTTCCACACCCTGAGCGCTGAGGGACACCAGTTGTTCGCGGCCGGCCCCGTCGGTGCCGGCCGTGCCGACGACGGTGGATGTGACCACGCCGGCTGCGTGCCGCACCTGGTTCAGACCGCGGACCTCCGCCGCGACGCCCGGATCCAGGCCTCCCGCTGCCGAAAGGACGTGGTCGGCCCTGAGGCCCTGGTGCATCTGGTCGTCGGAAGCACGCTGAACGGTGGTCTGGGCGAAGACCACCGTCGCGGCGAAGGACACGGCGAGGATCAGCGGAGTGACAGCGGCGGCGAGGCGGCGGGGGTGTGCCGTGTGGTTGGCCGCGGCCAGGTACCCGGTGGCCCGGGACGTACGCAGCAGGGGGCCCAGCACGCGCATCACAGGCCGCGACAGCAACGGGCCCAGAACGGCCACGGTGATCACGGTGACGAGCACGAGGGAATTGGCGAGCCCCGTCAGGAGGGCGATGTCACCCTCCTGCGTCAGGCCCGTGGCGAACATGCCGGCCACCGCCAGCGCGAGGAGGATTCCGGTGATCAGGCGTCCCCGGCCGGGCGCGGTGCGTTCGTCGGCGGCCTCGCCGAGTGCCTCGGTCGGCCTGATCCGGTTCGCGCGACGGGCCGAGACCAGGGCGGCCGTGCAGGCGGTGAGCACAGCGGTCAGCACGGCGGCGGCCGCGGGCAGCGGCCCGATCGACGGCTGGAAGTCGGCCGGGAGGAGACCGTAGCCGGCCAGCCGGTCTCTCAACGCGCCTGTGACCGCCACTCCCAGTGGCCAGCCGAGCGCCCCGCCGACGAGGGACACCATCAGGGCTTCCGCCGTCAGCATGCGGCGCACCTGGCCCGGGGTGGCCCCAAGGGCGCGCAGGAGCGCCGTTTCGCGCCGTCGCTGTGAGACGGCGAGTGACATGGTGCTCGCGACGACGAAGACGTTCACCAGCAATACGTTCCCGGCGACCGCCGACGCCAGGAGGAGCAGCGTGGAGCCTGATGCGGCCACGTCGAGGAACTCCGCCTCGCCCCGGCCGTCACCCGTGCGCACGTCGAGTCCCCGCTTTCCGAGCGCTTGTGCGACGTCCCGGGCCAGCTTCCTCGTGTCGGTTCCGGGAACAGCCAGGACGCCGAGGGCGTCGACGGCACTGTCTCGCGCTGCCATGTGGCGGGTCAGCTCGTCCGAGAAGAAGACCACCGACCGGCGTGGCGACGGGCTTCCCGCGAGGGCGACCACCCCCGCGACGCGGAAGTGTTCGGGGGACGACCCGGTCGTCAGCGACACGGAGTCGCCGACCGTCGCCCCGGCTCGCGCGGCGAGACCTGCGTCGAGCACCACCTCGTGAGGTCCGGCCGGCGCGCGGCCCTGGGCGAGGCGGTAGGCGCCCATGCGGGTGCTGGACCAGTTGTGCCCCGTGGACGGGACGCCGTGAGCGCCGGGCAGGGGGCCTCCGCTCGGACCGATCACCTGTGCCGGAACGCCGATGTCGGCGACCACGGCAGCGACACCGTCCACCGCGGTGATACGACCTTCGACGTCCGCCGGCACCGGCACGCGCTCGACGAGCGGCTGCGGCAGGGCGGCCGTCGACCCCCGGACGCCGCCCGAACTCTTGGCCTGCTGGTGGCCGGCGACGACGACGTCCGCGGACGCGTACCTCTCGGGTGGCTGGGACGCACGCAGCCCCGACTCCAGGAGAACGCCGCACACGCTGAGGACGGCGGAGCCCAGGAGCAGGGCCACGAAGGTACCCACGAAGCCGCCCTTGCGCGCCCTCAGACTCTGCAGGGCCAGACGCAGCATCAGGCGGCCCCGCGGAGCCCGGCAATGGTGGCGGTGACGCGCTCCACGGTCGGGGAGGTCATGCCGGACGCGATGCGTCCGTTCGCGAGGAAGACGGCCCGATCGGCGCGGGCCGCGGCGCGTGGGTCGTGGGTCACCATCACCACGGTCTGGTGCAGGTCCGTGACGGCCTGGCGCAGCAGTCCGAGGATGTCGTTCGCGGTGTCGGGGTCCAGGCTGCCCGTCGGCTCGTCGGCGAAGATCACCTCCGGGCGGTTCACGAGGGCGCGGGCGATGGCGACACGCTGCTGCTGACCGCCGGACAGCTGCGAGGGCACATGACGCAGACGGTCGGCCAGGCCCACCCTGGCGACGATCTCCCCGAACCACGCCCGGTCGGCCCTGCGGCCCTGGAGCCGCAGAGGCAGGGTGATGTTCTGCTCCACGGTGAGCGACGGCACGAGGTTGAAGGCCTGGAAGACGAACCCCATGCTGCTGCGGCGCAGCCGCGTCAGCGGTGCTTCGTTGAGCCGGGCGAGTTCGGTGGCACCCAGCCGCACCGAGCCGCTGGTGGGCCGGTCGAGCCCGGCCGCGCAATGCAGGAAGGTGCTCTTGCCGGACCCGGAGGGTCCCATGACCGCGGTGAAGGTGCCGCGTGTGATGTCCGCGCTGACCCGGTCCAGGGCCAGGACAGCCTGCGGGCCCTTCCCGTACCGCTTGGTCACCTCGTGCAGCCGAACCGCGGTCGCGGTGCCGCTCGTGGTCCTGTGCAGCTGTCGCTTCCAGCCGTTCATGTGGTCGTCTCCTCATCCGGTCGGGAGGCGGTCGGGCGCCGGGCGGGACCGCTTTTCCAGTGGATGCCGGACGAATCGCCGATTCCTCGGCCGAGGCGGTGACACAGCGGATCCGCCGACGGAGCGAGCCTTCGCGCGGGCATCGGCCGGTGGGCGGAGGACTCGCAGGTCAGCGCCGCCGCTGACAGCGGGGCCCTCCTCATCCGGGATGACAGCCACAAGGACCAGGGAGCCGCTCAGGGCTCGCTCTCGTGGCAGAGGGCGTGGGCACGAAGCGCGTCTACGGTGACATACATGACCTATCTCGACTCGATGGCGCGGCGCCGAGTGCCGCAGGCTGTCGTCGACATGGTCCTGGCCGTGCTGGTCGCGTCTGCGGTGCTGGCCGGCCCGGATCGCCTCCCGCCCGGGCCGCCGCTGAGAGATCCCGATACGTGGCGGCTGCTGCTGTCCCTGCTGGCGGGGCTCCCGCTGGCCGTCCACCGCAAGTGGCCGCTGCCCGCGCTGCTGACCGTTGTCGCGGCCGTCGCAGCGCTTCAGGCCTGCTACTACTTTCCTCCGTTGGTGGGGCCGGCGGGCACCTGGATCGGGATTCCTCACCTGGGCGCGGCCGCAGCCGTCTTCCTGACCGCCGTTCGGTCCTCGCGGCGCGTCTCCACGATCGTCGTCACGGCCGTGATCCCCGCCGTCGCCGTCGTCGCGGCGCTGACGGAGCCCGGCTTCCGCACGGCCAACGCCACCACCATGATGATCTTGCTGGTCGCGGCCTGGGCGCTGGGCCGGCTCTCCGGGGCTCGCAAGGCGCAGGCCCGGGACGCGGTGCACAAAGCCGCCGCCCTGGAGCGGGAACAGCATGCGAACGCCCGCGCTGCCGTGGCCCAGGAGCGTGCTCGTATCGCCCGTGAACTCCACGACATCGTCGCCCACAACGTCAGCCTCATGGTCGTGCAGACCATCGCCGCCGACCGGGTGCAGGACCGGGACGCCGCCAAGACCCACGAGCTGCACCACATCATCGAACAGACCGGCCGGGCTGCCGTGGGCGAGCTGCGCCAGTTGCTGCACGTTCTGCGGGCGGACGAGAACGAGGACGGCGCCCCGAGCCGGCAGCTGCCGCAGCCCACGCTGCAGGAGATCCCCCGGCTGGTGGAGTCGGTGCGCACGGCCGGGCTCGACATCGACTTCGCGGCCCGAGGCGAGCCGGCGCAGTTGCCGGCCGGCTCCGAGCTCGCCGTCTACCGTGTCGCCCAGGAAGCGCTGACCAACACACTCCGGCATGCGGGGCACACCCGCGCGCGCCTCAGCCTGGACTGGGGGCCGGACCGCTCGCTGACTGTGCGCGTGTGCGACGAGGGCCGACGACCGGGCAACACCCTTCCGACGCCCACAGTGGCGGTCAAAGACGCCGGCCACGGACTGGTGGGCATGCGCGAACGCATCGCCGCCGTCGGCGGTGCCCTGCACGTCGGGCCGCGCCCCGGCGGCGGATTCTGCGTTCACGCCACCGTCCCGGTGCCCGCCGAGGGCGACTGTGGCACCACTGAAGGAGAACAGGCCCCATGACCGCCATCCGCGTGCTTCTGGTCGACGATCAGCCCATGATCCGGACCGGCTTCCGGCTCATCCTCGAAGCCGAACCCGACATGGTCGTCGTAGGAGAGGCAGGGGACGGACAGGCCGGCGTCGAAGACACACGTGCGCTTCAGCCCGACGTCGTGCTGATGGACATCCGCATGCCGCGTCTGGACGGTGTCGAGGCGACCCGGCTCATCGTCGAATCAGGTTCGGCCAGCCACATCATCATTCTCACCACGTTCGACCTCGACGAACACGTTCACGACGCTCTGCGGGCGGGTGCGAGCGGCTTCCTCGTCAAGGACGGTCCCGCCGATTCCCTGGTGGAGGCGATCCGCACGGTCGCCCGGGGCGACGCGGTGATCTCCCCGCGGGTCACCCGCAGGCTCCTCGACCGCTTCTCGCGCCTCGCCGACCAGTCCCCGCCCGCCGTTCCGCCCACCCTCGACGCGCTGACCGCCCGGGAACTGGACGTGCTGCGGGCACTCAGCCGGGGGCTGTCGAACGCCGAGGTCGCCCGGGAACTGCACGTCAGTGAGGCCACCGTGAAAACGCACGTCGCGCACATCCTCGACAAGTACCAACTGCGAGACCGGGTACAGGCGGTGATCCTCGCCTACGACACCGGCCTGGCACGCCCGGCCGCTGGCTCCTGACGGTCGGCAACGGCACGCCTGGCTGCGGCAGCCGTGCCCGCCTTGCCCCGAGGAGGCAGCGGGCGGAGGCTGTGGTCATGGAAGGTCGGGCGGGACGGCGTCGTCCGCACATGGTGGTGATGGTGCTCTTCGACGGGGTCCAGTTGCTCGACGTCACCGGCCCCCTGGAGGTCTACGCCTCGGCCAACGATCACGGCGCGGACTACCGGCTGCTCACCGCCTCCTGCCGAGGGATGGACGTGCACACCACGGCCGGGGCCAGGCTCGTCGCGGACACGGCCCTCGAAGAGGTCTCCGGCCGGATCGGCACGCTGATCGTCCCCGGGCGGTTCGACTGGCGGGCGGCCGTGGCCGACCGTGAACTCATCGCCGGGATCGGCCGCCTGCTGCAGCCCTCCCGCAGGGTCGCTTCGGTGTGCGCCGGCGCGTTCCCGCTCGCCGCCACCGGAGCGCTCGACGGACGCCGGGCGGCCACGCACTGGTGCCTCGCGGCGGAACTCGCGGAACACTTCCCCGCGATCGACGTCGATCGCGACTCGATCTTCGTCCGGGACGGCAAGACGATCACGTCGGCGGGCGTCACCTCCGGCATCGATCTCACCCTCTCCCTCGTCGAGGAGGACTTCGGGCCCGCGGTGGCACGAGCGGCGGCGAAGTATCTGGTCGTCTTCATGGCCCGCCCCGGAGGGCAGTCCCAGTTCAGCGTCCGCCAAGCGGCGCGGCAGCCCCGGCACGGGACGCTGCGGGCGGCTCTGGACGCGGTCACCGCAGACCCGGCCGGCGACCACAGCCTGGACGCCCTGGCCCGTCGCACAGGAGTGAGCGTGCGCCAGCTCACGCGCCTCTTCCGTAGTGAACTCGGCACGTCCGCCACTCATTTCGTGGAGCAGATCAGGATCGAGGCGGCCCAGGCGCTGCTCGAGTCCGGTAGCGACCCTCTGGACGTCGTCGCCCGGCGCTCCGGGTTCGGTTCCGAGGAGACCTTGCGCCGCGCGTTCCAGCGCGGACTCGGTGTCACCCCGGGTGCCTACCGTGCGCGGTTCCGCACCACACGCACCGCCCACACCGTGGAGCGCGGGACCGGCCCCGGAGGCTGAGGATCGGGGACTGCCACACGTATCCGGCCGTCATTGCCTCGGATCCGGTAGAGATGCCTCTGTCTGGAAATCTGGTGAGTTCGTCGAGGCTTTTCCCGAACAGTGCCGAGCGGTGCGAGGCGTAGCCCGGAATTCGACCGGGACAAGCTCCGGCGCGGGAAGGAAACGTCACCATGACCGACTCCACGGCGGGGTCCACGGCCGACTCCGAGACCACGTTCGTGCCGGACGAGACTAGTGGCCGGCCCGCGCTCGCACGGTGGCGCGTGCCCCCTCCCACCGTCGCCGCACTGCTCGCCCTGTCCCTGGCGGGCGCTGCCGCCGTGCTCGTGCTGTCTCGACCGCTCGGATACGCCACCACGTCTCTGGGCCTGATCGTGACGGCTCTGGGCGCGGCGGCGGGATGGGTCGCAGGATGTCCACTGCGGGTGCGCCGGGCCATGACGGCGAGGGCGCTTGCGTACGCCGTCGCGGAACGGGAGCAGCGGGCGAGGACGCGCACGGCCGTCACGCAGGAGCGCGCCCGGATCGCCCGAGAGCTGCACGACATCGTGGCCCACAACGTCAGCCTCATCGTGATCCAGGCCGCGGCCGCGCGGCGGGTCCGGGAGCGCGACTCCGGAAAGATCCGCGCACTGCACGACACCATCGAGGAGACAGGCCGGTCCACCGTCGTCGAACTTCGCCGTCTGCTGAATGTTCTTCGCGCCGAGGAGAGTTCTGGACCGGAGGAGACGCGGGAACCCGGGATCGCGGACATTCCATGCCTGCTGGGCGCCGTGCGCGAGGCCGGGCTGCGCGTGGAGTGGACTTCGGCGGGCACACCCCGTCCGGTGTCGGCGGGAATCGGACTCACCGCCTTCCGGATCGTGCAGGAGGCTTTGACCAACAGCCTCAAGCACGCAGGGTTCACCCGCGTGGCCGTTGCCCTCTGCTGGGGAGACGACGCGTTGACGGTGACCGTGAGCGACGACGGACGATCCGCCGGTGGAGAGACGACCGCACTACCGGTCGGCGGCAGGCACGGCCTGGCGGGGATGCGCGAGCGCGTCGCCGCAGTGGGCGGGACCCTGCACGTCGGCCCACGTCCCGAAGGAGGCTTCGTCGTCCGCGCGATGCTTCCCCTGGGGGAACGCGTCGCCATCGGATGACCGCCCGGCAGGACACCCCGGCGGAGGCGCTGAACGGCCCTCATCCTCGCGAGTGAACCGGTGAATCAGCGGAGCGGCCGATGCCTGGCGGTCGGAGAGCAAGAAGGCTGGGACAGGTGCGCGGCCACACCCGAGAGCGCCGCCGAACAAGCCGACATACCCAGAGGTTTTCTGTGCGCCCCACCGCGATCGACACTTTCCCCGGCCTGCTCCCGGGCTTTCCGCACCCCTCACACCTGGTGCACGGAAAGTCGTCGCCGGTCCCGGTCCAGATCCCGGACCATTTGCGGATCACCCTGTCGAGCGGCAACAGTGGTGCCCTGGTCCGGCTTGAGGGCGAGCTCGACGTCGCCGGGGCTCCCGCCCTGACGTCCGTACTGGCATTGTGCGTCGGGCAGCCCGGATGCATAACGGTGGACGCGGCCGGACTTCACTTCATCGACGCGGCGGGAGTCCGTCCGCTTGCGGACGCGCAAGCGCTCTGCCACAGGCAGGGACGGGATTTCCACGTGGCACCGGCGAGTGCCGCGGTACGCCGCGTCGTCATGCTCACCGGGCTGGCGGACCGGCTGCTCGGCGACGTGGATGCCCGCCCGCACCACGCGGACCAGCACCTGGATCCAGCCTTGGATCCACCACTGGGGGGAGGCCGTCGGCGGACGGATGCGCCGCCACGCGTCGCCACCCCCCCATCGCGGAGCACGGAGTCATGGGGACCTGCGGCCTTCCGCCCTGGTGACGTCCAGCGGGGGAGTGCGCGGAGTGCGGGGACCACCCCGACGTGAGGGCTCCCCTGCACGGCTGTCCTCGCCCGCGCGGTCGGCTGTAACCGGCCCGGTACGCCTCGACAAGACGCTTTTGCGCGTCGGTCCCATGGGCCTCCACGCCGAGGAGACCGGGCTGACGGGGGAACAACTCAACAAAGGCCCCAGGAGTTCACCCAGGTCGCCGACCCTCATCGGCGCGGCGAACGTCCGGGCGCGGACAGCACGTCGTATGCCGGGCTGAAGTCCCGTTCCAGCAGGCTGGGCCTGGCGTCGTACATCGCGCGACGCCCGATGGAGGCGGTGCGCCGAGCCGGGTGCGCGCCCGCGACGGCGGGCAGGCCGAGCCACCGGGCGGTCAGGATTCGGATCAGATCGCCGTGGGTCGCCGGCACCACATCCCTGCCTCAGCAGGCGCCGGGAGCCAGCGCGGTCAGCCCGTGCGGTGACGGGCGGCCTCGCTCTCACCCGGGCGTCAGGCCAGGTCGTGATGTCCGATGCAGTTCATGCGGGACCGGTTCCGGGCGGTCGCCGCGTGCCGGACGAGGACGATCCGGCGCATCATGGGCGTCGGCCTTCCAAGGGGTGCGGCTGGGGCGGCCCCGCGGAGCACCGGGCCGGCTGCCGCTGGTTCTGCATGGTGTCCGCCGCTTCGGCGGTCTGCCGATCCGGGCGGACACGGTGGTGATCGGCACCGCCGAGCTCAGCAGCCGGTGAACGGGACAGCGCTCGGAACGGACATGAGCCTGCGTCGCTGCTCGTCGTCGAGGTCCCCCTCCAGGAGACCTCGACGACGGCCGGACCGTCGGACCGGGGCCGTACGCGGACGTCGCGCAGCGGCCACCCATGGCGGTCCGCGTCCATCCGCAGGGTCATCGAGCCGCAGGTCCCCAGGCCGGCGAGGACGAACTCGAAGGGGTTCGGCCCGACGTCGCCGCCGACCGGGACCGGCTCGTCCGCGGTGACCCGGTGCGGGCCGACGGCGATGGAGCGAGCCCTGCCCGCCCGCTCGGTGACACGCGGGCGACATGTCAGTTCCTGTGGCATGCAGCGGTGCCGTCTACGGCGACCAGGATGCGGTCGAACATGGCGGGGACTCCTTGGATGTGTGGACCGGTCAGCCCCGTACGGCGGACCGGTCGGCGGGAACGGGGAGGGAGGTGGGGTCGTCCTGGTGCCGGTGCTCGGCGGCACCGCGCTCGCGCTGGACGAGGGCGACCACGGCAGAGACGGCCAGCAGGACCACGGAGAGCCATAGACCTTTGGCGATGCCGCCGGAGGAGTCCGACAGCAGGCCGGAGATCAGCGGGCCGACCGCCTGGCCGACGCTGAAGGCGACGGTCAGCAGCGCGATGCCGGAGGTCCAGGCGTGCTGGGGCAGCATCCGGCGGGCGAGCACCGTGACGGCGGTGGGCCCGGCCATGAACGAGCCGCCGAAGACGACCGCCGAGACGATCGCGGCGACCGTGCCGTGCCACAGCAGGATCGGCAGCACACCGACCAGGACGACGACGGACACCAGCGCCGGGGCCGCGCCGCCACGCAGCCGGCCGATGAGCCGGCCCCACGCCCTGTCATGGGCGCCTATGGCCGGTCGACGGGCCATGGAGCCCTCGGCTCCGGCCATCGGCCGCGAGGGTCGGCGCGGGGACACGGCCACGACTGCGCCGCCGTCGGGCGGACCGGGACGTGACACGAGTGCCGCTCGCACAGCGCTGGACGCCGATGGCAAGTCCACAGGATGTCGTTGAGGTCGGCGACGAGGTGACGGTCGTGGTCACGGAGGTCGACCGAGTGCGGCGCAGGCTGTCCCTTTCCCGGCGGCAGGTGTCGCCCGACCCTCGGTGACACCCGCACGTCACCGTCCCAGGGTTCCCCGGCATGCGTGTTGCGTTTCCGGGGCAGGGCCATGCCTTGCCCCGGCGAACCTGCCCGGTCGCAGCGCTGCCCGCGCACAAAGCCGGATCCGCACCTTCGCTCTCCCTGCCCCTGCGGATGCGACCGGCGCCATGGGCAGACCCACCGCATCGCAACCGCCGACCTTGTGGCCGTCGACGAAGACGCGATCCTCCCTCGGTGCCCATGCTGCTTCCGCGCCCTCCTTCTGCTCGTTTCCGGTACGGATGACATGGGTGGGGCGCTTCGGAGTGAACATGACGTTCTGGAAGGGGTCACGGCCATGGAAGAGAGCAGGACGAAGGTCGGCAGGCCGCCCGGCGGAGGCGACAGGGCGCAGACCGAACCGGAGCAGGTGCGGCGCACCGTTGCCGAGGCGTTCGCGGCGGCCGGATCCGGCGGCTTCGTCCACGCCGTCGACATCGACAACGGTGTGCAGTTCGAGTACGGGGCGGACACGCCGGTGGTCCTGGCCAGTGTCTGCAAGATCCCGGTGTTGGTCGAGCTGTACGCCCGGTCCGACGAGGGCACTGTCGACCTGAGCGGCCGTGTGCATGTACAGGCGACGGGCCGGTCGCCCGGGCCGACCGGCTTGTCGGTCATGCTCGACCCGGCCGACGTCTCCCTGCGCGACCTGGCCTACTGGATGATGAGTGTGAGCGACAACGCGGCGACGGACGTCCTGTGCGAGCTGCTCGGCCTCGACGCCGTCAACGCCAGGATGAGTGGCCTGGGACTGAAGGAGGTCCGGCTGGAAGGGACGTGCAGGGACATCTACGACGCATTCGACGAAGAACTCGGCGGCGCCGACGTGCTCGACCTGAGTGATACGGAAGTCGCACGGCTGCGAGCCTCTCGCGTTTTGCAGATCCCGACCGCCACCCGTGGGACACCCCGCTCGATCACCACCCTCCTCTCGATGATCTGGCGGGACCAGGCGGCGTCGCCCGAGGCCTGCGCGGCGATGCGCCGCATCCTCGGTCTGCAGGTCTGGCCGCACCGGCTGCGCAGCGGTTTCCCGGACGACAGGGTGGCCGTCGCGGGCAAGACCGGGACTCTGCCGTTCGTCCGCAACGAGGTCGGCGTGGTGGAGTACCCGGACGGCGGCCGGTACGCCGTCGCCGTCTTCACGTGCCCCGATTCGCTGGCGTACGCGAACCCTCCGGCCGATGCCGTCATCGGCACCGTGGCACGCGCCGCCGTCGACTGCATCCGGGCGGCGCAGCCGACTGGCTGACCTCTCGACGCGTCGCTCGACGCTCGGGTGCGGTCGTACGCCGACCCGTAGCGAGCACCGCGGCAGCCGGACCCTCTGGATCCGGCTGCCGGCGGTTTTCGGGCCCGCGTCCCGGGGCCTACCGCATGGACTCCAGGTTCACGTACTCGCGCGAGACCGTGACCTCCTCCAGCGCGTCGGGTTGGACGTCGACACCGAGACCGGGTGCGTCGGGCACCTGCAGGTGCCCGTCGGACAGGACGAAGGGCGCGGTGATGTCCTGGGCGTAGTAGCGCGCCGACGCCGACGTGTCGCCTGGCAGGACGAAGCCGGGAAGCGCGGCGAGTGCCACGTTGGCGGCCCTGCCGATCCCTGTCTCGAGCATGCCCCCGCACCACACCGGGGCGCCCACGGCGGCGCAGACGTCGTGGATGCGCCGGGCCTCCAGGTAGCCGCCGACTCGACCGGGCTTGATGTTGACGATGGAGCAGGCCCCGATGGCCAGCGCGTCGGCCGCGGCGCGCGCCGAGGTGATCGACTCGTCCAGGCAGACGGGTGTGCGGATGCGCTTGGCCAGTTCGGCGTGGCCGCGGACGTCGTCCTCGGCGAGTGGCTGCTCTATCAACAGCAGCCCGAACGGGTCCAGTTGGGCGAGCCTCGGTGCGTCGGCGACGGTGTAGGCGGTGTTGGCGTCCACTTGGAGCAGCAGTTCGTCGCCGAAGCGCTCCCGCACGGCCCGGACGGGTCCCACGTCCCAGCCGGGCTGGATCTTCAGTTTGATGCGCAGGTACCCGGCATCCAGGTAGCCGGACACGGCGTCGAGCAACCGGTCGGTCGAGTCCATGATTCCGACCGAGACACCGGCCGGGATCTGGTCGTGCACCGCGCCCAGGTAGCGGGCGAAGGGCATGCCGGTGGCGCGCAGTTCGGCGTCGAGAACGGCCATCTCCACGGCCGCCTTCGCCATGCGGTGGTCCTTGACCGGTGCGAGCAGCGGCGCGACATGGGCGGCCGTCACCTCGGGAACCGCCGCCAGCCTGGGCAGGAGGAAGTGCTTGACGACGTGCTCGGCACCGTCGCAGTACTCGGCCGAGTACAACGGGTCGCTCATCGCCACACACTCGCCCCAGCCTTCCGCGTCGGGGGTGACCACGCGAAGCAGCAGCAACTCGCGGGCGTGCGCGGTGCCGAACGAGGTGCGGAACGGCTCGACGAGCGGCAGCCGCACGCGCCGCAGTTCGCATCCGGTGATCTTCACGACGGGTTCCTCCGAGTCAGTAGGTAGTGCCCGGACCGGGTGCAGGTCCGGATTTCGTAGCCCTCGGCGAGGGCGCCGGTGAGGGCGGTGCGCAGCGCGAGCCGCCACTGCGCGGCACGGGAGGGGTCCTCGCGCCGCACGGCCTCGATGTCCGGGGGGATCCAGCACAGTTGGGCCTCGGCGTCGGTGGGGTGCGGCTCGGGGCCGCCGTCCGGGCCCTGCACCAGCCGTGGCTCGGCGTGGGCGACATCCGGTTCCGCGGTCCGGCGGCCCGGCCTGCCGTCGAGCAGATCGACGACGTGAGGGGCGAGCAGTGGCCAGGTGAGGTGGAGCCGGTCGCTGTGCTGGCCTGCGTTGATTCCGTCGGTCATGTCGCCGTAGAAGTCCGTCAGGTACTCGGTCGCCCGGGCACCGAGTTTGACCAGGTTGAAATAGGCGTTGCGCCGTACCAGCGGGTCGAAGGTCCAGGTCACGCTCTCGATCCCGCGGCAGGCCGCCCAGGCGCGCTGGTGGAGTTTGAGCGCGAACCCGATGCTGCGGCCCTGTGCACCGGCGTGGACGCCACTGATGTGGGAGTGGAGGGTCGGCCGGTCGCGCAGACCGAGGAAGGCAACGGACGCGCCGAGAAGTTCGTCGCCGTCGAAGGCGCCCACCACGTAGTTCCCCGCGTGGGTGAGTGCCCGCAGGACATCGGTGTTGAGCGGGGGCCGGTCGGTGTTCCAGATGTCCGCGAACAGGAGGACCGCGCTTCTCAGAGCGGGGATGTCGGTGAGTTCCCGCACATCGACTCGGGCACGGGCCTGGGCCGCCGTCGCGGCGGCCGCCGCCCGGTCCGGCGCGTCGGGTGCTGCGCCCGTGAGGGCGGTCGAAGGTGAAGTAGCCACCCCCTCACTCTGTTTGCATCCGTGGGCGAGTGCTTCGTCGCAGCAGATCAATCCCGGCCGGGGACTTGGTGGGGGCCGACGACGTGGAGGCCTCCGGCGGTGGTCGCTGCTCGTCCCTCGGAGACCATGAGCCGCAACTGCAGCCAGAGCACCAGGCGTTCGTCCGCATCCCCCAGGTCCACGCCGAACAGCTCCCCGACTCGGCGGATGCGGTACCGGAAGGTGTTCTGGTGGATGTGCAGGCGGTCCGCCGCGACGGTGGTGTCACCGAAGGCGTCGAGGTACGCCAGGAGCGTCTCGGCGTACCGGGTCCCCTTCTCGGCGTCGTGGCTCAGCATGGCGGTGACGGACGCGAGTCGGATCCGCGGGTTGTCGGCGACGGTCTCTTCGAGTTCCAGCAGGATCGCCTGGCAGCGCACGTCGTCGATGGACGCGACGTGGGTGCGGTGTGGTTCGGCGGCGAGCACCGCCAGGACCCGGTCCGCCTCCTGGCGCGAGCGTGGTACCTCCGCGAAGTCTGCCACGGCGGATCCGATGCCGGCCCGCAGCCGGGTGTGCAGCGACTCATCGGAGCGGGTGATGACGGTCTCGGCCAGTGCTGCCACCCGTGCCTGCGGCACGTCGTCCGCAAGGGGGAGCAGGGCGTAGACGACCTGTCCCTCGACCACACAGGACGCGGCGGAGGTCAACGTCTCGGCGCAGGCGGTCACCAGGTCCGCGACCTGCAGCCCGAGGACGTTGGCCGGAGTGCCGGACGAGGAGGGCAGTTCGAGGGCGAGCACGGTCATCCGGCCGGAGTCGATGCCGAACCTGGCCGCGGCCGGGGTCTTGCCGGCGAGCAGGGAGCGGAGCAGTTCGCCGCGGGCCCGGCGTTCCAGCTCCGTGGCGCGGCGCAGCCTGAGCAGGTGGAGCGCGGCCACCGCGGCGGCTTCGGCGAGTGCCTGCTCGGCCTCGGGAGAGAACGGGGTGCCGGACTCCACCGCCCAGATGGAGCCGAGGAGTTCGGAACCCGCCCGGACCGCCACCGCGAGACGGGCCAGCGGCGAGGCGTCGCCGATGCGGATGGCGCCAGGGGCACGCCACAGCCGTCGGTAGATCCGCATGTAGTGGTCGTCCAGGGGTACCTGGCGCCCGAGGATCGTGTCGCGGCGCGCGTCGTCGATCGGCTGGCCGGGGAGGTTGGAGTAGGCGAGGACCCGCTGCTGGGGGTCCTCGACGGTGATGGCGCCGCCCACCATCGCCGCCACGGCGTTGGCCAGGGCGAACAGGTCGCCGACCGCGGCGGCCGAGGGAAAGCCCGGCGCGTCCTGCCCGGCGTTGCCCGCGGCGGCGGCGAGCAGCGCGTCGACATGCCGCCAGGGAATGACGTCGGCGACGGCGAGCACGGCGACCCCGGCGGCGGTGGCGGCTTCCACCAGCGGGCCGGTGTCCGCCCCGCGGGTCTTGAGAGCAATCGCCGCGGCGCCCGCCCGGCCGAGCGCGGGCAGGGCGTCGAGGAGGGCCGCGGCGTCGGGACGCATACCGACGGCCAGCAGGATCGCCCCTCGGTGGGCCGGCCCCTCCTCTTCGGTGACGTCCAGGACGCTGTGCCCGGTCACCGGGTTGTCACATCCTGCCGGCGCGGCGAGCAGGCGGGCCGCGGAAGTCCCGAGCAGGTCGACTATCCGCGCAAGGGAGGGATGTGCGTAAGGGGTCGTCACGTTCCGTCCTTCCAATGCCGCTTACGATCGCACGCCGCATCCTGCGCGGACATGTGCGGGGGCACATGATCGCCGCACCGGATTGGTCGCGGAGGACGAGGTGAGGTTGCGGGCCTCCGGCGAGACTGCCGTGCGCGGGCAACCAAGTGAGGAGACATGGCGTGTACGAGCTGAAGTTGTGTGGGGGAACCGTCCACGACGGCCTGGGTTCCCCCGGCGTGCGGGCGGACGTCGCCGTGACGGGCGACCGTGTGATGGCGGTCGGCCGTGACCTGGGGCCCGCCCGGCGGGAGATCGACGTCGCGGGGATGGCGGTCGCGCCGGGGTTCATCGACCCCCACAGCCACTCGGACATGGTCCCGATGATGTCCGATCCACAGCCCTTCAAGCTGTTCCAGGGTGTGACGACCGAGATCGCCGGCAACTGCGGTTACTCCGCCGCCCCGATGGACGACGCGGCCGCGCAGGAGGCCCGGGCCTTGTTCGGCGACCTCGCGGCCGGGGCCGCGTACACGGCGCGCTCCTTCGGCACGTACCTCGACGACATAGAGGCCGCCGGCCCCACGAACCACTTGGCCGTGATGGTCGGTCACCACACGCTGCGGCTGACCGCCAACGGCATGCGCCGGCAGCTGGCCCCCGAGGCGCTGGCATCCATGTGCGCGCTGGCGGACGAGGCATTCGCCGCGGGGGCCGTCGGCTTCTCCAGCGGTCTGATCTACACACCAGGGGCGTATGCCGACGTCGAGGAACTGGTGGCACTCGGCAAGGTCGCCCACCGATGGGGACGCCCGTACGCGACCCATATGCGGGACGAGAGCGACGCCCTGGAGGCCGCGCTGGACGAGGCGATCGAGATCGGCCGACGAGCGCGCATCCCGGTGCAGATCTCCCATTGCAAGGCGGCCGGCCGGCCCAACCACGGCAAGTCCTCGATGCTGCTGGGGAAGCTGCACGCGGCGCGGGTGGCCGGCGTGGACGTCCGCGGCGACCTGTACCCGTACCTCGCCGGAGGCACCATGCTCCACGCGATGCTGCCCCCCGAGGCGCTCGCCGGAGGCGCCGAGGCGCTGCTGGCCCGCATGACCGATCCGGCCGAACGCGCGCGGCTGCGCGCCAGGGCCGAGGACCCGGCGCAGGCGATGGCGGCGGGGCTCTGGCGCCAGGTGGCGCCCACCGACGTACTGATCAACCGCCACCGGGACGCCGGAGTCGCCGGTCGGACCCTGGAGGAGGTCAGCGGCGAGGGCGACGCGTGGGAGGCCCTGTGTGCGCTGATCACGGCCGACGTGAACGCGATGATCGTGCCGACCATGATGGCCGAGTCGGACATGCGGACGATGATGGCCGATCCGCTCATCGGCATCGGTTCGGACAATGGCATGCCCACCGGGCTGGATCATCCGCGCACCTGGGGCTGCTTCCCACGCTTCCTGGGCCGTTACGTGCGGGAAGAGGCAGTGGTGGACTGGCCGGAGGCGGTCCGCAAGGCGACCTCGGCGACCGCCGCCCGGTTCGGCCTCGCCGCACGTGGCTGGCTGGGGCCCGGAGCCGTCGCCGACCTGTGCGTCATCGACCCGGAGAAGGTCGGCCATGACGGCACCTACGCCGTACCCGACGCAAGGCCGACGGGCATCCCGTACGTGGTGCTGGCCGGGGACGTCGTGGTGGACTCCGGGGAGTTCACCGGTGAGCGGCGCGGTCGCGTGCTGCGTGCCGGCCATGGCGAGCGAGCCGCCGGAGCGGCGGTGGCGGGATGAAGCACGCCTCGCTGCTCGCTGCGGCCGCTTCGCAGGCGCCACGGATGAGGGCAGAGCTGGCCGAACTTGTGGAGCAGGAGTCCTTCTCCTCGGACCTGCCGGCCCTGCACTCATGTGCGGACCTGGTCGCGGAACTCGGCGCACGGGCGCTGGGAAGCGCGCCAAGGCGGCTGGAGCCGGGCGGCCGGCCTCATCTGCTGTGGCCTGGTTCGGGTAACCGCGAGGTGTTGGTGCTCGGCCACTTCGACACGGTGTGGCCGACGGGCACGCTCGCCGGGTGGCCGTTCACGGTGGACGGCGATCTGGCGACCGGCCCCGGTGTCTTCGACATGAAGGCAGGCATCGTTCAGATGTTCGCGGCCCTGCGGCTGCTGCCGTCGACGGAGGGCGTCGCCGTCCTGCTCACCAGCGACGAGGAGATCGGCGCCCCGTCCTCACGGAAACTGATCGAGGACACCGTCCGCGGCTGCCGCGCCGTGCTCGTGCCGGAACCGAGCGCGGCCGGGGCGCTGAAGACCGCACGCAAGGGCATCGGCACCTACCGGCTGGACGTCCGCGGGCGGGCGGCGCACGCGGGACTTGAGCCGGAGAAAGGCATCAACGCGACCGTGGAACTCGCCCACCAGGTGCTGCGCATCGCCGCGCTGGGCGACTCCACCGTGGGCACCAGCGTGACCCCGACCGTGCTGTCGGGCGGCTCGTCCATGAACACGGTTCCCGAGCAGGCCTCGGTGCAGGTGGACGTGCGGGCATGGACCGCGGCCGAGCTGGCACGGGTGGACGCCGCCCTGCGCGAACTGGAACCCGTGGCCGCCGGCGCCGCCCTGGAACTGGACGGCGGCGTCAACCGGTACGCGCTGGAGGCCTCCCATTCGGCGGACCTGTTCGGCGCGGCCGCGCAGGAGGCCGCGGAGCTCGGGCTGGCCCCCCTGCGCGGCGTTGCGGTCGGCGGCGGCTCGGACGGCAACTTCACCGCCGGGCTCGGGGTGCCCACCCTGGACGGGCTGGGCGCGGTCGGGGATCATGCTCACGCCCCGGGCGAGTACGCCGACTTGTCCGCGATGCCGCAGCGCGCGGCGCTCATGGCGGCGCTCGTCGGACGGCTGCTCGGCACCGGCTGATCAACTGTCCGACTTGGGCTCGGGAACCGGTACAAGAGCCGTGCGCTCAGCCGGTCTTCGGCGTGGCGCGACCACCGAAGTGGATGTAGCGGGAGCTGTCGTGCAGGGTGTAGCGAACGACGGGCGTCCACGCGGTGAAGTCCTGTTCCCGGGTGACGAAGAGGCCGGCGTCCGGATCGACGGCGGTCAGCGGCAGCCGGTGCGGTGGCTCGTCGAGGCCGGCCAGTCCCTCGGTGAAGGTCACGGTGAGTTCCGGTGTGCCGTCCTCGGAAGGGGCGAGGTCCATGCGCACGTGGTTTCGCTCGTAGCTCCCGTACCAGTCGGTGAGATCCACGGGGATGGGCTCCGCGGGCGGCTGCGGCGGACCGGGCACGTGCAGCCCGGCGGTCTCGGGGAGCACCTCGTTCGCGACCGCCCGGAAGAGCTCACGGGTGCGTCCGCCGTTGGTGAGCAGGACGATGACGACGTCCCGGTCGGGGAGGACGCGCAGGAAGGCGCTCTGTCCGATGGTGCCGCCGTCGTGCCCGTACAGGGCACGGCCCTCCCAGGTCGGCAGGAACCAGCCCAGGCCCCAGTGGTCGGCGATGGTCCAGCGGTCCGGCACTGTCACCTGCGGCTCGCGCATCATGCGTGCGGAAGTGGCCGACAGCACCCGGGTGCCGTCCGCTGCCGCGCCGTCGGCGAGGTGCATACGCGCGAAGGTGACGAGGTCCTCGGCGGTGGCGACGACGATGCCCGCCGGTCCGGCCGAGCGTGGGACGTCCCAGCGTGGCGCGGGTCGCGGCCAGTCGTCAGGTCCGCCGTCCGGCACCGGCAGGTGCCCCATGGCCGCCCGGAAGCGCAGCACGTCCTCGGGCAGGGTGAAGGCGCGGTCCATGCCCAGGGGGGCGAGGAGACGCTCGCGCAGGGCGGTGTCCCACAGCTTGCCGGTGAGCACCTCGATGACCCGGCCGGCGACGCCGAAGCCGGTGTTGCAGTACGACTGGGTGGCACCGATGGGGTGCGACTGGCCGAGATCCGCGCACCGGGCGATGAACCGCTCCAGCACGTCGTCCCCGCGGCCGACGTCGGTGAAGACGTCGCCCTGGATGCCGCTGGTGTGGGTGAGCAGGTGGCGCATCGTCACCGACGCGGTCACGTCCGGGTCGGCCACCTTGAACTCCGGCAGTACCTTCACCACCGGCTCGTCGAGATCGAGCAGTCCCTCGTCCACCAGTTGCATCACAAGGGTGGTGGTCAGCGTCTTGGTGATGGAACCGATCTGGAACAGCGAGTCGGTCGTGGTCTCCACTCCCGTATCCCGGTTGAGCACACCCGCCGCCGCGAGAACGGTCCGGCCGCCCGCGTGGACGGCCAGGGATGCGCCGGGCACGCGGTACTCACGTGCGAGCCCGTCGAGTCGTCGTCCCAGTTCTGCCTGGTCCAGTGTCAACGTCGCTCCTTCGTAGCGGTCATTTCATCGGTGGTGGCCACCGCGGCGGGCGAGGCGTGCACACCGTTCGACGGGCCGTCGGGTTCTTCGGCGAAGTGGCAGGCGGCCCGGTGGGGCCGTCCGGCGGCGCCGAGCTGCGGGTCCAGGGTCAGGCACACCTCACGGGAGGCGTTCGTGCGCGGCCCGACGGGGCAGCGGGGGTGGAAACGGCAACCTCGTGGAGGGTGGTGGGGATCGGGGGCGTCCAGATCCCCGGACGGCGCGTCGGTCTTCCGCCAGGACCGGCCCAGCCGGGGCACGGCTGCCAGCAGGGCCCGCGTATAGGGGTGGTGCGGCCGGGCGAGGAGTTCCTCCCTCGGCGCGGCTTCCACGATGCGGCCCAGGTACATCACAGCGATGAAGTCGCTGACGTACCGGACCACTTCGAGGTTGTGCGAGATGAAGAGCATCGAGGTGCCGGAGCGGGCCTGGATGTCGCGGACGAGGTTGAGTACCGCGCCCTGCACGGAGACGTCGAGGGCACTGGTGATCTCGTCGGCGATGATGACGTCGGGGCGCACCGCGAGCGCCCGCGCGAGCGCCACCCGCTGCCGCTGGCCGCCCGACAGACGCCTGGGGAGGATGCCCGCATGCTCCGGGGACAGCGCGACCAGATCGAGCAGCCGGCCGATCTCCTGGCCGCGCTGCTCGCGTGTCGGGCATGTACCGGCGCGGGCCCGTACAGCCTCGTCCAGGGTCGCCCCGACCGTCATCCGCGGATTGAGCGAGGCGTACGGGTCCTGGAACACCATCTGGATCCGCCGTCGGCGCGCCGTGCCCGAGGCGATGTCCTCGTCGTCCAGCAAGGCCTGGCCCGCGGTGACGGGAACGAGTCCGACGACGGCGCGGGCGACGGTCGACTTGCCCGAGCTCGACTCACCCACCAGGCTGACGATCTTTCCGGGGGGCACGGTGAGACTGACGTCGTCGACGGCCGTCATGGCTCGGCGACCCCGCCCGAACCGTACCGTCAATCCCTCGATCCGCAATCCGGTCATGCCGGCCCCGCCTCGGTGGTCGTCGTGTCGGCACGGTCCGCCGGAAGCGGAGGACGCGGATGCCAGCAGGCGACCCGCCGCCCGTCCCGGAACTCCAAGGGCGGCTGTTCGCCATGGCACTTGTCCGACGCGAAGCGGCAGCGCGGTGCGAAGGCGCAGCCGGGCGGCAGCTCCAAGAACTGCGGGGGCCGACCGGGAATGGTGGCCAGCGGCTGATCCCGGTCGCTGCCCATGTGAGGCACGGCAGCCAGGAGCGCCTCGGTGTACGGATGGGCGGGGCCGTCGAGCAGAGAGCCGACGCCGACGTCCTCGACGATCCGTCCTGCGTACATCACCACCACCCGCCGGCACAACGAGGTCACGACCGATATGTCGTGCGAGATCATCAGGACCGCCGCTCCGGTGTCCTCGTTGATCCTGCCCAGGAGCCGCACGATCTGTTCCTGCACGGTCACGTCGAGCGCGGTGGTCGGCTCGTCGGCGATGATCAGTTCGGGTCTTCCCATCAGCCCCATGGCGATCATGGCGCGCTGTCGCATGCCGCCGGACAGCTCGTGCGGGTACTGGGCCATCCTGATGGCGGGGCTGGGCACACGTACCTGGTTGAGCCGGTTCTGTGCGAGTCGCATCGCCTCGGCGTGCGGCAGACCTAGATGGACCTCGCTGGCCTCGGTGAGCTGACGCCCCATCTTCAGTGCGGGGTTGAAGGAGCTCAGCGGGTCCTGGAAGACCACGGCGGTCGTCGAACCCAGCAGCTTGCGTCGCTCAGGTGCGCGCAGCGTCCCGGCGTCCCGTCCGGCGATCTCCATCCGGCCGGCGGTGACTCGGCCCGGCTCCGGGACGAGCCCGGCGATCGCCATGGCCGTGAGCGTCTTGCCGCTGCCGGACTCGCCGACGATGCCGACCGTCTCGCCGCGCCGGACGTCCAGGGTGACGCCCCGGACGGTGTGCACCGGCCCCGCCGGTCCGGGAAAGGCGATCCGAAGGTCGTGCATGCGCAGGGCGTACGCGTCGGCGTCGGCCACGGCCGTCTCCTGCCCGGCCGCCCCCGGCTGCGGCAGGCCCGCGGCGGTGCGGCTCCGTGCCCCACCGAACCGGCGCGGACGGGCGTCCCGGGCGGAGGCGGCCGCGTCGTCCCGGACGAGTGCGGCCGCGGTCTCGCCGAGGGCATTGAAGACAAGGCCGGCGATGACGATGGCGACGCCGGGTCCGAGGGCCGCGGCGGGGGCGGTGTAGATGCGGTTGACGTTCTCGCTGAGCAGACGGCCCCAGTCGTAGGAGGGCGGCTGGACACCCAGCCCGAGGAAGCTCAGCCCGGACAGGGCGATGAGCATGCCACCGACCTGCAGGGTCGTGGTCACGATCAGCGGTTCCGCGATGTTGGGCAGGACATGACGCAGCATCAGGCGTGATCGGGACACGCCGAGCATCCGTGCGGCGGAGACGTAGTCCGAACCGGACACCGACGAGGCGAGCGTGTACGTCAGGCGTGCGTAATTGGGTGCGGTCGCGATACCGAGGGCCAGAACCGCCCCTTTCGCGCCGACGCCGGCCACGGTCGCGACGCACAACGCCAGCAGCAGCGGGGGGAACGCGATCGCGGTGTTCATCGCCGACTCCCATGCTCGGCGGCCGCGGTGGCCGAGGACGGTGGGGAACGCGCCGAGCAGCACGCCGGCCGCCGACCCCAGGGCGGTCGCCAGCACCGCGAGGATCAAGGAGAGACGGGCCCCCGACATCACACGGGCGAACATGTCCCGGCCCAGACTGTCGGTGCCGAGCAGGTGCTGCGCGGAGGGTCCTTGCCGGGCCGCGGCCACATCCAGGTGCCAGGCATCGACGCCCCAGATGCCGGGGCCACAGGCCGCCAGGAAGAGAAGGAGAAGCAGGCCGAGTGCGCCCATCATCCCTGTGGGGCCGATCCGGGAGGCGTACCGGCTGCATTGCTTGGTCACCGTTCCTCAACTCCTCGTGAGGGTCGAGCGGGGGTCGAGCAGACCGAGGGTCACATCGACGAAGAGGTTCACCGCCAGCACCACCGCCCCCAGGAGCAGGACGATCGCCTGCACCAGTGGATAGTCCTGGGCGACGATCGCGCCCACCACGGTGCTGCCGAGTCCCGGCCAGGCGAAGACGTTCTCGACCAGGACGCTGCCACCGACCAGCGAGGCGAACAGGATGCCGCCGACGGTGAGCCCCGCGGTGAGCACGTTGGGCAGTGCATGGCGCAGGTACAGCAGTCGCGCGGGCAGGCGCTTGCTGCGGGCGACCCGCATGTGGTCCTGACCGAGGACACGGGTGGTCTCTGTGCGGATGATGCGGGCGAGCTGGCAGCTGGGACCGAGCGCCAGAGCGAGGGCGGGCAGCAGGTAGGAGGCGGATGTGTCGGCGCCGGCGGGTGGCAGCCAGGGGAGGGTCACCGCGAAGACGAAGACCAGGCCCACGCCGATCAGGAAGTCGGGGACGGTGGTGCAGATCCCGGTCACGCCGGTGAAGGCGAGATCCGTGCCGCGGCGCCGCCCGCCGTGCGTCGCCACGGCCACCCACATACCGACGGGGACGGCCACCAGCGCGGTCAGCAGGAACGCCAGACCTGCCAGCTCCGCGGTCGCCGGCAGCCGGGTGGCGATGACCGACGACACCGGATCGCCGCTGGTGAGCGAGGTACCGAGGTTTCCACTGAAGACGCCCCCCAGGTAGTTCAGGTACTGCGTCAGCAAGGGCTCGTCCAGGCCGAGCTCGGCTCGGCGGGCCGCCACCACAGCGGGGTCGGCCGTGGCGCCCAGAGCGGCGCGCACCGGATCGCCCGGGACCAGATGGACGAGCAGGAACGACGCCGTGACGACCACGAAGAGCGAGATCGCCAGGGGCACCGCTCGTCGGATCAAGAACCTTGCCCAGGGGGAGGAGCGCCGGACGTCCTCCCCCTCGCCAGCGACGAATGCCCGGGAACCGTCACTCGGGACCGTCACGGGGCCCGGGGATGGCTGAGCCATGAGGTGACGTCTCCTCAGTTGGCGCGCAGACGGATGCTGGTCGGGAGCGGCATCTCGCCGGAGATCTCGAACGTCGCGCCGCGCCCGAAGTAGCTGACGTACCGCTGGGCGATGGGCACGACGTCGGCTCGGGCGAAGAGCGCCTTCTCGGCATCGGTCCACAACCGGCAGCCGGGCCGGCCGGGGGTCTGCACCGCCTGGGCGACCAGCTGCTCGTAGGCCGTGTTGTGGATGCCTGCGAAGTTGGATCCCCTGGGAGCACCGGGACCCGAGAAGAAACTGACGCTCTGTGACGGCAGCTGGGTGGCCAGATTGATCTCCGGGGCGGCGTCCCAGTTGTCACTCTGGAAGACCGCCTTGAGGAAGGCGGCCGAGTTCAGGCTCTTGACCTTCACGTCGACTCCGAGCTCCTGCCACGCGGCCGAGAACAGCTCCATGCCCGCCGACGCGTTCGGCCGTTCGGAGGAGTACATCGCGGTCAGCTCCAGGCGCTTGCCACCCTTCGACCTGATCCCGTCCGAGCCCTTGCGCCAGCCCGCCTCGTCGAGCGCGGCGGCTGCCGCCGCCTGGTCGAACGCGGGGATGCCCGCCGCAGCGCCGGAGTCGTCACAGATCTGGGGCGGCACGCCCATCGTGGTGTTACCGATCTTGCCCTGCCGGTCGGTGAGCACATCCGCGATCTGTTTGCGGTCCAGGGCCTGTGTGAGCGCCTTGCGGACCACAGGGTCGGCACCGGGATGGCCCGGGTGTTGGTTGAACACCGCCAGCGTCCCGCCGTCCTCGAAGCGGTACTCCTTCATGCTGCCCGCCAGCCGCTCCCGGTCGGGTCCGTTGACGATGCTGCCGTTGAGGCTGCCGCTGGTGAGGAGGTTGGCCGCGGTGGTGTCATTGTTGACGATCTTCAGGACGATCTTCTGCGGGGCTCCGGGCACGTCGATCCTCGCGCCGTCGGGTCCCCAGGCGTATTCGTCGCGGCGGACCAGCGTGTAGTGGTCGCCGGGGACGGCCTCGGTCAGCTTGTACGGGCCCGATCCACTGGTGGTCCTGGCGAGTGCGGTGGGGTCGACGGTGCCGCGGCCGCACACCACGAAGAAGGCGGCCAGTGACTGGAGCAGCAGGCCATCGGGTTTGCCGGTGGTGATCGTCACGGTGCCCGCGGCGTCGTCGGCCTTCGTGGTGAAGTCCGGGCCTGGCAGCACGATGCCGAGCAGCGGCGAGGAGGCCTTGGGGTCCTTGAGATAGTCCAGGTCCTTGCTGACGACGCTCGGGGTCACCGCCGAGCCGTCGGAGCATGTGACGCCCTTGCGGAGGGTCAGCGTGACCGACGAGGGGGTGACGTCCCACTTGGTCGTGATGCCTGGGATCGGGTTGCCCTTGTCGTCCAGGGTGACCAGCGGGTCGTAGGCAAAGGACAGGAGGTTGTTGGCCGCGGCGACAACGGTGTGGTACGGGTCGAGCTTGCCCGGGTCCTGCGACAGGGTCGACGTGAATGTGCCGTCGCGGAGATAGGCGCCCTGCGTCCCGGTGCCTGAGCGCGAGGCGCCTGTGGAGCAGGCCGTGACGGCGAGCGCGATCACACACAACATCGCTGTTTTGGATCCGTGCAGTCTCATGAGAAGCCTCCAGCAGCTCACCGTGGCGGTGAGGGATGCGGAGGAGCATCCAGCCGGCGGACCTCGGCCGTCTTCGTCGCTGAGCACCAGATGGGCACCTCGCATTCGTCGCCGGACCCCAATGGGCCGGATCAGCAGGCGGAGGCTCGGGCGGTCGCCTCCAACCCGCTGGGACACCGCGTTCCTCGGGCGGACGGCGGCGCCGGCACTCGCGCGGTGGAGCCCGATCCAGGGTGACGCCTCACGCCTGTGCCCGGCCCGCCGTCGCGGGCCGGGCACACCACCGGAGGCCGTGAGGAACGGGCTAGGACGTGGGGATGTCGTAGACGTTCTTCGGGGTCACGATGTCGGTGACCGCCTTGGCGAACTTCGTGGTCAGCGACTTGCCCTCGACATTGATGTCACTGGTGGTGTGCACCACGAGCGTGGCCTTGGCCTTGGGCAGATGGACCATCACCGTCTGATAGCCGGGCAGCGAGCCGTTGTGCCCGATCCACCCATTGACGTCGAATATGCCCAGGCCGTAACTCAGGCCCTCCCGGTCCGTCGGAAGCATCTTCAGCCGTTCGGCCTGGGTCGCCCTGGACAGCAGGGTCCCCTCGGTGAGGGTGGACGCCCAGGACCGCAGATCGCGCAGGTTCGAGATCATCACCCCGGACGCGCCGCCCGGCGGGGCCCAGTTCGTCGCGTCCGTGATCGACCCGTCGTTCGACGCCTGGTCGGTGTACCCGTGGGCGTGGGGGGCGGGGAATTCGGCGCCCTTGGGCACGAAAGTGTGCCTCAGGTGGGCCGGCTTGAGCACATGCCGGGTCAGGTAGCGGTCGAAGGGCTGCCCGGTCACCTTCTCCACGACCATCGACAAGAGGATGGTGTTGGTGTTGCTGTACTGGAATTGGCTGCCCGCGGGGAAGGCGACCGGGTGTTTGAAGGCGTATGCCAGCAGCTCCTTGTCGGTGAACGTGCGGCCGGTGTCGGCCATGAAGGCCTTGGCGAAGTCCTCGTCGTTGAGGGCGTTGAACAGGCCGCTGCGCATCTCCGCGAGGTGACGCAGCGTGATGTGACGGCCGTTCGGGACGCCGCGAACGTACTTGGAGATCGGATCGTCCAGGCTCACCTGCCTGTGGTCGACCAGACGCAGCAGCGCGGTGACCGTGAAGGTCTTGGTGACGCTGCCGATGCGCATGTTGAACCCGGGGGACATCGGCTGCCTCGTCGCCTTGTCGGCGGTGCCGAAAGCCCTGACGTAGCTGCCCTTGCCCGGCGCCCACAGACCCACCGTCACCCCGGGTGTGTGGGTGGTCCTCAGGACGTGCTGGACGGCGCGGTCGAGCTGAGCACGGACCTGCGGCGTCAGCGTCCGCATCACGGGCTGCCTCGAGAGGGTCCTGTGCGCCGGGGAGGGATCGCCGGTGAAGGCCTGGACCCCCGTACCGGTCGCCACCACCGTGCCGGCGGCGAGCGCCGCCCCGATCACGGCGAGCGTGCGACGCCGGGTGACGGGCCGAACGCGGTCGCCGGTCGATGAACTGTGAGGCATGCTGCGCCCTTTCAACGTGCGGACGGGCCCCTTGCGGCCCGCCCGGCTTCGCTTTCCATGGTGGTTTCGCCCGGCGGTCCTTCCCTCTGTCTCACGGGCGGTTTCCACCCTCCGCCGCAGGGAGGAGACAGCGCCCCTCTCATCCCCGGCCGCGCGGTCGGGTCCGTCACGGCGAGGTGCCCCGACCCGATGCGGGCCGGGGCACCTGGGGTGCATCGTTCTTGGGGCTGGGGCTGGGGCTGGGGCTGGGGCTGGGGCTGGGGCTGGGGCTGGGGCTGGGGCTGGGGCTGGGGCCGCCGCCGTGGATGATGCCGGGCAAGACATGCTGCACGGTGTCGTCCAGACTCAGCCGGTGCTCGGCCACCAGTTGCAGCACCACGGTGGCGGTGAACACCTTCGTGTTGCTGCCGATCCGCAGATGGTCGGAGCTCGTCATGGGCCGCATGGCGGCCACATCGGCGTAGCCGGCCGCGGCGGTCGCGGTGCGGCCGTGGTCCCGGAGGAGAGAGATCGCCCCGGGCAGTCCCGCCCTGGTCACCCGACGGACGGCCTGCCGGGCGGCGCGCTCGGCGGCCCAGGGGTGGGCCGGTGCCGTGTGGTGGACCGACATGGGGGAGGGCGTCGAGCCGTGGCCGCCGCCGGAAGCCGTGGCGCTGGGGGCAAGGACGGCTCCGGTCACGCTCGCGGCGCACAGGAGGGCGGCCAACCACCTGCCGCGATGGCGTGTCGGGCGGGCAGCGGCGGCGGTGTCATGGGTCATGGCTGCTCCAGGAGGAAGGATGGTTGCGCAGGGAAATGGGCGCGTCACCAGCCTCGATGCCGCCGGGGCGAAAGACGTCCGTCACTTGGACCACCCTCGGTCCCACCCTTGTGGGGGAGGGCGGGGTGCGCCTGCGCCTGCCGGAGGAGACCGGAGGTCCACCCACGGCGGGGCGGGTACGCCGGGGATCCCGGCCCCGCCACCCGCGGCGGCAGGCCGCGGAGAGGCAGGGGCAGGCACCGGCCCTGACCGGCGAAGAGAGGTCTCCTGCCCGGGAATTGGCCTGTCGGCAGGACAGGGACGGCCCGGAGCGAGGCAATGGCGTCCCGCCGTACGGTTACCGAGCCGGCGCGGGTCTGCCGGCCTGGACGGCAGTGGCAGCCGATGTCGCGGTCGGGGCGGCGGTGATGCCGCGCCGGGCGGCCCGACCGCCCGATGCCAGCAGGCTGCCCGGCCGGGCCCCGTCAGGGCCGTCCTCCCGGCGATGGCCGGATGCGAGGGGTATCGGTCCTTGCCCCGCCGTGAGGCCTGGCCTGACCCTGGCAGTCATGGTCACCTCGAACCGTCAGGCCGCCGCTGACAGGCGTCCGCGTACCCACCTCGTCGTGATGGTCCTCTACGACGGGGTGCAGGCGCTGGACGTCACCGGACCGCTGGACGTCCTGGCGGCCGCCAACGACCACGGGGGCCGCTACCGGATTGTTGCGCTGTCTCCCGGCGGCAAGGAGGTGCGGACCACGTCCGGGTTGCGGCTTGCCGCCGATGGGAGGCTTGAGGAGTGGCCCGGGCGGATCGGGACGCTCATGGTTCCCGGCAGCCCCAACTGGCACGTACCGGTGGAAGACCACGGGCTGATCGGGGAGTTGACGCGGCTGGCGCGCTCGGCGGGTCGGGTGGCCTCCCTGTGCGCCGGGGCCTTCCCGCTTGCGGCCGCGGGTCTGCTCGACGGTTGCCGCGTGGCCACCCACTGGCGGCAGGCCGACCAACTGGCCGCCCGCTTCCCGTCGGTGCATGTCGATCGTGATGCGTTGTTCATCCGTGACGGACGGATCATCACCTCGGCGGGCGTGACCGCGGGCATCGACCTGACGCTGTCGCTGGTGGAGGAGGACCTGGGCCCGGAGGTGGCGCGCGCTGCGGCGAAGGACCTGGTGGTCTTCATGGCCCGGCCGGGCGGGCAGTCCCAGTTCAGTGTCCGGCTGCGCGCACGGTATTGCCGCAGCGCCGGTGTGCGGGCGGTACTGGACGCCGTGACGGCCGCTCCCCAGGCGGACCACAAACTGCCCGCGCTGGCGGCGCGGGCGGGTGTGAGCGTGCGCCACCTCACCCGACTGATCCGCCAGGAGACCGGTACCACCGCCGCCCGGTTCGTCGAGCAGATCCGTCTGGAAGCGGCGCAGAGCATGCTCGAATCGGGCACCGACCCCTTGGACATGGTCGCCCGCAGGAGCGGACTGGGATCGGCGGAAACGCTCCGCCGTGCCTTTCAGCGCGAGCTGGGGATCACCCCCGGCGCCTACCGCGCACGCTTTCGCAGCACGCAGCCGGACTGTCCCATGACCTCCTCCCACCCCACCGACCCCGGTTGCCGGCCGTCCGACGGCACTCCACCCGCCGGCGACGGGGAGACACCCGCGGCATCCGGCGCCGCGCCCGCCATGGGCTTCTGACCGTCTGGTGCTCGCATGTCACCGAGTCCGTAACGCGACAGGAGCCCGGCTCGCCGGCTTCGGTGATCATGCGGCAGATCAAGGGGCTCAAGGGGGCACGGCCAACCCGTACGTGTATGACGACGGCGGCCGGTTCGTCGACGGCCCCAAGCCCGCTGTGACGGAGCGCAGCCGGGGCCTGGCGTGCGGCGTCGGGGCTGTGACGGCAGCGGTGAGACCGCGGAGTCGGACAGCCGGCCATCTGCCGACGGCACCGTCTCTCGTACATCAAGGCCTCACCGTGTAAGAGGGCGGCCATCGCCCGGTCTGGTTCCCTACCGTCCGGCCACGTCGGCGGTGGACTGCGCCGTCGGTTTCCCGGCCGTCGTCATACGCAGCACCGCACCCACACGCCATCCCTCCGGCTCGCGGGTCACCTCGATCGTTTCGGCCAGTGCCTCGACGATGTCCAGGCCGCGACCGTGCTCGGCCAGTTCCTGCGGGATGACAAGGCGGTGGGCCGCCAAAGGAACTCCGGAGTCCGTCACACACAGGTACAGCCGGTCCGCCTGCTGGAGGAGGCGGATGGTCATCTCCGCGTGACCGTAACGGACGCTGTTGGCGGCCAGTTCGCTGATGATCAGTGCGGCCGCATCGAGGTCGTCCGCGCTCACTCCCCACCGGGTGAGCACGTCGGTGCTCCAGTGACGGGCGACGCTCACGCTGGCCGGCTCGGCGGGCAGCGCCAGCACGGCCGTCCGAGCGGCACCTGCCCCAGGCGACGTCGTCCGGCGCGGGGCCTCTACGGCCCGTACGCCCTGGGGAAGTGTCGGCTGTGGATGACGCGGACGGGACAGCATGGCGATCTCCGAAGGTGCCGGTGTGACGGAGGATCCGTCGCTACACAGGGCACAACCGGGTGCTCCTGTGCGGGCATGGCCGTGCTTTCGGACCTGTTTTCCACGCTTTCGGCCCTCACTTCGTCGGGTGAGGGAGAACGGCTGAGGCCGAGTTCGGCCTCTTCGGCACAATGAGGCACATGGCCGTAGGCAAGGACGCAGCGTTCACACTTCCGCGAGGCGCCACGGGTTTCTTCCAGCCGAAGGACGGGCCGCTACCGGAAACCGACCGGCGGACGTTCCGCGCAGCGCTGTATGCAGCCGCCCGCGCGGCCAAGGGCCGCGCGGGCGAGCTGCAGGACCAGACCTACCCGCGTACGTTCCACACCGCAACGGTCGTCGAGGCCACAGGCGAGTACGTCATCCTGTGTCACGCCCACCACCCCTGGATCGCATTCGCCCAGGAACACCGGGACTGGTACACGGAGGAGTTCCTCGCACCGCCACCGTGGGCCCATGCCTTCGTCGACCTGGGGTTCGTAGTGCTTGATCGCGTCCAACTCACTCTGCCGCTCTCGGACGTCGACACCTCGGTCCTGACCCAGAGCGAGTGGCGTGTGGTTCGCCTCTACGGCATCACCACATTGGGCGGAGTGCTCTTCAACGCATGGGACTGACGCCCAAGCAAGGCTCTGTACTCGACGCTGGACGACAAACGGCGAGCTCAGTGCCCGGCGCCGTTTCGTGTGGAGCCAGCCCGACCGGCCTCTGCGCTCCGCACCGCAGCCCCGGGGTTCCTGCGCGCCACTGCGGCAGTGGACCGCGCCTCGGCCCGCCGGGCGCGCAACGCGGCCGGGCACGCCCCGACCGCGGTTACGCGCTGGGCGGCGAGCAGTCGATGTCGGAGACCGTCGTGGCCGCCGAGGGGGCCTGGCCGGGTTCGGAGGCGGCGCGCTCGTCGAGCCCACGGGCGGTATGGATCCGCAGCAGTCCATCGATGCCGCGCAGCAAGGTCTCGCCGGCCAGGACGGGGTCGCCGAGATAGCCGGCGCTCATCGCACCGTCGCGGAGCATGGTGAAGTGCCGCCCGGCGTGCTCGGCTTGTGCGGTCGTGATCTCGGCGAACAGTGCGGTGATCGTCTGAAGGAACCATTCGCGGTGTTGAACGACGGCACGGTGCACCGGGTGCTCGGGATCGGGGAATTCCGCTGCCGCGTTGAGGAAGGCGCATCCGCGGTATCCGGGCGACCGGATCTGCTCGACCAGGGACGCACCGATTCCGCGCAGGATGCCGTCGGCCGGCACGTCCGCGGCCGTCAGGGAGCCGATCTGGGTGCGGATCGCCTGGTCGACGCTTTCGATGTAGGCGACGGCAAGATCTTCTTTGCTGCGGAAGTGCCGGTAGAAGGTGGCGTTGGTGACCTTCGACTCGGCGACCAGACGGTCGACGCCCACCGTGTGGATGCCCTCCGCGTAGAAGAGCTGCCCGGCGGTCCTCAGGAGTCGTTCCCGGGCCTCGGAGACTCGCCTGCCGGTGCCTGTGCCGGTTTCCGTCTTCGTCATGCCGCCCATCCTAGCGGGTAGAACGCTCTCTCTTGTTTTCGCGGAACAGGTGTGCCAGGCTGCAGACAAGAAAGATCGTTCTCTCTACTGCAAAGCCATTGGAGGACCCCATGGCATCCATTGCCTTCGCCGAGCCCATCGGCGCCACGTCTGCCCTGCGCCGGCTGTACGTCATCCGCTTCGTCTTCGCCGCCGCGTGGGCCGCGCTCCTGCTGCTGTTCGGCTCAGAGCTCACCGTCGGGGCCAAGCTGCTGTTGGTCCTCTATCCCGCCTTCGACGTGGCCGCGGCCGTCGTCGACGCCAGGTCGGCGCGCGCCACCGGGCCGGTCAAGGGCCTCTACGCCAACATGGCCACGAGCGTGCTCGCCGCCGTCGGTATCGCGATCGCCGGCACCTCGGGCGTCGCCGACGTGCTGCGCGTCTGGGGCGCGTGGGCGATCGTCTCCGGCCTCATCCAGCTCCTCGTGGGCGTCGCGCGCCGGCCGATGGGCGGCCAGTGGGCCATGATCCTCAGCGGCGGCATCTCCGTCCTCGCCGGCGGGACCTTCATCCGAAGCGCCGCACAGGACGACCCCTCGCTGACCAGCCTCGCCGGCTACGCCACGCTCGGCGGGATCTTCTTCCTCGTCTCGGCGATCCGCCTGTCCCGCTCGACCCCGAGGAGCTGAGGGCGCCGCGGCCGAAGTGAACGATCCGCAGGATGGCGGTGAGCGATGGCGGCTGGGCCGACCAACCCGTCGCGTACGCACCTCAGGCCACTTGGCGGGCTCGATTTCGCACGGCGGCGTCGCTCCCGCACAGCCGGTAGGTGCACAGTGTGGGGGCGCCCAGGCGACGCTGGAACAGGCAGTGGACCGCGGCCCCGATCGATGCGCCGACCAGCGGGGCGGCCAGGTAGACCCACAGCAGTTGCGTGCCACCGGACAGCAGCGCGGGACCCAGCTGGCGTGCCGGGTTCGCCGAACCTCCGCTCAGTTGCCCCAGCACGGCGATGATCAGGGCCGTCGCCGCGCCGACGGCGTAGGGCAGCCAGCGGCTGATGGAGGGGTGGGCCAGGAAGAACCCCACCATCACGACCACGAGGATGAGGCAGCCGGCCTCCGTGACCACCAGCGCGGCTGTGCCCCACGCTGGGCTGGGGTGCACGGCGGCATAGCGCAGCGAGGGCCGGGACACCACCGGACCCCAGCACAACCGCCCCAGCGCGGTGCCCGCCACCGAGCCTGCGAGCTGCGCGGCGGCGTAGGCGGGCACGTAGCGGCCGGGGAAGGCACCCATCAGCCACAGCGCGACGCTGATCGCGGGGTTCATGTGGGCGCCGGAGCAGCGTCCCGGCGGGGAGATGATCAGCACCACGAGGAGGATGCCGACGAACACCCCCACGACGGCTGTCGCCGCGCGGCTGCTGTTCACGGCGAGCGGCGAGTCCGGTGATGTCAGCCAGCGGACGGCGGTGACCACGCAGTACAGCAGGACGGAAGTCAGTACGAACTCCCAGGCCGCGTCGGCGAGCCCGTGCAGTGGGCGGCGGTCCGAGGGCGCGGTGGCGGAGCCGGTGGCTTCTTCCCGGAGCACCTTTCGACGGTACGCCGCAGGGTGGCCGCACGGGTAGGGAGACCGCCGACGGCCCGCCCGGTCATCGCATGCGGCTATCGGGCGGTGGCGGCGGGCCAGATCTCTCGCACGGCGCGGATCAGCGCCTGTCCCTGCCGCTGGCCCTGGCGGGCTGAGGCGGGCCGCCGGGCGGGGTCCAGCGGATTGGGGCCGATCGCGTCGAGTGCGGCGTCGTCAGGTGCGATGACCAGGACCTGACTGTGCGCGCGCAGCAGCGGCACCTCGCCGGCCAGTCCCTGAGATGCGGGGTTGAGGCCGGGGCCGGTGTCGGGGGCGAGGACGACCACCACGTCGTGGCCCAAGGCGAGGTCGGCGTTGGTCGCGGAGCGGACGCTGCCGTCGACGTAGCGGCGTCGGGCGACGGTGGCGGGCGGCCAGACGCCGGGAACGGCGCAGCTGGCCGCCACGGCGGATGCCAGCGGGACGCCCGAGGTGTCGTCCCACACGGCAAGATCGCCCGTGTGTGCGTCCACCGCCGTGATGAGCAGCCGGCGGGCGGGCCAGGTGTCGACGGGCAGTCGGGCTCGGACGGTCCGCATCCGCTCGGCCTCCGAGACGGTGTGCGCCGCGAGGGCCATGGCACCGATCCGGGCCCTGCTCTCCCGTTCGTCGCGGGCGCCCTCCATCAGCTTGGTGAGGGCGGCCGCCGTGTCCTGCGGGTCGAAGACGGCCTTCACCTCCAGTGAGGTGCCGGCGGGCGCCAGCTGGTCGGCGAGGAGGTGGTGAAGGCTGATGCCGCTGGTGGCCTGGACGGCTACGACCGATCCGGCCGAGGTGCCCACCACCAGGTCGGCGGCCGTAACGTCCGCCCCCGCTTCCTGAAGCGCCTGGAGCACTCCCAGCTCCCAGGCGATCCCCGTCACGCCGCCTCCGCCGAGCACCAGGGCCGTCGACATCAGCGGCCCCCCGTCTCGGCTCGGGGTGCGGTCAGAGCGTGCCGCAGTGCTTGCCCGGCCTGGTTGATCGCTGACTGGGTGAGGGGAGAGGCCGCCAGCGCGTCCTGCGCGGTGAACGAATGGATCGCCCCCAGGTAGCGGACCGCGACAACCGGGACACCTGCCTGCGTGAGCCGGCGGGCATAGGCCTCGCCCTCGTCGCGCAGCACGTCCGCTTCGGCCGTGATCACCAGGGTCGGCGGCATCCCGGCCAGTTCCTGTGCGGTGGCCCGCAGCGGTGCGGCCGTCGGTTCGGTACGCACCGAGCGGTCGGGGGCGTAGTGGTCCCAGAACCACTGCATCTGCGTGCGGGTGAGGAAGAAGCCGTCCGCGAACTGCTCATAGGACGGCGTGTCGAAACCGGCGTCCAGCGCGGGGTAGAGCAGCACCTGCTGCAGCAGGTGGGGGCCTCCCCGGCGCTTGGCCAGCAGGGCGGCGGCCGTGGCCAGATTGCCGCCCGCGCTGTCCCCGGCGACCGCCAGCCGGGACCCGTCCAGGCCGAGTTCCTGCCCGTGCTCGGCGATCCAGGCGGTGGCCGCGTAGACCTCTTCGAGCGCGACGGGATAACGGGCCTCGGGCGAGCGGGTGTACTCCACGAACACCACGGCCATGCCGCCGGCGTGGGCCAGGTCGCGGGTGGTGCGGTCGTAGGAGGTGCGGTCGCCCAGCACCCAGCCGCCGCCGTGGCAATACACCACCGCGGGCAGCAGGCCCGAGGAACCTTCCGGCCGCACGATCCGCACCAGCACCGTGCCACGGGGTCCGATGGGCAGGTGCTGCTCGTGGATGTGGACGGGTTTGAGCACCGCCTGGGCGGCGCGCTGGGCATCCAGGGCGCCGGCCCGGGCATCGGAGGGCGACTGGCTTTCCAGCGGCGGCGAGTCGGCCGCTGCCAGCTGTGCCAGGAAGCGCTCGGCCTGCGGATCCAGGTGTACGGGCGAGTGGGTGTCCAACGAATCCTCCAGGAGAGGGGGCCGGGGGAGCGGGGTTCAGGGACGTTGCGGTGGGGCGTCGACGGCTGCCGGAGGGCGGGCGAGCAGCCGGTCGTCGAAGGACGGGCTGAAGTTCCAGCCCAGCAGGCTGGGACGCCCGTCGTACTGGGCCAGGCGTCCTATGGAGGCGGTGCGCAGCGCCAGGTGTGCCCCCGCCGCTGCGGACAGGCCGAGCCAGCGGGCGGTCATCAGCCGTATGAGGTTGCCGTGCGAGACGAGGACGACGGGCCTGCCGGTGAGGGTGAGGCGGCGCGCACGGTCGAGCACATGGTCCGCCCGGACGGTCACCTCCGACAGGCATTCGCCCGTGCACGCTTCTGTGTGCAGGGCGTCGTCCCAGATGTCGTGGCGGCACGGCCCGATCTGGCAGCGCTCGTCCACCGTGTGGCCGTCGGGCAGTTGGTAGCTCCACTCCCGCAGGCCGGGGTCGATGTCCGCGGTCAGGCCCGCCGCCTGTGCGGTGCGGCGGGCTCGCAGTGCCGGACTGCACAGCACGTGGGCGTCCTGGTAGGCCTCGAGATGCGGCACGAGCAAGCCGGCCTCGCGCCTGCCTGCGGAGGTCAGGTCGGGGTCGTCTTGCCCGGTGTAGTAGCGGCGGGAGCGGTTCCAGGCCGTCTCCGCGTGCCGGACGAGAATGATCTGCTGCTGGGGCACTGCCATGATGCCTTTCTCGCGGCCCCGGCGCCCGCCGGCCCGGGAGGGCCGAGGGGTGCCGGGGCCGCCTTGCTTGTCAGGAGCCGGCGACAGTGACGACTGGTTGTTCGACCTGCACCGTGCGGTGGAAAATCTCAGCCCTGTCCGGGAGCCAGGAGCACGGCGGTGTTGCTGTTGTGGGCGATCGCGGTGCTGACGCTGGGGGAGAACCAGCCGGCGAGACGACTGCGGTGGTGCGGGCTGACGACGATCAGATCGGCGTCGAAGCCCTCGGCGGCCTCCCGCACGGCTTGCGCCACATCGGACACCAGCCCGTCCAGGAGTTCGCCGTCGGCTTGGACGCCGGCCTGCCGCAGGGTCGTCACGGCCGCGTCCAGGACCTGGTGGGCGGTGGAGTCGTCCTCCAGGCCGACCACGGTGTCGTACACCACGTCGGAGGTGTCGATGTGCAGCACACGGACCTGTGCGCCGGTCAGGGAGGCCAGTTCGGCGGTGGTGCGGATCGCGCTGTGCGCGGCCGGGCTGCCGTCGACGGCGACCAGGATGCGGTGAAACATGGGGATCTTGCTCCTTGAGGGGGTGGGGTCAGCGTTGGACGGCGCTCGGGGCGGGGGCGGCCGTCGTCGCTTCCTGGTGGTGGTGCTCTGCCGTCCGTTCGCGCTGGATGAGGGCGACGGCGGCGGAGATGGCGAGCAGTACGACGGACAGCCACAGGCCCTTGGCGATGCCGCCGGAGGAGTCGGAGAGCAGGCCGGAGATCAGGGGGCCGACGGCCTGGCCGACGCTGAAGGCGACCGTAAGCAGGGCGATGCCCAAGGTCCAGGCGTGCGCGGGCAGCATCCGGCGGGCCAGGACGGTCACGGCGGTGGGCCCGGCCATGAACGAGCCGCCGAATATGATCGCCGAGGCGATCGCGGCGCCCATCCCATGCCACAGCAGCACGGGCAGCACACCGATCAGCACGACGACCGAGACCAGCGCGGGGGCCCTGCCGCCGCGCAGCCGGCCGATCACCCGACCCCACACCAGCAGCGTGGCCGCTGCGGAGGCTACGCCCAGCACGATGAAGAACGTGCCGGTTCCCCAGACCTTCATGCCTTGGCTGTGCAGCAGGGCGATGACGAAGGTCATGTAGGACACGTAGCCGGCGCCGAACAGCACGTACCAGACGAAGAGGGGCGTCAGCGGCTTGAGGCCGGTGCGGCCGTTGTGGGCGGCGCCGCTGGTGGCCTGCTCGGGTACCTGGCGTGCGGCCCAGGCGGCGGGTCCGATGGCGAGGAGGGCGAGCAGGCCCATCAGCAGCCAACCGGCCTGCCAACCGGACGCGCCCCAGGCGGTGAGCGCCGCGGGGACGACCAAGCCGGAGAGCACCACGCCGATGCCGACGCCGGCCATGTACATCCCGACCAGGGAGGCCGAACGGGCCTGTTGGCCGCCGCTGTGGACGCGGGAGGCGAGTGCCGAGCCGACCACGAAGGTCACCGCGGTGCTCAGGCCGCCGATGAACCGCAGGACGGTCAGGCCGGCGAAGTTGTCGGTCGCCCCGGAGGCGAGCAGGGCGAGCGCACTGATGACGATGCCCCACACGAACGCTTTCCGGGAGCCGAAGCGGCGAGACCACCAGGCCGCCGTGGCGGCCCCGATGATGTAGCCGAGCGCGTTGGCGGTGTTCATCCCGCCCGCCGCCGCATAGCTCCAGTGCAGTTTCTCGCGCATGGCCGGCAGCAGCAGCGCATAGGCGAACCGGGTGAAGCCCAGCGCCACCACTGGGCCCGCCGCCAGCGCCAACGCAACCAGGAACTCCGGCCGCTGCTTGGCGGCCAGAGACGATGAGGCGGTCATCGCACACGCTCCGAGGCAGTCGAGTCGATCATCACAGGGCCTTTCTCGAACGATCCGGATGTCAGGATCACGGCGCTTGATCAGCGCCTTCACGGGCCTTCAACCCGTCGTGCGCGGGCCGCCATGTCCGGCCTCTGGGCCGTACTCCCCACGGATCGGGCCATCGCACAAGCCCGCGTGCGGCCGGCACGCCACCTCCGGAGCCACCCCGGGAGCCGGAGCCGGTGCCGGTGCCGGTGCCACCCCCGGTGCCGGAGCCGGTGCCGGTGCCGGTGAGGTGGGCAGCGCAGGCGCGTGCGGCAGGCACCTGCGCACCAGGCCGAAGAGCCCGCCACCCACCAGTGGGGCGATCAGGTACACCCACAGCCACGCCAGGTCGTGGGAGAACAGCTCCGGCCCGAACTGCCGGGCAGGGTTGAAACTTCCGCCCGTCCATCGGCCGGTCAGCAGGATCAGTGCGGCGATCACCGACCCGGCGACCGCCGGCAGCACGATGGCCAGGCGGGCCCGCGCCGCCACGAAGGTCACTGCGGCGAGCATCACGGCGGTCGCCGCGGCCTCGGAGGCGAACACGGCCGTCCACGGGATGCGGTCGGACGCCCGGACGACGGCGTAGCCGACGGCGCGATGGGCCGTCTGCTCGCCCCACACCAGCCGGCCGACCGCTACCCCCGTGAGGGAACCGGCCAGTTGGGCTGCGGCGTACGCCGCAGCGTCCCGCCCCGGGAGGGCACCCATCAGCCAGAACGCCAGCGAGACGGCCGGGTTCATGTGGCCGCCCGAACGTCGCCCGAACGGCGAGACGATCAGCAGCCCGACGGTGATACCGCTGACCACGGCGTCCGCGACCAGCCGGCTCTCCTGCGAGGGGAGGGCGTGTCCCAGTAGACCCCCGGCGCCGAACAGGTGCCTGAACAGGGTGACCATCACCAGCAGCAGGATCGCGGTCGAGGCGAACTCGCTCAGCCACGCAGGCCAGTCGTGCCGGCTGCAGCCGCGCCTGCTCTGTGTTCCCACAACATCCTCCTGATCAGCGCGTGACCACACGCGTACCGACGGGACAGCCGGCCTTGGCACGTGCGCCACCGGCTGTCTGTGCGTCCCGTCCACGGCCCCGTGCGGCCCTCTCCCGCGAGGGCACCGGTCCGCCCGGGGTGTGGGTCAACCCGCGCTGGGCCGGCGGCATGTCCACGCGGACGGCCGCGTGTCCCACGGATCAGGCCACGGCCGCCGGTGCGGGACGTTTCCGCCGCCCGGTACCGACGGTGTGTCAGGGGCCGCCGGGCAGACGAGTCCGGCGGGGCGAAGACGCGCTGCCCACACTGGTGCGACGCCTTGCACCGCGCTTGCACGGCCGGCACCCCGCCCGACCGGCCGCGCGGTGCAATCCGGCTGCAACGCCGCACTCCAGGCTCACCCCACACCCAGGTGGCCTGCGGTACGCCGGCCCCGGAACGAAAGAGCGACAACCATGAGCGACCCTCTCGCCCACCTCACCGCGCACGACGTCGCCGTGTGGCTGGACGATCTCAACCGGCGCGACCTGGAGTCGGGCGAACTGCCCTCACTCATCCACGCCGGGAAAGTCACCGGCATCACCAGCAACCCCACGATCTTCCAAGCGGCCATCGGCGACGGCAGCGGGCCCTACCGCGGGCAACTGGAGGACCTGCGGCGCGCGGGCGCGGACGTGGACCAGGCGCTGCAGGCCCTGACGACGCACGATGTGCGGCAGGCCTGTGACCTGCTGCGCCCCACCTATGAGGCCTCCGACGGCATCGAGGGGTATGTGTCCGTGGAAGTCTCACCGCTGGTGGCCCACGACAGCGCCGCCACACTCACCGAGGCACGCCGGCTGCGCCGGCTCGTCGACCGGCCCAACGTCCTGATCAAAGTGCCGGCCACGGTGGAAGGGGTGCACGCCCTGACCCTGCTGCTCGCGGAAGGGATCAGCGTCAACATGACGCTGCTGTTCAGCCTGCGCCGCTACCGAGAGGTCATCCACGCCTACTTCGACGGACTGGAACGTGCCCGGGCGCAGGGACGCCCCCTCGCCCCGATCGCCTCGGTCGCTTCCTTCTTCGTCTCCCGCGTCGACACCGCCGTCGACGCTCGACTCGCCCAACAGGGCAGCCCCACCCAGGCCGCCCTGCAGGGACGGGCCGCACTCGCCAACGCCCGCCTGGCCTACCACCTGTACGAAACGGAGTTCTCCACACGACGCTGGCGGCGCCTGCACGCCGCCGGCGCCCGCCCGCAGCGGCCCCTGTGGGCATCCACGGCCACCAAGAACCCCCACTACAGCGACACCCGCTATGTGACCGGATTGCTCGCACCGGGGACCATCACCACCATGCCCCGCAACACGCTCGACGCGGTCGCGGATCATGCCGCCTTTCCGCCCCAGGACGTGCACGGCACCTATCAGGACTCCGCCGAGGTCCTGCGCCGGCTGCAGGCCGCCGGCATCGCCTACGACGAGGTCATGGACGCCCTCGAGAAGGAAGGCCTGGAGCGCTTCGCCGACTCCTTCACGGCTCTGCGCGCCGCGGTCCACCACGCGCTGCGAAGCCGGCCCTGAAACGCCGCCCGCCAGCAGCGCGCGCGGTGAGGGCACGGGCCGAAACCGAGGGGTTGTCGTCCCGCCGGCCGCTGGCGGGCAGGCGTGCGGTGCGGCGAGGCTGGATGCCAGTCATTGCCCAGCGCCACGAAAGAGCACCACCCGCATGCCGTCCTGCACGAACGCACTCATCCTGGGAGACCCCGTCCACCTGCGGCTCATCGGGCCGCTGGAGTTGACGGGCGCAAGGTCCGACAACCCGCCCAGCCTCCCGAGGGGACGCGCGGTACTGCTGTTCGCGTTGCTGGCCGCCCACCGCAACCGGGTCGTCAGCAAGGACATCATCATCGAGACGCTCTGGCCCGACCACGCCCCGCCCACCGCCCCGCAGACGGTCGCCTCCCTCGTCAGCCGGCTGCGCAAATTCGTCGGTACCTGTCTGGAGCGCGCAGGTTCCGGATACCGGCTCAACACCACGGGCTGGCAGGTCGACGTGGACGAGGCGGCCCGCCTGACCCGGGCGGCCGAGCGGCATCTGCGCGCCGGTGAACCCGCGTTCGCGGATGTCGCCGCCCGCCGGGCACTGGGCCTGCTCGGTGCGGGCCGCGCGGTCGAGGAGTTCCAGCCCGCCGTCTGGAGCGCGGACCTCGACCGGACGCTGCAGCTGCTGTTGCGCCGTGCCCGCGAAGCTGCCTGGCAGGCCGCGGAACACCTGCACGACCACCGGCAGGCCGCGAGCCTGGCCTCGGCAGCGGCGCACGACGACCCCTACGACGAGCCGGCATGGCGCGCCCTGATGGCCGCCCAGTACCGTCTCGGTTCGGCCGGCGCCGCCCTGCACACCTTCAGCCGGCTGCGCCGCACCCTGCGCACCGAGTTGGGAACCGACCCCGACCCGCGCACCGCGGCCCTGCACGGAGCCATCCTCCAGGGCCGGCCGACCCCCACCCCCGCGCGGCCGCGGCCCGCGGTACCGGCGGACGCACCCCACGGGCACCTCACCGGCCGGGACGAAGAACTCGACCAGCTGCAGGCAGGGTGGCGGCTGGCGCTCACCGGGCACCCCACCACCGTCGTGCTGCGCGGCGGGGCCGCAGCCGGCACCTCCGCCCTGCTGTCCGCACTGTGCCGCCACGTCCACCACCACGGCGCCACCGTCCTTGCCGCCCGCTGCCCCGGGCCGGAGCGCCTCCTGGACATCCCTGTGCTCGAGCAGACCATCGAGGACTTCTGCCGCACCGCACGGCCCGAAGAGGTCACTCGCGCGGCCGACGGCATCGCGCACCGGCTGCGGGCTGTCATACCGCACGTCGACGCGATCACCGGGCCCGCCCACCACGGCGACGAGCACGCCAGGCCGCCGGCGCAGGGACACGCCGACGCAGCCGCCATCTTCCTGCGCAGACTCTCCACCGACCACCCCGTGCTGCTGGCCGTCGACGACGCCCACTGCGCGGACGCGCGCACCCTGGAAACCCTCCACCACCTGTCCCAGGACGCCGCCGGCCACCGGATGATGGTGGTCCTCGGCGCGCGGGAGGACGGCGCCGACCGCATCGCACGACATCTGCCCCACTCCACCCAGCTGCCCCTTGAACCGCTGGGGCCCTACGCCGTCGCCGAGCTGGCCGCCCGCCACGACGTGCCACAAGCAGCACACCGCGTCCACCACCTCACCGCCGGCCGCCCCGCCCTGGTCCTGGCTGCCCTCCAAGCCGCCCGCGAGGGCGCCCCCCTGGACGACCCGGACCACCTGCCCGGCACACTGATCGACGCGGCGCTCGACCTGGTCCACCACGTCGGCGAGCCGATGACGCACCTGCTGCGCACCGCGGCTCTCATCGGCCCCACCTTTCGCTTCGAGCAACTGCTCAAAGCCGCGGGCACGGACGGCTGGAGAACAGCCCAGCAGGTGGAACAAGCCCTCCGCGTCGGCCTCCTGACAGCCGACGGCGACGCTCTCACCTTCGTCGGCGAGCTGCTCCACGCAGCCCTGTATCGAGCGGTGCCCGCCCCCTTGCGCGCCGGCCTCACCGCCTACGTCCGTTCCCGCTGACGGCGGCAACACCCCCAGTAGCGCCCGCCGTTGCCTCACCCCATCGGCGGGCGCTGCCGTGCCCACCGAACGACGGCGCCGCGTCGGCCCCGGTGTAGTGGACGTCGGCCCCCCTGCCGCACCCCTACGGCGTGCCCAGGTGGGCTGCGGGAATGTGGCCCATCCTGCCCTGCTGATAGTCCTCGACGGCCTGCCGGATCTCCGCCTCGGTGTTCATCACGAACGGGCCGTAGCGGGCGATCGGCTCCCTCAGCGGCACGCCGCCCAGCAGCAGCACCTCGAAGCGGCCGGTGCGGCCACGCTGATGGGCCCCCGCCTGCACAGTGACGACATCGCCCGCACCGAACACCGCCAGTTGGCCCTCCCTCACGGGGCGCCTGTCCGGGCCCACGCTCCCCGCTCCCTGCAGGACGTAGGCCATCGCGCTGAACTGCGGATCCCACCCCGTCCGCACCCGCGCCTGGGGAAGCAGACTCGCGTGCGCATAGACGATCGGGGTGTGGGTCACGCCCGGTCCCCGGTAGCCGCCAAGACCACCGGCGATCAGGCGTATCAGAGCCCCGCCGTCATCGGAGGTGAGCAGCCGGAGCCTGTCCGCCCGGACGTCCTGGTAGCGCGGCTGCGCCCACTTGCGGGTGCGGGGCAGGTTCACCCACAGCTGGATGCCGTGGCTGAGGCCGCCCTTGGCCAGGGCCTCCTCGCTGGGGACTTCGTCGTGCAGGATCCCCGACCCCGCGGTCATCCACTGCGTGTCCCCATCCGATATGACGCCTCCGCCACCGTTGGAATCGTGGTGCACCACCGTGCCGTCGATGACGTAGGTGACCGTTTCGAATCCGCGGTGAGGGTGCCAGGGGGCGCCCTTGGCCTCGTAGGGCTGGTGGACGGTCTCACCGACGTGGTCGAGCAGCAAGAACGGGTCCGCGTCGGGCAACGCAGCGCTCGGGAACGGGCGGCGCACCATGAAGCCGGCCCCTTCCCGTTGTTGGGGCGCGGTGACCACGTGGCGGACGGGGCGGTCGGTGGCGGTCGCGTCAGGGCGCGGGAGGCGGGGGAGGACCAGGAGATCCTCGACGGTTACGGCGGGCATAGCGGGTCCTTCGTATGTACGGTGCGGACGACGTCCAAATGACGACGTTCTGCTGGGGGGGGACTTGCGATCTCTGCCGGGCAGAACCCCGGCAGGCGGGCGGAGTCCAAGGGCATGACCGCGGCTGGGCAGTGGCCGGGCAGTCGTTGATGCGTCCGCCACGACCCATGGGGTGTTGTCGGCCGTACCGCCTTGGGACGCTGTATCGCCGAATCTAGCTCGTAGGCCTTGCACGGTCGCTGCCCCAAGCGGTCATGCATGCCACATATCGGGACCTCGTCGTGCGGCCGGGCCGACACTCCTGCCTGCGGGCGCGGCGGCTGCCCGGTAGGCCGAAAAGAAGCACTGCTGGGGGCCCGCCCGGGTCGCTGCCGGCGCTGAGCCGGGCCGGCCTCGCAGGGGAGGTCATGGCTCGGTTCATCGCCCGCGCACAGGCCCGCTGTCCCCGGGCAGGGTCGCATGCCCAGGTCGCACGACCCGCCCGGCGGGTGTGGCGTCCGACGGCCGGCCACGACATGCGCCCCGCCGCGGCAAGCTCCTTCAGGCCTCAATGTCCGGGGGCGGCAACTGTGTTGCCGGCCCCGGACGCTGCACGGCGGGCGGTTACTTCCCCTTGTGCGGGTTCGTGAAGAAGTCCTGCCAGGCGTTGGTGTCCACCGGAACGTCCTCCATCTTCACGATCTTTCCGTGGCGGACGGTGTAGTACATGGTCACGTCGACCGACTTGACCTCCGGATCCCAGGGGCGGTTCATCCGGATGAACTCGCGCGCGAAGCCCCCGGCACTGTCGCCCGCCATCGCGGACACATCCAACTTGTATCGGCTGCCGACGGTGGCCATCACCCGCTCACGGAATTCGAGGAAGCCGTCCCACCCCTTGTACACGCCGGAGATGTCGGAGTGTCCGGGGATGCGTACTTCGACGTCGTCCGAGACCATGCGGTGGATCCCGTCGAGGTCCCCGCTCCAGAACGTGTTGTAGAAGGTGTTCAGGAAGCCCGTGTTCCTGGGGGCGACGGCGTGCGCGCCGTCCGGCAGGGACGGCGCCGGCTGGGAGGAGGCCGGTGTGCCGCGGGGCGTGTCGAGCGACGGTGTCCAATAGGCGTCGTAGGCGTCCTGTTCCTCGGGCATGGTCCACGCCTCCGAGACCCGGCCGTCCTTGATCTTGTACTGCATGGTGAAGCGCAGCGTCCAGATCTTCGCCGGATCCTTCTTGCGGTTGAGTGTCACGATCTCGCGGGTGAAGGCGGTGTCGCCGTTCACCGCGAAGTGCGGCACCTTCAGTTCGAAGGTGCCGCCGTTGTAGCCGAGGATGTGGCCCATGAACTCGCGAAGGCCTTCCTTGCCCCAGTACTCCCCGGCGTTGAGGCCCTTCCCCGGCACGTGCATGATGAAGTCGTCGGTCACGAACTTCTGCGCGGCGGGAATGTCGCCTTTGGCGAAGGCGGCGTAGAAGCCCTGAATGAGCTTCACCGTGTCCTGCGAGGCATGCTCGGACGCCCCTGCGGAACCGTCGGCGAGTGTGGTCCCACGCGGCGTCGGCGCCGCTCCGGCCGGTGCGGCGAAGACCGTGGCGCCTACAACGGCAACGAGGGCGGTGGCCATGGACAGTGACGAAAGTTTGCGCATCTCGAACTCCTCGCGGCTGCGCGGACCCGAGGTGGCGGGCTCCGTCATGAACCCGGTCCGGCAGCAGCCGCAGTGGTGTGACTGGTGGAACCTTGAAAGGGGGGCGCTGTCTCGTGTCGTGAGGGCAGGCGCACATCACTTCGGCCGGTCGGGTGTCGCGAGCTTCGCCTGACATCGGCCCTACCGAAATGACCCGGCTACAGCGTCCCGGCTGCTTTTGCACCAGGCTTGCACCATGCGCTTGCGACGCCGACACCCCGCACGCCGTCAACCGCAGCGACGCCCAGGCCCTCCTTCCCGGCTTGCGTCAGGCACAACACCCACGCCACGAACACCCCCACACCAAATTGCGCCGGCCGGTAACCGTTGAGCGGCTCCTTCCGGGCACGGCTGGGCCGCCTCCGCGGGCGGGCAAGCCAGGCGTTTGCCGTTCGGTTGGTGTGACCACCTGTTAGCGTGCGCGGATGGACGATCTGGGACCAGTGGCCTGGCCGCCTGCGCCGATCAGGACCGAGAGGCTCGTGCTCCGTGAGCCCGAGTCCCGGGACCGTGCGGCGTTCATCGAACTGCTCGCCTCGCCAGAGGTGCACACCTACCTCGGCGGGCCTCGACCGCGTGACGAGCTCGAGCGAGAGATGCCTGAGGTGTCCGAGCGTTGGCCCGGGAGCTTCGTCGTCGATCTCGACGGGGCGATGATCGGCCAGATCCTGCTCAGGAGAGCGACCGGGCACCGTCGCCCGGCTGCCGCGGGCAAGGCCGATCTCGGCTACCTGTTCCTGCCGCGGGCGTGGGGTTGCGGGTACGCCGCCGAGGCATGCGCGGCGGCACTCCGCTGGCTTGCCGGCGCGCTCCCCGGCGAACCGGTGGTGCTCACCACCCAGACCGCCAACGTCGGCTCGATGCGCCTCGCGGCGAAGCTGGGGTTCACCGAGGTGGAGCGGTTCGAGGCCTGGGGCACCGAGCAGTGGCTCGGTATGCGGAACCCTGTCACGCCGTCCAGTTGAGTCCGTGATCTCCTCGGCGCCGACCAGGGCGACGGGGCCGCCGCCCTTCCGCCGAGCCGGTCATCGGCTCGACCCGCCCTGACCCGGCACGCCGGCCGTGGCTACGGTGGGGTTGATCTCGGGCGGGCGTTGGCGGGCGAGAGCGATGGCGGTCAGGGCGGTGACCGCCATCGCGGCGATGCCGACCAGCGCTGCGGTGGTGTAGGCGTGGTCGTTCGGGAAGAGATGACCGGTGTCGGTGCCGACGGCCAGGACCAGGCCGCCCATCGCGCTGCCCAGGGAGTACCCGACGCTGCGGACGACGTAGTTGAAGCTCATCGCGCTCGACGTCTCGCTCTTGGGCGTGACGGCCAGGATGACGCCGGGCATGGCGGCTGAGAAGCCGCCGACGCCGAAGCCCAGCACACCCATCGCGATGAGCAGTTCGGCCAGGTTCGACCGGGCCGCGGCGAAGAGGACGAACCCGCCGCCGACGATGACGGCGCTGCCGGCCAGGAGCACGGGTGCGCCGATCAGCGTCCGAACCCGGGGCGTGAGTTTGCCGGCGACGAACCCCAGCACCGAGAACGGGACGAGGACCAGCCCGGCGACGAAGGTGGTCAGCCCGAAGCCGTAGCCGGCGCTGTGCGGCGTCTGCGCGTACCGCGTGATGAGCGTGAGCAGGAGGTACATGCCGCTCCCGCCGACGAACATGGCGATGTTCGCTCCGGCGACCGCCGGGTGCCGTACCGCCCGGACATCGACCAGGGGCGCCTTGCTGCGCAGCTCGGAGGCGGTCCAGACGCACAGCAGGATCACGGCGACGACGGCGAGGATCACCGCCACGGCGAGGTGACGGCTCCACAGGCTCCGCTGGCCGGCCAGGAACAGGACGAGGAACAGCCCGCCCGCGAGGACGAGCGCGCCCGCCACGGTCACGTGAGCGGAGCGGCCTTCGGGAGCCGCGGGTATGGAACGCCACGCGGTCAGGAAGGCGACGGCGGTGACGAACAGACCGAAGCCGTAGGCGGCCCTTACGCCGCCGATCTCGGCGAGCAGTGCGGTGAGCGGGTAGCCGACGCCGGCGCCGATGATCGAGACCACCGAGATCAGGGCGATCGTCGCCGTGCTGCGCTCCTCGGGAAGATGGTCCCGGGCCACGCCCATCATCAGCGCCGTCAGACCGAGCCCGACGCCTTGGGCCGCCCTGCCGATGAGCAGCCCCGCGAACGGCAGCGGCAGCACGGTCAGCGCACTGCCGACGACGACGATCGCCAGCGTGGCGAGGATCGTGGCCCGTCGGTGCGGGCCGGCTCCGAGCCGGCCGAGGACGGGCGTGGCGACGGCGCCGCTCAGCAGTGCGACGGTCAGCGTCCACTGCGCGCTGTCGAGCGAGACGTGGAACGTGGTCGCCACACTGGTGATCAGCGGCGTCCCGAGGCTGGCGACCGCCGCCACCACCAGGGCGATGAACATCAGGGCGGGGACCAGCAGCCGCGCCTCGGAGCGCTCCGGGGTGCGCCCCGTCACCGCTTCGGCCCTTCGCGGTCCTGGCTTTCGAGCTCTGCCAGGTGCGCCAGCGCCGGAAGCGCCGCCACCAGGGCCTCGACCTCGTCGTCGGCGAGTTCGTCGATGAGCCGCGCGAACGCATCGACGCCCGCCTGGCGCCGCGTCTGAACGTACGACGCGCCGGCCTCGGTCAGACACACCAGCGTGACCCGCTTGTCGGACGCGTCGCCCCTCCGCTCGACCAGTCCGGACTCCTCCATCACCCGGACCAGCACGGTCATCGCGGGCTGGGTGACACCCTCGATCACGGCCAGATCGGTGATGCGTCGCGGGCCGGTCCTGTGCAGGGTGGCCAGGGTGGCGGCGGACGTGATGCTCATATCACGCGGAAGGCGTCTCACAGCCCGGGTGGCCAGCCCGTAGAGGGCCGACCCGATCGCAGTGGATGCGCCACGAGTGGCGTCTTGACGGCTCATGCGCGAAGCATACAATATTTATATGAATTCTTTATGTATCTCGGGACGCCGTGCCCCAGCCCCGCACCCGGCGCACCAGACGACGGTCGCCGTGCGCCGCGCCCTGGCCGAAGACTTCGCTTCCGTCTCCGGCGCATTCCCCCCTCGCCGAAGGCGCCCGGGGCGCTGAGGAAGACTTCGCCGGGACGCGAACCGGCAGCCGCGGCCGGCGGACCCGAACCAGGCCTGATCGGCGCGTCCTCTCGAATGCCCGGTGATCCGTCGCCGGGATCGATCGATCTGAGTGTCAATTCGAAGTCGGACGTGTCCGGCCGAACGCAGGAGGTTTCCATGGCCAAGGGCTACTGGGTCAGTGTCTACCGCGCCATTTCCGACCCTGAGAGGCTGACTGCCTACAACGCGCTGGCCGGTCCGGCTGTCCAGGCTGGGGGCGGGCGCGTCCTGTCCCGTGGCGGTCGAGTCGTCGCCCACGAGGCCGGAATCGCGCAACGCGTCGTGCTGGTCGAGTTCGACAGCTTTGAACAGGCCGTCGCGGCATACGAGAGCGAGGCATACCAGAAGGCGCTGGTGGCCCTCTCCGACAGTGTCGAGCGAGACTTCCGCATCATCGAAGGCATCGACTGACCGGCGGTCCCAGCCATCGCTGAGCATCCGTCACCTGACACGCACACGGTGCTGAACGACGGCTCACGAGACGAGGTCCGGGCCGGCTGGGATCGCGAACACCTACGCACCCGACCGGCACGAGCACCCACGAACCCTGCCACGCCGCCAGGCCGACCAGCTGCTTCATGTTGGCACGGTCCCATTGGCGGGACACCTCAGGAACGAGTTCGGTGGCCACCGGCAGAACCTCACCCTCGCCGAGCCAGTGACGAGGTCCGGTGCTGAACGCAAGCGCCGCATGGCTGGTGTACGGGTAGAACCGGCCCCAGCGTGTTGTTCCACCCATCCTGGCAACCAGGACAGCCAGGATGGGTGGACCCACGTAGTGGTGGAGGTTCGGGACCGTACGTCCCAGGCTTCGGCCGCACGCGCCCGAAAGTCCCACGCCGCCTCGATCGGATCGACGGTCTCGCTCACCGCGTCCAAGCTGCCCCGCCCGTGTGATCTGCCACCGGCACACTACCTCGGGAGCGTTGCGCATACGCGCGTGCCTGTGTCGTCGTCGCGTGCGGCGCACCGACGCGTCGAGCCGTTGATCTACCGCGCGTCGCGACCAGGGGTTCGGAAGCTGCTGTCTGTCACCGTGGTTGACACCCTGCACTCGGACTCCTAGGGTCACGCCAGCGATTCGAACGTGTGACGAAATTTCGAACATTTAGTGAGCAACAGCTTGGTGTGGCAACGCAGTTGACGTGAATAGGGGCCGGCTCCCGCAGTGCAGCGCAGCAACATCCTGACGATCTCGACAGGCGTAGGGACGAGTGAGGCTGCCGAGCCGCCCGACGCGCGAATGCCGCCCTGGTTGAGGTCCCGGCCGGGGGAGGCGCCGGAGAACGGTCTGCGCCGCAACTCCGGGATCGGAGCCGGAGATACGGGTACGGCCGACTGGCCCTGAGTCCGTGTACCCGCTTACCGCCCCATCGCGCCTTGCGCACCGAACCCGCCCTGATTGCCTGTCAGTTTTCTCAACGACGAGAAGAACAAGGAACGATCACCGTGCACAACCGAAGAACCGTCCTCCTGGTCGTCGCTGGGGTCACCTCCGTGTCCCTCGCCCTGTCGGCTTGCGGCAACAGCGATCCGAGGGACTCCGCGAAGGGCGACACCGTAGGCATCGCCATGCCCACGCGGGCGTCCGAGCGCTGGATCACGGACGGCAACACCATCGTCAGGGACCTGAAGAGCAACGGGTACAAGACTCGGCTGGTCTACGGGGATGACGACCCGGCGCAGCAGGTCGAGCAGATCCAGGATCTGATTGATCAGCACGTCGACGCCCTCATCGTCGCGGCCATCGACAACAGGTCGCTGAGAAAGGTGCTCCAGCAGGCCGCCGACGCGGAGATACCGGTGATCTCCTACGACCGGCTCATCCTCGGCACGAAGAACGTCGACTACTACGCCTCCTTCGACAACGAACAGGTCGGCCGGCTCCAGGCCCGCTACATCATCGAGAAGCTCGGCATCGAGGACGGCAAGGGCCCGTTCAACATCGAGCTGTTCGCGGGGTCCAAGGACGACAACAACACCAAGTACTTCTTCGACGGAGCGATGCAGCTCCTTCAGCCGTATCTGGACAAGAAGCTGCTGGTCGTCCGGTCCGGGCAGACGAAACTGGACGAGGTCACCACCCTGCGATGGGACGGCGCCACCGCACAGAAGCGTATGGGCCGCATCCTCGCCGATTCGTACGCAGGGAGCAGGGTCGACGCCGTTCTGTCGCCGTACGACGGCATCTCCATCGGTGTCCTGGCCGCGTTCGCGGCGGACGGCTACGGCTCCGCCGCCAAACCTCTCCCGGTTGTCACCGGCCAGGACGCGGAGCTGGCCTCGGTCAAGTCCATCATCGCGGGCGGGCAGTCGCAGACCGTCTACAAGGACCTGCGGCACCTGGCGGAGGTGGCCGCGGCGATGGCCGACGACCTGCTCCACGGCCGGGAGCCGAACGTGAACGACACCAGCACCTACAACAACGGCTCCAAGGTCGTACCCGCGTATCTGCTCCAGCCGGAGGGCGTCGACAAGACCAACTACCGGCGTGTGCTGGTCGCGAGCGGCTACTACACCGAGCGTGAACTCAAGTAGCGGATCCGATGGCCGGCGTAGGCGGGCGAGATGTCACCTGCCGCCGTGCATGGTGGTGACACGCGGCAGGTGGCGGTGTGGGTGCTCGCCTTCGGCCTGGCGGCCTCCGTCGCTCAGTGCATGGGCCAGGAGTTCCGCGAGGCCGCACACGGCGGTGCAGGGGCGGTGGGATCGTTTGTTCCTGTCGTGTCCCGTAAACCCAGCTGGACCGTGTTTTGAAAGAGCGCGGCCTTGGCGATGTTCTTCCCGTGGAGCGAGGAGATCTGAAGGGATCTCGCGAGCGGCGATGAGTCCTGCGGTGTCCGGCGGTCGTACTGTCGAACCCGCTACCGAGGAGGGCTTGTGATGCGCAGCGTGACCTATTCGATGAACGTCTCACTTGACGGCTACATCGTCGGGCCGGACGGCGACTTCGACTGGACGGGGCCCGACGAGGAGATCTTTCGCTCCTGGATCGACGAGATCCGAGAGGTCGGCGTTCACCTGTTGGGACGACGGCTGTACGAGACGATGCTGTACTGGGAGACCGCCGACGAGGATCCGTCGCTCGACGACTCGACGCTCGAGTGGGCCGCGCTCTGGAAGCCGCTTCCCAAGGTGGTGTTCTCCAGGACGCTGTCCGCGGTGCAGGGTAATGCCCGCTTGGCTACCGGCGGCCTGGCGGGGGAAATCGAGAGGTTGCGAGCCGAGCCGGGTGAGGGTGACATCGCGATCGGCGGCGCGACTCTCGCCGCCGAGGCGGCAGCGTTGGATCTGATCGACGAGTACCGGATCAGGGTCCATCCGGTGCTGGTAGGCGGTGGCATTCCGTTCTTTCCGCAGCACGAGCGCCGGGCGGATCTCGAACTCGTCGAGACCCGCACCTTCAGCTCAAGAGTCGTCTGTCTCCACTACCGCGTGGCGCGCTAGCAATCGCTACGGCGCGTCCGCCCGACAGCGCGGACGGCGGACGGCGCTACCGGGCCGCGCGCGCAGGGGTCGGCAGGGGTGCAGGCGGGCCCCGGCCGTCCGGTCTGTGAGCGTGCGGGCCGGCGGGGCGGGTTGTGGCGGTGCCTGGTAGCCCGCCGCGCCGTCTGCGAAGTTGTGCTGCGCCATTGGGGATCAGGTGGCCATGATGCCGGTGCCGCCATCGGCGTCGTGCCGGGGCCGGGGGAGAGGCACTCCTGAAGGCCCGGTCGAACGGTCGAACGTAGGCCGCCGCGAGGACGGACCGCTGCCGGCCTCCGGATTCTTTCCGTCGCTCCTGGGAGTGCCTTCGATCTCGCCTCCACCTGGCAGGCTTTCAACACCGACGCTCCGGCAGTCTTGATCGCCGACGGCGGGAACAGCCCGGCCGGTCAACACTGTTGCAGAGGCAGGGAACCGGCGCCGCACGGACGGAGAACACGGAGGCCATCAGGCCATCAGGCCGTCCCGACGTACTCCAGGCGCCCTCAAGGGCACGATATGCCCGGTCATCAACCGATATGTCGAGAGGCAAATGCTCATACGCTTGCCGCAGGCTCGGACCGAGGCCTGGCCCTTTCACACAGGAGGAATGCTTCATGAATGACTGGCCGTTGACGCTCATGGCGGTACACGCCCACCCCGACGATGAGGCCACTGGAACGGGAGGTGTCCTTGCCCGGTACGCGGCGGAGGGTATTCGCACGGTCCTTGTGACGTGTACCGACGGCGGTTGCGGTGACGGACCGGGTGGTGTCAAGCCGGGCGATCCTGGCCACGACGCGGCGGCGGTCGCTTCGATGCGGCGTCAAGAACTCGAAGCCAGCTGCGAGGTCCTGAAGGTCAGTCATCTGGAGATGCTGGACTACGCCGACTCCGGGATGATGGGCTGGCCGACCAATGACGCCTCCGAATCCTTCTGGCAGACGCCCGTGGAGGAGGGCGCCGCCCGACTTGCGGAGCTTTTGCGGCTCTATCAGCCCGATGTGGTCGTCACCTACGACGAGAACGGCTTCTATGGCCACCCCGACCACATCCAGGCCAACCGCATCACGATGGCGGCACTGGCGATGACCGAGATGACGCCGAAGGTCTACTGGACGACGGCGCCACGCTCGATGATGCAGCGGTTCGGCGAGGTCATGCGCGAGTTCGGTGCGGACGGTCAGGAGCCGGATCCCGCTGAGGCCGCCGCGATCGCGGAGATAGGACTCCCCGACGAGGAGATCACCACCTGGGTGGACACCACCGCGTTCGGCAGTCAGAAGTTCGACGCGCTGGCGGCGCACGCCAGCCAGGGCGAGAACATCTTCTTCCTCAGGATGGGCCAGGAGAGGTTCACCGAGTTGATGGGTGTCGAGACCTTCGTACGTGTCCAGGACACCACGGGCGCGGCGGTGCCCGAACACGACCTCTTCGCCGGACTGCGCTAAGTGTGTTGACCCAGGACGTCGGTGACGCGCGTGCTGGGTGTTTGAACGCGTGAGGGCCTTCTGGGTTCGGTGGGGATTGCGACATCCGCACGCCGACCGCAGGAGGCCCTCGCCTCCCACCGTAATGCTCCGCTGACCCCGACCGGGCGTCTTCGTCCGGCCACGCACGGGCCGGACACCCCGCTGGGTCCGCGCCGCCGAAGGGCTTTGCCATGAAGGTGGCCAAGTTGCCTTCGTGGCGGGCCACTTCCTTCACTGCCTGGACACGTCGGGGTGCACGGTCACGTCCGGGAGTCCGGCCTCCAGACCGCCCGCGACGGCCGCCACATCGCCCTGCGGGCTGGTGTGGTGGACGGCCCGGCAGAAGGCGAGGCCGTGGTCGCAGGCCGTCGGCAGATGGTCCAGCAGGACGTCGCGGGCGCGGTCGGTGCCGAGCAGATCGAGGTAGACCACCCTGACCACATCGACGCCCTACTTCAGACGATCTTCATCCACGCGGACGAGCTGCACGACCCCCTCCCAGGCCACGGTGCACGCTCTAGGGACGGCGGGCCAGTACGTGGGTGTCGAGGAAGCCCCGCTCCGAGGCCGGGTCGTGGAGCAGCCGAGCGACCGTGACGAGCCCGGCCCCGGCCAGCAACTCGGTGAGGCGGTCCACCGGCCAGCTGTAGGCGGGTGCCACCTTGTGATCGAAGCGGACAGGTTCCGGTCCCTCGGTCCCGAAGAGCGAGACCAGGAGCAGGCCCCCTGGTGCCAGGACACGCACCTGCTCGGCGAGCAGTGCGGGGAGCTCGCCGGGCGGGGTATGGATCATCGAGTAGCGGGCCAGCACTCCGCCGAGCGCGCGGTCCTCGACGGGCAGGGCCTCCATTCGTGCCTCCTCGAACCGCAGCGCCGGATGGGCCCGGCGAGCGTGGTCGACCATGGCGGGGGAGAGGTCGAGCCCGAAGGCATCCAGCCCCAAGTCGTGCAGCATGGCCGTCAGATGGCCGGGCCCGCACCCGACGTCGGCTGCTCGCAGGTTCCCCGTCCCGCGCACCAGCTCGGCGAAGGTGCCGACCATGGCCCGCGCGAACGGCTGCGTCTCCAGCCGGTCAGCGAACATCGACGCGTAGAGCTCGACGACACCGTCGTAGGCCGCGCTGGTCTCGTCCTGGTGTTGCACCATGGGAGAGAAGCTAACATCCGCGCCGTGCACAGCAGTTCGCACCCGTCCAGGGCGAGGGCGGCCCGCTGCGGAGAGGCGGCCGATCACGCGCCCGGACAGCCCGCGGCGGGCTGAACACCCAAGGTCCGCCTGGCCGCGGACGGAGGTGTCAGGCCTCTCGCCATCCGCAACCACCACCTGCGGCGCAGGGGCATCCGCGCGGTCGTCCCACAGGCTTCCGGCCAAGTCGGACACCGCCTGCGGCGAGGTCGCCTCCGCCGTCCGCCCGGCTTCGACGGCGCGGCATACAAGCAGCGGAACACGGTCGAGCGGTGCATCAACCGCCTCGAGCGGTGGCGCGGCCTGGCCACGCGAACGGACCAGCTCGCGATCGCCTACCAGGCCGCGCTGCACCTCGCGGGCACCTCAGCCGGCCGGACGCTGACCAGAGAGACAGAACCGTGCCGTGAGCCGGTGTGCACGTGACGTCAGGCTGTTTCAGTATGGAAGTCAGGTCGGACGTGTCGCTGTCCACAGAGGTGAGCGCGATGACGTTTTTCGTGCGGCGCCGGACCGGTGGACCGGTGGAGCTGGACGAGTTCTTCGGCCGCACGCACCAATTCCTCGGTGTGTCACGGTCGCGGCACACGTCGGCCTGGTCGATTCGGGTGCCGGGCTACGTTCCCTGTTGGAGTGAAGACCGAGGACGTCGGTGCGGCCCTGGCCGACGGAGTGTTCACGATCACCGTTCCCGCGGCTCAGGCAGCCACGGCACGGGGTGGAGAAGGGCCTCCGTGAGCCTGCACGAGAGGAAAGCGGGCGTTGCCGGGCCCCACGCGCTCGACGCCCCGCCCGGTGGTCGGGAGCCGAAGCTGTCCCTGGCGATGGCCGGGATCGGAATCGACCGCAGCGCGCGGGAACAGGCCCCGGTCTCCTCAGGCCGTCACGTGCGGGGCCGTGCCCGGCGGGCGGTGCGCCGCGCAGGGGGCTGCACGACGACCAGGGCACCGCGATGAACAGGGCCGCGGCGCCGGACCCCGTCACAGCCGGGACTACCGATGGCGCAGGAGGATCGGGGAGTGCGGCCAGGCCGATGGTCCTCACCCTGACGATGAATCCCGCGGTCGATCTGTGCTGGGAGGTCGAGTACCTGGAGGGTGTCGGCAAGAACCGCGCCCGGGTCAGGTCGGTGGCCGCCGGGGGCGGAGGGATCAACGTCGCCCGTCATGTCGTGCGGTTCGGAGGACGGGCTACCGCCGTCCACACTGCCGGAGGCGAGGTCGGCCTGCGCCTGAACCGGCTGCTGGACGAAGAGGGCGTAGACCATGTCGCCGTCGACATCCACGGCGAAACCCGCGAAGCGCTCGTGCTGTTCGAGGCCGGATCCCACCGCAGCTATCACATCGTGCCCCCCGGCCCGCGACTGCACGACCGCGAGGGGCGGCGGTGCCTGGATGTGCTGGAGCAGGCCGTTGGCAGCTGCCCGTACGTCGTGGCCAGCGGCAGTCTGCCCGGCGGCTTGCCCGACGACTTCTATGCGGCCGTCGCCCGCCGTGTCAAGGAAGCCGGATCCAGGCTGATCCTTGACACATCCGGGCCGGCGCTTCGCGGAGCACTCGAGGAGGGCGTGTTCCTGCTCAGATGCAACCGGACAGAGGCCGAGAGCCTGACCGGTCAGGCCATCAGCGGCTTCGACGACGCCCGAGCCATCAACGAGCACCTACTCACCACGGGAGCCGCCGAGATCGCCGTCACCACCCTCGGAGCGCTGGGCGCACTGTGCTCGACCGGCCACGGCCACACCGAGCTCTACGCGCCGCCGCTGCCCGGCGAGCCGCTGAGCGACGCCGGAGCGGGGGACAGCATGGTCGCCGCCCTCACCACGCGGCTGGCCGCAGGAGAGGATCCCGTCAGTGCCTGCGCGCTGGGGGTGGCCACAGCTGCCGCAGCGATGCTCACACCCAGCACCGAACCCTTCGACCGGGACGCGGCCTGGTCCCTCCGCTCGCAGGTGAGGACCAGATTCCGGACCGATGCCCCAGATCATTGATCCTGCCCGCGATTCGGCGATTCGACGCGCCACGTTCCTCGTGCCCGGCGGGGAAGCCGCCTTCGCGATCCTGCGGGACCGGCCCGGCGGGGAAGCCGCCGTCGCGACGACCGCATCGACGACGAGTTGGGCTGTGCAGCTGTGGTTCCCATGCCCGGCGAGGTCGTCCTGTCCCGCTGACCTGCACCCGCTCCTGGGGTCATGCCCCCGCACGGCGCACGTCGGTCTCGACGGCGCCGTGCACGCTCCGCAGTGTCGTCAGGCGACGCGGTCGATCGGAGGGCACTCCCAGCGTGCGTCGATGACTTCGTCTCGTGGCAGGTACATGCGCAGTGCCACGAACCATGTGACCTGCGCCGGTGTGGGGAGCCAGTTGGGCTCCTCGGCAGATCCCGGGGAGTCAGGCTGCAGGCGGATGGTCAGCTTTCCCTCCGCGTCGGTGACCAGTCCGGGGGTGCGGTCGCCGATGGAGTATCGGTCGATCGGGTTGGCGACCAGGTTCCTGTCCTCGCCGTAGACGGTGAGGGACCAGAACGCGTCGACCGGAGGGAGAGCGTTCTGCCCGAAGCTCAGTTCGTAGCGGCCCGTGGACAACGTGGCGCCGTCCGAGTCGTGGAAGGCGGCCAGGTAGACGGCTTCCTCGGGATCGTTGGCGGCGACACCGACCAGGGACTGCTCCGCGGCCCGCCGCAGGAAATCGTCCCCGAACCGTCCCATTTGCGGTGGTGGGTAGCGCCAGCCGTTGACGAGATGGGCCCATTCGCCACTGAGCAGTTGCTGTTCGAGCATGGCCGCCCCGGTGGCCGCGGCCCGGATCAGGCTCTGCTTGACGGATTCGGGCTGGGCTTCGACATCGATCCCGGGTCCGATGCCTATCTCCGCGAACTGCTTGAGCAGGACCTCGTGGTGCGGTGGTGGCGGATTCTCGGCCAGCATGGCGTTCAGGGTCTTCCACGGCCCGAGACGGTCTTGTGCCGCGTCGATCGGTTCCAGCACGTCACGCCGCGCCGGCACTTGCGCTCCCGTGGTGCCGAACAGGTGGAGGGGGACCAATCGGTACTGATCCTGAAGTGCATGAACGCTGGAGAGGTCCTGCTCGCCTTCGATGAGGGTCCGGCCGACGATGAGGATCCAGGGGCTGGGTGCGGTCGCCGTACGACGCACCCCTTCGGGGAGCTCTCCGCTCCATCCAGGCCCGAGGAGGGCGAAATCACCGGCGTTCGGGCCGGTGGCGCGCCCGCCCACGTAGTCGTAGTTGTCGGAGGTGATGCCGACCAGTTCGAAGGTGAAGTACCGATTCCCCATGTCCGGGTGCGAGAGGACGACGGGTTCCTCGCTCAGGTTCACCCAGGCGAACGAGTACAGCGTGTCGTTGTTGGGGCACAGACCTTGCCGGTCGGAGGCGTCGAAGAGCTTCCGGGCGTGCCAGAAGTGGTTGACGGGGGCGTACGGCGTCGCGTCGGTGTCGGGCTCCTGGGTCACCCACCGGTGGCGGAGCCCGGCGTTGTAGATGTAGGGGAATCCGTAGACGAAGGCCTGCTCTCCGAGCGTGTAGGCGTACTCCCGGCGCCAGTCGGTCACGTGGCCGGTCAGCATCGGCTTGACCGACTGCCACATCGAGGGCAGTGCCTGCGATGTCTTTCGGACGCGCTCGGCTGCTGCTCCCGGGTGGCGCACGGCGTCCGCGGTGACCTTGCCTGTCGCCACTGCGGCTTTACCGATCGTCGACGCCACACCGGTGACTTGATGATGCAGACGCTGCCCGGGACGGTTGTTGGTGGCTGCAGAGGCCATTACGGCGTTCCTTTCCAGCACGGAGACCCAGATCCTCGGCCGCACGGCAGACGGCCGTCGTCAAGCGATCCCGGCTCCCCTTTTCGGGGGCCGACGGGCTGCACCGTTCCCGTTGCCTCGTCGGCTGTCGGGCCGGTTGCTCCATACGGCCGGACCCGCTCATTCGAGTAGATCACCGCCCTCAGGGCCCGGCAACCGAACTCGCCCCCACGGCAGGGGAATCGTCACCGCGCGTGTCTCTCTCCTGCCACACGCCCCGCTTTCGCCTCCGCCCCTGGGGTCCACATGCGCCGTGGCGAGGAACGGGAGATCCTCGAAGGGGAGAAACTCGTCGCTCCCCGTATGCAGGCGGCCTGAGGACCGTCCACGCGATCGGAGTCGTTCGCCGTCCCCTCCAGCTTCTTACGAGACGGAGACCGCCGCCATGCAACCAGTCGTCACCGTGGGCCTCGACGGCTCGGCCGCGAGTCTGGCCGCCGCACGCTGGGCCGCCGACGAGGCCGAGTGGCGAAAGCTCAGTCTCCGCCTGCTGCACGCGTGGCCGACGCTTGCCCCGGAACCGGCTTGTCTCCCCCCAGAAGTCGATCAGAACTACTGGGCGAAGCTGCTTGTCGAAGCAGTGCAGGCAGAACTTCGGACACGCCACCCGCACCTGGCCGTCGGCATAGACCTGGTCGCCGACGATGCCCAGCACGCCCTGCTCCAAGCGGCATCCGAGTCGGAGATGGTCGTCCTGGGCTCCGTGGGACTCCAGTCCGTCGAGAGCTACTTCCTCGGGGACGTCAGCATGCCCGTCGTGGCCCGGGCCCAGCGGCCCGTGGTGCTGGTGCGCGCCGAACTCCGGGACGGGGACCAGGGGAGATCAGGCACGGCCGCGAGCCGTGTCGTTGTGGCCTTGAAGCTGCACGGATCTTCGGACGACCTGCTCGATTTCGCCTTTCATACCGCTGCGGCCAGGGACGTGCCCGTCCTCGTCGTCCACGGCCGCAGCGTGCCGCTTCGCGCCCGCACGCCCTGGGGAGTGGATCACGGATTCAGCGAGGAGACGGCCCGGGACGTGCACGAGCAGTTGAGCAAAGCGCTGCACCCGTGGCGGGAGAAGTACCCGCGGGTGGAAGTGGCCGACAGCTTCCGTCTCCAAAACCCCGCCGAGGCCGTGGTAGAAGCTGCTGAGGGCGCCTCACTGCTGGTCGTGGGCCGACATCGGCGCCGTGCCGGTCTGGCGCCCCATCTCGGTCCGGTGGCGCAGGCCGCCGTCCATCATGGGCGCTGCCCGGTCGCCGTGGTTCCTCACGACTGAGCACGCTCTCCGTGCGCCGTGTCCTGACGAGTCCGTTCTCCGGTCGAGTGCCCCGCCCACACGGGCCGAAGGCCCCGGCCGTGGCCGGGCGCCGGCGACTGCTGCTGCCCGGCGCGCCACCGTCTGTGGCCCAGTGCCGGCGATCAACGTGGCGACCGTGGCGAACAAAGCCAGCGGCAGCGCCGGCGAAGTCCGGTCACCGTGGCCTCGGCCGGTGGGCGGAGAGGTGCTCGCGCGCTTCGGTGTAGGTGTCCGTGTCGATTTCTCCCGAGGCATAGCGTCGGTCGAGGATCTCCTCCGGGGTTTCCCGGGGCTTGCTGTCTGCCCAGCCGCCGGTGCGACCTGCAGTTCTGTCGGACGCGCCGTGCGTCAGGCGAATCACGGCCCAGACGGCGAGGGCGATCAGTGCGATCCACAACACGGGCATGAATGCCATCCAGGCCCAGCCGCCGTTCCAGTACATCAGGGCCCACCTCCTTCTACGAGGTCTCGAACAGCACCCTCTCGCTTCATGGTGGGCCTTGGCCGGGCGGGGACACCAAGGGCCCTTCGGCCTCGCTCGTGGGCCACTCGGCACCCGTGTTGCCCGCCGGCCTGTGGTGGACCCGCTTCCGGCGTCCGGCGCCGGGCCGGCCACCCAGGTTCGCGAGGCCCCCGCCGATGTCGTTCGCGCCGACGGCGACCGCACCGCCGGACGGGCCTTCGATCCGCGGACGATGGTGACCCTGGCCCGACTCGACGCGCTCCAGCCGGTCGCCGAGGAGGCCGTGCGCCGCCGCGACGCCGCTCTCGCCTTCCTCAGGGAACCGGCGCGGGACAAGGATCGCGATGATGCAGTCGTTCAGGGAGCGAGGGAGAAGTAGTTCTCCTCCTCCTGGGTGAAGTGCAGGCGCAGGACCGTGTTCAGGCCGTAGAGACAGGAGCGCAGGTCGTCGAGTTGCTCGGCGGGCAGGCCCCCGCTTTCGTGGGCAAGTTGCAGGTGGGTCGCGATGCGGCGGGAGAGACGTTCTATTTCGGTGTGGGCACGGCTCATGGTGGCGGTGGCCTCCGGGCCGCCGAGCGTCGGCGCGAGGGCTGGGTACAGCTCGTGCTCCTCGGCGTACTCGTGCGGGAGGAGCCGTTCGATGAGCAGCCGGTGGGTCTCCTCGACGGCTTTCAGGTCTTCGGGGCCAGGGGGGTCGGAGAGGCGGTCGGCGGTGTCGCGGACGGATTCGAGGACGTCCTGAAGCTTTTCGTGTTCGGCGGCGAAACGGTGTATGAGGGCTTCGGCAGTGGGAGCGAGGGCCGGCCGCGCGGCCTGGCCGACTCGCAGGGCGCGCAGGGCGTTGAGGATGACAGCGACGTCGATGCCCTCCTGGAGCAGCGCGCCGGCGGCGGGCGGAAGCAGGCCGGCCGCGGCCGCGGCCATGGCCGCCAGAGACATCAGCATGCCGCCGAGGGCGCTCTGGACGGCGATGTGCCGTGCTCGTTGGGCGATGGCGACGGCGTCGGCGAGGCGGTCGACGCGATCGGTGGTCAGGATGATGTCGGCGGCTTCGGAGGACGCGGTGGACCCGCGTGCGCTCATGATGGCGACGCCGATGTCGGCAGCGGCGAGGGCGGGGGCGTCGTTGACACCGTCGCCCACCATCACCGTGACCGCGTGCTCGCATTCGGCCCGTACGGCGGCGACCTTGTCGGCGGGTGAGAGTTCGGCGCGTACGTCGTCCAGACCGAGGACGGTGGCGACTTCACGGGCAGGGGCGGTTCGGTCACCCGTGAGCATGAGCAGCCGTGCGAAGCCCGCCCCCCGCAGGTGGCGCAGGGTGCGCGGTGCGTCCGGACGCAGCGGGTCACGCAGCAGGATGGCGCCGGCCAGGTGTCCGTCGAGGGTCAGCCAGGCGACGGCCGCGCCGTCGAGAAGGGCGCGCTTGTCGACCGCCCGGGCCCAGGCCGGCCGGTCAACGTCAGCGCCGATACGGCCGACGGCGAGCTGGTGCCCATCGGCGTTGCCTGTGGTGCCCCGGCCCGGCTCCTCGGCGACGTCGGAGGGGATCGACAACTCCAGCTTGCGAGCCAGGGCGGCGTCGACGATGGCCTGGGCAAGTACGTGGGGCGAGTACTGGTCGAGGGAGGCCGCCAGGCGCAGGACTTCCGTAGGCTTGACGTCGGGGGCGGCGACGACGTCGAGAACGCGGGGCCGACCTCGGGTGAGGGTGCCGGTCTTGTCGAGCAGGAGGGTGCGGGCGCGGCCCAGATTCTCCAAGGCGCCGCCGTCACGGATGACGACTCCGAGGCGGGAAGCGCGGGAGAGACCGGAGACGATGGCGACCGGGGCCGCCAGCAGCAGCGGGCACGGGGTGGCGACCACCAGGACGGCTACCGCTCGTACGGCCGAGCCGCTGATCAGCCACGACAGTCCCGCCACCGCCAGGGACAGCGGCAGGAACCAGGCCGCGTACCGGTCCGCCAGCCGCACGACCGGCGCGGACTCGGCGCCGGCCTGCTGGGCCAGCCGCACGATCCCGGCGTACGTGCTGTCCTGCTCGGTGGCCGTAGCACGCAGCTCAAAAGCGCCTCCGGCGTTGACCGCGCCGCTGCGCACGGTCTCCCCGCCTGCCCGTTCGACCTGCAGGGGCTCCCCGGTGAGCACCGACTCGTCGAGGACCGCGGGGGTGTTCTCCACGCGGCCGTCGACGGGGACCACCTCGCCGGGGCCGACGACGAGCAGGTCACCGGCGGCGACCTCCGACAGCGGCACCGTGGTCACCTGGCCGTGAGTGCGGCGGCGTGCGGAGCGTGGTGCGTGTGCCAGCAAGCTACGCAGGTCGTGCGAGGCGCGCCTCTGGGCTGCCGCCTCCAGGGCACGGCCGGTGGCCAGCATCAGTGCGATCAGGGCACCGGCCAGGTACTCGTGGACGGCAAGGGTGCCACCGAGCGCGAGTACGGCGATGCCGTCCACACCTGTCCGTCCGTGCCGTAGCGCGACTACCACCCATCCCACCGCGGGGACGAGGGCAAAGAGGGTTCCCAGCCCCCAGAAGAGGTCGGCCAGGTTGCCGGCTCCCATGAGCCAGGCGATGCCACCGGCGATCAGGGCGGCCGCGGTGACGGTCAGCAGGACGGGTTCGAGCCGCGGCGACGCACCCGCCGCGATCGAGTGACGTGGTCGTGCCGTTGGGCACGGTCGGTCATTCATGGCATACCTGAGTGCCGGGGGTTATGAATCTCGGGTCGGACTTTCTTCATAACAGCGCCGCACCACGAGTGCACGCCAGGGGCCGGTCGTCCCTGTTTCGGGGCCCACCGCCGAACGCGTTCGGTCACACTCGCCGCCTCGGTGAGAGGCGTGGCCGCAACGGGGGACCGCCCTCACGACGCCGCATCCCTCGACCGTGAGGTCCGGCGCCGGCCGTGCCTCCCCCAGGTCGGAACGGCGTGTCGTCGCGTGGGCGCTGAGACCCCGGCGGAGGCGGTCGGGGACGACGTACGGTCGGCTTCGGGCTCCGAGCCGGGATCCTGCGAAGCCTTCACCGGCCGGCGGCGGAACCCGGGGAGTCCTCTGACCGCGAAACGATGTGCTGGGAGACGGAGACTACGCCGTCAACACTCTGGCACAGCCGCTCGATCACCGGGATGAGGGTCTTCGTCTCGACGGATCCTCCGAGTCTCACCTGCCCTTCCAGAACCTCGGCCGTGACATCCGCGGCAGCGGGACCCAGCGTTGTGCGTAGGACGTCCTCGGTGATCTCGTCATGAATCGCGTCGTCACCGCGCAGGAAGATCCTGAGCAGATCGCCTCGGCTGACGATCCCCTGCAAGTGGTCCGCCTCGTCCACGACCGGCAGTCGCTTGACGTCGTGCACCGCCATCAGGCGAGCCGCCTCGACGACGGTCCATTCCGGACGGGCGCACACGCAGGGAGCCGACATCACTTCCTCGGCCCTGGCGCCTTCGGCCTTGGCGCGTTCCCAGGCCTCGGGATGCGGAATCGGTGTCAGGCCGGACAGATCGGTCTGGTCGGAGGACTTGCGCAGCAGGTCGGCTTCGGACACCAGGCCGATGGGGCGGTCGAGTTCGTCGACCACGGGTACGGCCGTCACATGGTTCTCCGCGAGCAGCCTCACGATCTCCTTGAACGGCATGTCACGCCGTGCTCGCACGACATCCCGGGTCATGAGGTCTCCGACCGTACGGTGGTGCATGACGTCTCTCCCTTCCGGGGCGAACAGCTGCGAGCGGTCTCGGCCCCCCGGACGGGCCGTTGAGCACCCTGCGGCAAAGCGCGTTCCCGCGGTGCGTCGGGGCGCAAGCGGAATTCCCGGCCTTCCGGGCGAGCAGTATTCGGACGCCCGCGACGTTTCGCCGGGACCCCCTTGAGCCGGATGTCGCCGGCAGGACCTTCGGACCCAGCCCAGTCGGTGCCGTTGCCCGCCGGCACCCGGTGCGGCGTTCGGGCCGCATGACTCCACGATCGTCGTGAACGGGCACCGCGCAACCTGGGCCGGGACCTTCTTCTGAGGATCCGTCCACATGTCGCGATGGATCCGGGGCGATGGGACGGTGTTTCCAGAGGGTTCTCGTAGGTTCGGGGAGAAGGGCGGTACAGACCATGGAGCTCCCGCTGGTCGTGGGTGTCGACGGATCTGAATCCAGCCTTCAGGCCGTGGACTGGGCGGTGGACGAGGCGGCGCGCTGCGGTCTGCGACTGCGACTCGTCTATGCCTCGCTGTGGGAGCGGTACGAGGGAAGCCGCCCGTCCTTCCGTACCGACCGTCCGGCCGAAGAGGTCATGGCCGAGCACATCATCGCGTCCGGCACAGAACGTGCCGCGCTGCGCAACCCAGGGGTGAAGGTGTCCGGCGAGACGCTTCCCGAGGATGCTGTGAGCGCGCTGTTGCACGCGGCCCATGAATCCTTCGCTCTGGTCACGGGCTCGCGCGGGCGCGGCGAGGTCGCCGGGCTCCTGCTGGGCTCCGTCAGCCTCAAAGTGGCCGCGCGTGCGGTGTGCCCGGTCATCGTCGTCCGTGGCGGGGAGCAGAATCGGCAGGGCTCCTTCGGGCGGGTGGTGGTGGGTGTCGGCGACTCCACGGAGGGCTCGGCCGCCGTCCGGTTCGCCTTCCGTGAGGCTGAAGCGCGCGGCTGCGTCCTGCACGCCGTACGGGCCTGGCGCCGCCCCGCCCACGAACACGCGGACAGTCCCCTGATCGTGGACGACGGTGCGCACGCCCACGAGGAACGGGCCTCCACGCTCCTCGGCGAAGCATTGCGTGACGCCGTGGAGGAGCATCCTCAGGTCGATGTGGAGCGCCGCACGATCGAGGGCCCCGCTCACAAGGTGCTCCTGGACGCCTCGTCCGACGCCGACGTGGTCGTCGTGGGTGCGGTGCGGAAGCACGATCACCTCGGTCTCCAACTCGGCGGGGTCGCCCATGCCCTGCTGCATCACGCCGCGTGCCCGGTGGCCGTCGTGCCGCAGCGAGACTGAGACCGGGCGGTTCGCTCACTCGCCAACTGCCTTGAGAGAAGGGGCGAGTGAAGCGGTCTGTCGTCGAGCGCGGTCGTGCGTGCCGTCCTTGACCGTGTTGGCGTCCGAGCGCCGCCGGTCGGCCGTCGCGGTGGCATCCTGGCGAATGGGTCCTGCCCACGGGTCTGTGCGCGACGGGAGTGGCGATGGCATACAGCGGACAAGCTCCTTCGGGCGCGTGAGCGAGCAGCGGAGGGGCCGGGGACGCCCTGATGCGTACACGGGCGGACTCCCGGACGCGACACCATCTCCGGCCGGGTTGTCGTCGGCCGAAGCGGCACGTCGCCTCACGGTCTACGGGCGCAATGAGGTTCCCCCGGCCCCGCGGGCCTCGGTGTGGCGACGGGTCGTGCAGCAGTTGCGCGATCCGCTGATCCTGGTGCTGTTGGTGGCCGCGGTTCTGACGATCGCCACCGGTGATCTCTCCGATGCCGCTGTGATCCTTCTCGTGATCACCGTGAATACCGTGGTCGGGGTGGTGCAGGAGGTAAGGGCGGAACAGGCGGTCATGGCACTGTCCGAGCTGAGTGCCCCCTCGGCCAGGGTGGTGCGGGACGGGCAGGAACGCTCGATTCGGGCCGCCGATGTGGTGCCCGGTGACCTGGTCCTGGTCGGCGAGGGCGACATCGTCCCGGCGGACGGAGACGTAGTGGCCGCAGCGATGTTGCTGGCGGACGAGTCCTCGCTCACAGGTGAGTCTGTGCCCGTGGACAAGGCGCCCGACCGTGATCCGTCGCATGCCACGGTTTCGGCGGGCACGGTGATCGTCCGAGGGCGGGGGCGCATAGGGGTCACGGCCACGGGTGCGGACAGCGCACTCGGACAGATCGCGTCCCTTATGGGCTCGGCGCCGGGCATGACACCGTTGCAGCGTCGCCTGGCGAACTTCGGCAGGGTTCTGGCCGTCGGCATCGTGGTGCTGTGTGCCCTGGTCCTCGCTCTGGGGCTGGCGCGTGGGGCGCCCGTGGAGCTCATGATCGTGGCGGCGATCAGCCTCGCCGTCGCCGCCGTGCCGGAGTCACTGCCTGCCGTGGTGACGCTCGCTCTGGCACTGGGGGCACGGCGGATGGCGGACCGGCACGCCATTGTTCGCAGGCTGCCGGCGGTGGAGACTCTGGGCTCCGTGACCGTGATCGCCACTGACAAGACCGGCACCCTGACCGCGGGCCGGATGGCGGCCGAACGACTGTGGACGCCGTACGGGGAGGCCGTCGTCCAGGGTGCCGGCTATGAGCCCGAGGGCCGTGTGATCCGCGGTGGCGAGACGATCACAAAAGGCGATGCGCCCGATCTGGCGGCCTTGCTCGGTGTTGCGATGCTGTGCAACGACGCGGCGTTGGAACCTCCGTCGGACCGCTCTCAGGAGTGTCGCGCGCTGGGGGACCCCACGGAAGCCGCCCTTCTCGTGGCCGGAGCCCGCCTCGGGTTGGACCGGACAACGCTGGACCGCGAACTGCCGCGGGTCTCCGAGATTCCGTTCGACAGCGGCCGAAAGCTGATGACGACCGTGCATCGCCGTCCTGAGGGAGGAGTGCGGGTCGCCTGCAAAGGGGCCCCGGAAGCATTGCTCCGGCCGCAGATTCTGGCCGATCCGCCGGCCCTGGTCCGCCGTGCGGTGGCTCAGGCAGCGGTGCTGGCCCGCGAGGGGTACCGGGTGCTCGCACTTGCCTCGGCCGACCACGACGAGGCGGTGGAACCGCGGGGAACGTGGGAGTCGGGCCTGTCGCTGCTGGGCCTTGTCGGCATCCTGGACCCGCTGCGCAGCGCGTCGAAGGCGACCATCGCCGCCTGCAAGCGGGCCGGGATCGTCCCCGTGCTGATCACCGGCGATCACCCCATGACGGCGCGTGCCGTGGCCGGGCGTCTGGGGATCGCTGCCCGGGACGAGGACGTCACCACGGGGGAGAGGATCCGGGAGAACACGGCGGGCGAGCTGACCGGCGTGCGGGTGTATGCCCGAACCACCCCGGAGCAGAAGCTGGACATCGTCCAGGCGTGGCGTGGCGCCGGGCATGTGGTGGCGATGACCGGGGACGGCGTCAACGACGGCCCGGCGCTGCGCCACGCCGACATCGGTGTCGCCATGGGGCGGCGCGGCACTGAGGTGGCCCGCCAGGCGGCCGATCTCGTCCTTGCCGACGACAACCCGGCCACGATCGTGTCAGCCGTGGAAGAGGGACGTAGGGTCTATGCGAATGTGCGCCGCTTTCTGCTCTACGCACTCGCAGGCGGCACCGCCGAGATCTGGGTCATGCTCGTCGGCCCCTTCCTGGGGATGCCGCTGCCGCTGCTGCCGGCGCAGATTCTCTGGATCAATCTGCTCGCACACGGCCTGCCTGGCGTGGCACTCGGCGCGGAGCCCGTCGCACCGGACACGATGCGTCGCTCGCCGCGGCCTCCCGAGGAGAGTGTGCTGGGCGCCGGTCTGTGGCCGCGGATCCTGTTCATGGGGGCCTTCGTGGCCACGGTGACGCTGGTGGTCGGGGTGTGGGCGCTGGATACCGGCCGCCCGTGGCAGTCGATGATCTTCCTGGTTCTGGGTGCGACTCAGCTCGGCGTGGCGCTCGGTTCTCGTGCCCGCCCAGGGAGTCTGGCCAATCCGTTCCTGCTGATCGCTGTGGGCGCGGCTCTGGCACTTCAGGCGGCTGGTGTCTACCTGCCTGCCCTGCGGGACCTGCTGGGCACGGAACCGCTTTCGCCCGGCGATCTGGTGATCGCCTGTGCCCTGTCCGGACTTGGGCACGTGGTCATGCGCGTGCAGACACGATGGTGGCCGGAGCGCCGAGCGAGGGCGTGACGGTTCGCTTCGACGGCGTCCATAGCCGTCATGCTCAGGCATCGCGGCGCCGCGGGTGGCGCCGGTGATCAATCCTCCGGCAATATCAGCCGGCAGGTCTCCCCAGGTGCGATGGTCACCGTACGGTCGGCCAGCACCACGCGAATCGGTGACTCTTCCGAGTCGGGCACGCAGATCTCCAACTGTTCGCTCATGCGTCGTACGCCGACGCCCCAGTGACCGCGGTAGCGCAGCGCGAACCCGTACTCGGACAGGGCGGGAAGGGGCACCGGATCCAGCCACAACGCGTCCTCGCGCGTCTCCAGTCCTGTCAGTCCGCGCTGGACCAGGTCGAGCGTGCCGGCCATGGCTCCGAGGTGGACGCCCTCGCCGGTGGTGCCGCCTTGGATGTCGGCGATATCCGCCTCCAGGGCCTCCTGGACGTACTGCCAGGCCTCGGCTCGTCTGGCCCTGGCGAGAACGAGGCCGTGGACGAGCCCACTGAGTGTGGAGCCATGGCTGGTGCGCTGTAGGTAGTAGTCGACGGTTCTGCGCCAGACCTCGTCGTCCAGGTCGTATCCGAGGCGCTGGAACAGTTGCTTCAGCTCAGCGGGCGAGAACAGGTATCCGAGCATGAGGACGTCGGCTTGTTTGGACGCCTTGTAGCGGTTGACCGTGTCGCCCTCGGCCTCGAGGATCCGGTCCAGTCGGCGGATGGTGCCGTAACGCGTGCGGTAGGCGTCCCAGTTGAGCTCAGCGAGGTCTCCGTAGCCCTCGAACTGGCTGATGACTCCCTCGTGGAACGGTACTCGCAGCCGGCGTGAGATCTCCTCCCACGTGGGAAGTTCGCCGCTGTCCAGCCTCACCCGTTCGAAGAGTTCTTCCCGTCGCCACACGGGAAGGCGGCGAAGAAGATCCAATGTGCGGGTGAGGACCCAGGCAGCGGTGACATTGGTGTACGCGTTGTCGTCCAGCCCTGCCACGGCGGCACCCGGGTAGCTGTCGTGGTACTCGTCCGGGCCGACGACGCCGCGTATCCGGTAGCGTTCCAGGCCAGGGTCGAAGACGGCCAGGTCCGCCCAGAAGCGGGCGATCTGCAGCAGCATCTCGGCGCCCTTGGTGTGGAGGTACTCCGTATCGCCGGTGGTCTCGCAGTACTGCCACACGTTGTAGGCGATCGCCGAGCCGACGTGGTGCTGGAGCCGGGAGTGGTCGGGCAGCCAGCGCCCCGAACGGGGGTTGAGGTGCCACTCCTGAGACTCCTCGCGGCCGTTGCTGCCGCTCTGCCAGGGATACATGGCCCCCGCCCGGCCCGCCGCGGCTGCTGCCTGACAGGCCCGTGGCAGGCGCCGGTGGCGATAGTTCAGCAGCCCGCGGGACACCTCCGGAAAACGCAGGTTGAGATAAGGCAGGACGAATAGTTCGTCCCAGAAGATGTGACCGCGATACGCCTCGCCGTGCAGTCCCCGTGCCGGGACGCCGACGTCCAGGTCCGCGGTGTGCGGTGACACTGTCTGCAGTACGTGGAAGAGGTGGAAGCGCAGGATGCGACCGGCCTCGCCGGGCACTTGGATGTCGGCGTGCCGCCACAGCCGCTCCCACGCGGCGACGTGCGAGTCCAGCAGACCCGGGAAATCTGCGGCTGTGGAGGCCCGTTCGACCGCCTCGCCGAGCGGGTCACTGATCGCGGTGTCACGTGAAGTGTGCAGCGCCACGGTCTTGTCCACGGTGACGGGCCGGCCGGGGGTGACCGGGGCGACCAGGCGGTGGACGACACGGCGACGTCCCGGTTGAAGCACTGATGAGACCGCGGCCCGGCCGGCTGCGACCGTCGTTCGCGCGGCCATGGCGACAGCGATGTTCGACGTGCTGGTCCGGCAGCTCAGCCAGACCGTGCGGGGCTCCTGAGAGCCGGTGCGCACACCGGTCACATGACGGCGGTTGAGGGCGCGGTAGCGGTGCACGTTGCCGTTGATGACCTCACCGTCGAGTCCGGACTCGATCTCGATCTCTCCCGACCAGTCCTCGGCGGTGAAGACTGTCCGCAGGGCAGCAAGGTGAGGGTCCGCCATGTGCACCAGGCGGGTCTGCTCGACGCACAACACGCCCACCGCGTCGTCGTGGTGACGAAAGGAACGGGTGAGCGTGGCGCGGCGCAGGTCCAGGGTGTGCCGATGGTCCTGGAGGGCGTGCAGGTCCGGGGAGAACCATGGGCCCCACGCCTGGCCGGCACGGCGCACACGGAACCGGAGAAGCAGCCAGTTCGGGAGATTGACCAGATCCTCGTTCACCACCTGTCGTCCCCCGACGACTGACTCCAGGCGGTTGTAACAGCCGGCGACATAGGTACCCGGACAGTGCACCAGCCCGGCCCGGCACTCGGGCACCGCGCCTCGGGTGGCGAAGTAGCCGTTTCCGAGTGTGCACAGTGCTTCGCGCAACCGCTCGCCGGCGGGGTCGTAGCCCGTCCACTCCCACGTCCAGTCAGGCATCCGACGCCCTCGTCTCCCATCGGGACCGGCCCAGGTACGCCTGCCCGGCCGTCAGAGCGGATGCGGGGCGACGGCGACCGGGCACTGTGCATGATGCAGCAGGGCGTGGGCCGTCCCGCCGAGTTGCCATGTCGTCTCCGAGGCGGCCTTGCTCCTTCGGGCATCGTGGGCGAGGCGACCTGGTGCAGGTCCTTCTGCCGTCGGCGGTAGCGGTCATCTGTGTGGTACGACTGCAGTGGGACACGGCGCGTGATGCAGCAGCGCATGATTGATCAAGCCCAGTTGCAGGCCTCGATGCACCAGCCGCGGGCGGGCGCCGACGACCAGAAGGTCCGCCTGCGACGCTGCTTGCAGTAACGCCCGGCGTGCCGGTGCCTCGATCAGGCGCCGCTCGACCAGCGCGTCCGGGTACCGTTCCGCGATGCCGCGCAGGGCGTCGTCGAGGACCTGCGCGGGCGGGCGAAGGTGTGCCTCCAAGGGCCATGTCGGTGCCTCCGGTGTGGTGCACGCGCCGCGCGGTGCACTCCAGGCGTGCACCGCCAGTAGCCGACAGCGCCGCACTTGGGCCTCGTGGAACGCGAACTCCAGCGCCGTGCCGCTGCTCTCGTCGTCCTCGACGCCGACGACGATGCTTCCGAACCGGGCATCCCTGCGGGCCGCTTCGCCGCGGATCACGACGACCGGACAGTCGGCACGGGCGGCGACGGCGAGGCTGACCGAGCCCAGGAGCATGTCGGCGAGATCTCCCAGCCCCCTGGACCCGAGCACCAGCGCGAAGGCGTTGCGGCCCCTGTGGATGAGGGCGGAGGCCGCGTCGTCATGCGACACCTGGCTCGACAGGCGCACCGTGGGTGCGTCCTGCCGGGCGCGTTCCGATGCGGCGGCGATCAGGCCCGACGCTTCGCGGCCCTCGGCGGCCGCGTGCAGGAGGTGAAGGGGCACGTTGTGCAGGACCGCCTCCGCGGCGGCCCAGTCGACCGCCTCCAGGCTCGCCTCGGATCCGTCGACGCCGACCACTACGGGAATCGTCACCGCCGTTGTCTCCTCTCGTGTCGGATTACACGCCCGTCTTCTCTCCTCCTCAGGCCCAGCAGGCCCACATGCGCCCCTGGCGGTAGTGGGGTGATCCCCGGACGGGAGGGCGCACCACGCCGAGAGGCGATGCCCGGGCCAGCCACTGGCGCGGGCTCGTCCGCCGGCATGTCCAGCTTCTTACGAGACGGAGGCCGCCGCCATGCACGGGTCGTCACCGTGGGTCCGGACGGCTCGCCCCAGAACCTTGCCGGGGTCCGCCGGCCGCGGACGAGAAGCGCGAGATCGGTGTGCGCCCCGGAGGACGCGCGGCGTCGCCGGAGACGCGGCAGGTTCACGTCATCGGGGAGTAGAACATCAGTGCGCTCGGGGGAGGCCGGATGGTCTGCCAGGGTCACGTCGTGAGACCGGTTCCGTCCTTCGACCTGCCGACCAGGAACCGTACGGTGTCGGACAGCGTGGTCAGTTCGGGGTAGTCGTCTTCGTCTATACGGATTCCGGTGCGTTCGGAGAGCAGTTCCACGAGGCTCAGGAAGTCGAGCGAATCGAGTTCGAGCACATCGCGGAACTTGTCGTCAGGTTCAACCCGTGTGAAGTCCGCGTCGGGGACGATCAAAGTGATGGACTCCTTGACCAACGTCATGGCTCCTGCTTCGTCCAGGGGTTTCATCTGCTTCACAACTCCTCCGGTTTCTGCAGTAGTCGGCCGACCGCGGTCAGGTAGCGCGCCCCCACGGCACCGTCGGTGGCACGGTGGTCGGCTGCCAAGGTCGCGGTCACCACCGGGCGGACACCGAGCATGCCGCTCCTGGCCCAAGGCCGTTCGACGACCGCGCCGAAGCCGACCAGGGCCACCTGGGGCGGATGGATGACACCGAACACGGTCTCCACGCCTTGGTCGCCCAGATTGGTGACGGTCAGAGTGGCGCCGGAGACGTCACTGCCCCGCAGACGGCCCCGGCGAGCGCGCTCGACCAGGTCCTTGAGGTCGGCCATGAGGCCGTCGGGTGACAGTGTGTCCGCGTCATGGATGACCGGCGCGAGCAGTCCGCCCTGCCGGAGCGACACCGCGACCCCCAGGTTGACTGCGGAGCCCGGGACGAACTGGTCCTTCTGCCAGTAGCCGTTGAGGCGCGGTACCTCGCGAGCCGCGGTGGCGGCGGCCTTCAGCAGGAGTGCGGCGGGCACGAGGCGGTCGGTGGGTGTCCGGGCGCGGTTGAACTGTCGCAGCCACTCCTCTGCCGCCGTGAAGTCGATCGTGGTGGACAGGTAGTAGTGCGGGATCTCTCGCTTCGAGCGGACCACGAGGTCGGCGATGGCACGACGCATCGCGTCCGTACGGTGTTCCCCGGCGCTGTCCGTCGGCGCGGCAGCGTGCCCGTGCGGCTGTTCGTTCCGTCGGCGCGCACCAGCCGGCTTCCGTTCGGGCCGTTCGGCGGATGCACGTCCGGCCGCGTGTACGTCCGCCGCACGCACTGCTCCGTCGTCCCCGGCGCCCTGGACCGTCGTCAGGTCGATGCCCAGCTCCCGGGCGAGCCGCCGGGCGTACGGGGTGGCCCGCACCCTCGGCCCAGCGGGCGCGGCGTGCTCCACATCAGCCCGGGTGATCCGTCCGCCCCGTCCGGTGCCATGCACACCGGCCAGGTCGACACCCCGCTGTAGCGCCAGGTGGCGCACAAGCGGTCCTGCGCCGGTCGACGAGGTGACGGTCTCTGGCTCCTCCAGCCTCGGTTGACGTTGTGCGGGGCTGTCCGAGGTGTGCACAGATTGCCTGGCGCGCCCGTCCCTGGATCGCGTGTCCACAGGCTTCCGGGCAGACCTCGGCCCGCGGTGAGCCGTTCGCCGAGGCGTCGCTGGTTCTCCCGGCACAGCCGGTCCCGGCTCGGCCTCGGCGTGCCCGGGCGTGTTCGCTCCCGCGTCGGGGGCGCCCTGAGCCTCGATCACCGCCAGCGGCGTCCCTACCGGCACCCTGGTCCCGGGCTGGACGAGCAGCTTTCCCACGGTGCCGGACTCGAAGCACTCGACTTCGATGGCCGCCTTGTCGGTTTCCACGACGGCGACGACGTCGCCCTTGTGTATCCGGTCCCCGGGGCCCACGAGCCATTCCTGCAGCAGGCCCTCAGCCATGTCCGCGCCGAGCGAAGGCATGGTGAACTCGGCCATCTCAGCTCGACCTCCCGGCGTCCGCCCCCTTCGGCAGGGGATCGCCGACCGCTCGGCGTACCGCAGCGACGATTCCGGAAGGCTGCGGCAGCGCGGCTTCCTCAAGTCGGCGTGCGTAGGGCATGGGAACCTCGGCGCTGCACACCCGCTCCACGGGGGCATCCAGGTCGTAGAAGTGCCGTTCGGCGAGGCGCGCGGAGATCTCCGCTGCGAGACTGCCGCTGCGCCACCCTTCGTCGACGACGACGGCGCGGTGCGTACGCGCGACCGAGTCGCCGACCGTCGCCTCGTCCAGGGGGCGCAGCGTGCGCAGGTCAAGGACCTCCGCGTCGATGCCCGTCCTCGCCAGGTCCTCGGCGGCGGTCAGCGCCTTGTGCAGCGAGCCGCCGTAGGTGATCACCGAGACGTCCGTACCGGTCCGGCGGACGGCGGCGTGGTCGATGTCGACGGGGCCCGCGTGGGGGGACAGGTCACCGGAGGCGTTGTACAGGCTGCCGTGCTCGAAGATCAGCACAGGGTCGGGGTCGGCCAGCGCCGGGGCGAGCATGTGGCGGGCGTCCGTGATGGTGGCAGGGGCGAGCACGCGCAGGCCCGGGATGTGCGCGTACCAGCCCTCCAGACTGTGCGAGTGCTGCGCGGCCAGCTGCCGTCCGGCGCCTGTGGTCATTCGGATGACGATCGGGACCGCCAGCTGGCCGCCCGACATGTGCAGCAACGTCGCCGCGTTGTTGAGGATCTGGTCCATGGCCAGCAGGCTGAAGTTGACCGTCATGATCTCGACGATCGGTCGCATGCCTGCCAGAGCCGCACCGATGCCGGCGCCGACGAAGGCGGACTCCGACAACGGGGCGTCGCGGATCCTTTCGGGCCCGAACTCTTCCAGCAGCCCGAGGCTGACGCCGAAACACCCGCCGTAGCGGCCCACGTCTTCACCCATCAGAAACACCCGGTCGTCGGTCCGCAGGGCTTCGCGCAAGGCCTCGCGCAGTGCCTCCCTGTAGGTGGTCTTCTCACCGGAGGAGGAGGCGGGCACGGCGGTGGGGGTGTGGGTGGTGGTCATGGCCGGATCGCCTCCACCGGACTGGTGACGTACTTCAGAAGATCCTCGACGGGCTCTTCGGGAGCCCGCTCGGCGGCCTCGACGGCGTCGTCGATCTCGGCGGCCAAACGGCTCTCCAGGGCGGTGAGGGCTTTGTCTGTCAGCTCCTTGGCTTCCCGCAGCTGTCGGGCGAGCCCTTCGACCGGGTCGCGCTCCTTCCAGTGTTCGATCTCGGCCTTGTCGCGGTAACGGTCGGAGTCGTACATCGAGTGGGCGCGGAAGCGGTAGGTGCGCATCTCCAAGAAGTGCGGTCCGTTCCCGGCACGCACACCTTCGGCCGCCCGCCGGGCGGCGTCCTCCACCGCGGAGACGTCCATGCCGTCGACAGCCCAGGACACCATGCCGTACGCGGCGGCACGCAGCGCGAGGTCGGTCTGGGCCTGGTGACGGGCGAGGGCCGTGCCCATGGCGTACAGGTTGTTCTCGCAGACCAGCAACAGCGGAAGCCTCCACAGAGCCGCGAGATTGGCGGTCTCGTGGAACTCGCCCTCGGCGAAGGCGCCATCGCCGAAGAAGCAGCAGGTGATCCGATTGCGGCTGGTCATACGGTCCGCGAGGGCCAGGCCGGCCGCGAGCGGCAGCCCTCCACCCACGATCGCGTTGCCGCCGTAGAAGCGGCGACCCGCGTCGAAGAGGTGCATGGAGCCGCCACGGCCACGGCTGCACCCGGTGACCTTGCCGAACATCTCCGCCATGACTGCCTCGGCCGGAACCCCGCGAGCGAGCGCATGACCGTGTTCGCGGTACGTCGACACGACGGCGTCGTCGGGCGTGAGGGCCTCGTTGACGCCGACGGCCACGGCTTCCTCGCCGATGTAGAGATGCATGAAACCGCGGATGCGGGCCGCGCTGTACAGCTCGACGCAGCGTTCTTCGAACCGGCGGACGCGCAGCATCGACTCCAGCAGAGCCAGACGGTGCGCGGCCTCATGGTTCGACCGGGCCGAAGGCCGGGGGGTGCGTGGGGTGCGGGTGGTGCTCATGCGGAGGCCTCCGGCGGGTCCCGGAACGACAGATCCTTCTCCAGGGTGGAGATGTCGCCCTCGGGCAGGCCCAGCTCACGCGCTCGCAACAGGCGGCGCATGACCTTTCCACTTCGAGTGTGGGGCAAATGCTGTTCGAAGGCGATCTCTCTTGGTGCCACGGCTGGACCGAGCCGGCGCCGCGCGAAGGCCAGCAGCTCCTGCCGGGTCTGCATGCCTGCGTCGAAACCCGGCCGTAGCGTGACGAACGCCTTGACCGTGTTCCCGGCGACGGGATCGGGGCGGCCGATCACCCCTGCCTCGGCGACCGCCGGGTGTTCCATCAAAGCGCACCCGACCTCGAACGGTCCGATGAGGTGTCCGGCCGACTTGATCACGTCGTCGGCACGCCCGACGAACCAGTGCCAGCCTTCCGCGTCGCGTCGTACCAGGTCGCCGGTGAGGTACCAGTCCTCCGCGAAGGCAGCCGCGGTGCGCGCTTCGTCGTGCAGATAGCCGCGGAACATGGACGGCCAGCCGACGCGGAGAGCCAACTCACCCTCCACTCCGGGCTCCTCCAGAACCGTGACGCGGCCCTCGGTCGTCATGGCCCGGCCGTCTTCGCCGCGCTGCAACACCGCTGCCTCCACGCCGGGGAGCGGACGCCCCATCGACCCAGGACGGATCTCGCAGGCGGCGAAGTTCGCGATCATGATGGCGCCGGTCTCGGTCTGCCACCAGTTGTCGTGCACCGGCAGCCCGAGGACGTCCTTTCCCCAGACCACGGCCTCCGGATTGAGCGGCTCACCGACGGAAGCGATGAACCGGAGTGCGCCGAGGTCGAACGAGCGCGGCAGGTCGTACGGACCTGAGCGCGGCGTCGTCCGCATCAGCATCCGCAGTGCCGTCGGCGCCGTGTACCAGACACTGACCCGCTGCTCGGCGAGGATCCGATACCAGCGGCGGGCGTCGTAGTCACCCTCGTCCACCACGACCGTCACCCCGTGCATGAGCGGCGCGACGATGCCGTAGGACATGCCGGTGACCCAGCCTGGATCGGCCGTGCACCAGAACACGTCGCCCTCGTGGAGATCCAGGGCGTACAGGGCGGTCACGTAGTGGGCGACGGCCGCCTCGTGCACGTGGACGGCGCCCTTCGGGGTGCCCGTCGTGCCGCTCGTGAAGTGCAGCAGAGCCATGTCGTGGGGCGAGGTCGGTGGAATGGTGAAGCGGTCGGACGCCTCGGCCATCAGGGCGGCGAGTGAAACCGTACCGGGCAGAGCATCCGCACCGTCGCCGACGATCAGGACATGGCGCAGGGCGGCGAGGCTCTCTCGTTGCGCAGCGACCTTCCTGCGGTACAGGTCAGCCGTGGTGACCAGTACCTGCGCGTCGCTCAGCGTGAGTCGCTGCGCGACCGGGTCCGGTCCGAATGCGGAAAACAGGGGGCACAGGACGCTGGTGTTCTTGAGTGTTCCGAGGACCACGGTGTAGAGCTCGGGGCATCGGCTCAGCAGCGTCACCACCCGGTCGCCGTGACCGATGCCGAGTGTCCGGAGCACGTTGGCGAATCGTGCCGTGGTACGGGCGAGCTCTTCGTACGTCACGCAGGTCAGTGAGTCGTCCCGCCCGACGCAGCGCAAGGCGACGGCCCCGGCGCGATCCGACGTCGCATGCCGGTCCACGGCTTCGTATGCGATGTTCAGTCCCCGCCCACCGGGCAGTCCCAGCAGGGCGGTGCGCGCCTTCGCCCAGCTGAATGAGGCACGTACCTTCTCGTAATCGTCCAGATTCGGCTGGACGCACGGCGGTGAGGTTTTCCGGATCGTCTCCCGTCGCATGGCAGCCACCTTCCCGCGACCCCCCCTTCGACCATCTGCCCGTGCCGTCCCGCACGCACTGGGTCGAACGGCCCCTGTGCGCGGCCATCAAGCCCCCTGAGGGTCCGGACGGCGGGGCCGGGCCTCGCGGCAGAGGGGCCGGGCGTCGGTCTGTCGGCCGGGCCGGTCGATGGAAGACCGCTGGATCGTCGTCGGCGAGCAGCGCGGTTGTCCCGGGCGATCGACGTGGGATCCGTTTCCGCTCGGCCGGTTCAGGACCCACCGCGAGCTCCCGTTGCCGGGGGCGGCCCGGGTGGCTCCTTGAGCACACTCCAGGCGACCGGACCGAGCAGGTCGGCCAGCCGCCGGAACACGTCCAGGAGCAGGTCGTCGATGGTCAGCATCCCTACCACCCGGCCGCCGTCGAGGACCGGCAGACGGCGTATGCCCGTGCGGCGAAACGTCCGGTAGGCCGCCTGGAGGTCGGCGTCCACGTCGACCGTGACCACCTGGGCCGACATCACCGCATCCACAGGTGTCTCCGGGCCAAGGTCCGCGCCCAGGCCGCGTATCGCGAGGTCGCGATCGGTGACGATGCCGCGCAGCTCCCCGCCTTCGACGACGAGGACGGAGCCCACAGCGGACTCGTTCATCCGGCGGGTCACCTCGCGCAGGGAAGCCCGAGGCGTGATCGAGACAGGTGGGGCGGTCATGACGTCGGAGACCTTCATACGACCAACTCCTCGCCCATACGACCAACTCCTCGCCGCCGAGTTCCAGCCGGGCACGGTTCTCCCGTCCCGGGGGTGGCGATACGGTGCGGCTACGTCCGCTGCTCCGCTGAGCGGCGGGTCCATGGCCGGCGATCACTTCGTGGTGAAGGTTCACTTCCCGGGTAACAGGTGTGGCGGTCGGCCACGGACCCGAAGAGCGGTCGGCGGGCGTTCATCGGGGTGCGGGATGGGGGTTGTCAGCCGTGGGGCCGCCGGGAGTCGAGGACGCGTCCGCGGGAGAGTTCGCCGGATGCGGCTCGGACGTCAGATGTCTGATGTAGGCGTCGGGGCCGGGGAAATACAGGCTCACCCGTCCGTCCTCGGCCCAGCGGACGTCGTAGGGCGGGCTGCCGTCCGGGCGGTGGAGCCCCACGATCTCGCCGTCCCGTGCGACGACTCCGGCCGCGGTGCCGCGGACGACGATTTCGTCGCCCACCCGGGCGTGCATCGAGGCGCCGGTCGCCTCGGGTACCGTCCTCGGTTCGGTCCGGGCGTTGTTCTTTGTCGGTGCGGGAACGGACATCTCGCTCGCCTCCTCCCTGGGGGACGCTGTACAGCGCCGCCGATCTCATGCAAGACCTGGCGCGGTCGAGGTTCCAGGGGCCATTGGTCCTGGGCCCGTCCTGGTCGGCCCCATCACGAGGGCGCTTCTGACGCGTCCGCCGGCAGCACAGCCGTTCTGGAGGCAGTGGCGAGACGGTCCGGGCGGAACCGTGCCTCGATGTCCGCGCGTACCGCGGCCGTCAGCTCCTCCAGGGCCCGGGACCAGACAGGTCGGATCGGTTCGGGGTCTTCGATGCGAAGTGTCGTGTCGGGCAGGTCGGCGATGTCCTGGCAGAACCGGTCGCGGGCGTTCTGCCAGCGGTCCGGCGGCCCTGTCCGGCGGCCGCCTCGCATCAGGGTGTGAAGCAGCGGATGTGCCGAGTCCGGCGGTTCCTCCTGCCGCAGGGCGATGACGTCGGGTTGCGGGGCGCGGCGGAAGACCTGCTTACGGCCCGGGGCCGTGATCTTCGCGGAGGACAGCTTCATCGTTGCGCGGCCGGCGTACTCGACGAGCTTGTACGCCGCATCCAGGTACGGGGCGTCCGCGGCCACTCCGACACGTGTTCCCACGGCGTACACGTCGATCGGGGCACCGGCGCGCACGAGCCGGTCGACGCTGTATTCGTCGAGTCCGCCGCTGGCCACGATCCGTACATCGTTCAGCCCTGTGGCGTCCAGAACGGCGCGTGCCCGGCGGGCGAGGGCGTCCAGGTCTCCGCTGTCCAGCCGGATCGCGCAGCCGGGACCGAGCCCCAGATCCTTCAGCACTCCGGCCGCGATACGCACGCCCTCCTCGGTGTCGTAGGTGTCGACGAGGAAGGTGACCGGGCCGGGATGACTGCGGGCGAAGGCCCGGAACGCTTCTTCCTCGCTGGGGAACGCCTCGATGTAGGAGTGAGCCATGGTGCCCGAGGCCGGGATGCCCAGGCCGGCGGCAGCGGCGACGTTGCTGGTGCCGGCGAAGCCCACCAGGGCGCCCAGCCGGGCCGCCTGGAGACCGGCCCAGGGGCCGTGGGTGCGGCGCAGCGAGAAGTCGACCACGGGCCGTCCGGCGGCCGCCAGGACGCAGCGGGCTGCCTTGGATGCCACTACCGTCTGGTGGCAGACCTGGTTCAGCAGGTACGTCTCGACGAGCTGGGCCTGCGGAAGTGGGGCGGTCACTTCGAGCAGTGGTTCGCCGGAGAACACCGCACGCCCCTCCGGGACGGCGCGTACCTCGCCTTCGAACGCGAGGCCGCGGAGCGGTTCGAGATCCCTGACCGGGCGGTGCAGGACATCTGCGAATTCCTCGAGGTCCTCCTGCTCCACGCGGTAGTCGGCCAGGAAGTCAAGGGCGGGCTCCAGTCCCGCGGCGACCAGGAAGCCCCGGCCGGGCGGGAGGTCGCGGACGAAGAGGCTGAAAGTGGCCGGAGCCCGCATGTTCTCCCTGAGGTAGGAGATGGCCATGGTCACTTCGTAGAGATCGGTGGTGGTGACTTGGGACATGGTGATCGCCGCCGTTTGTGGTCGTCCTTAGTCGTCAGTCTGACCGCGTGCGTGCGGGACGAAAAGGACTTCAGGGACCCATGGCATGGGCTGTTCGGCCTCGGTGGTACAGACCTGTGCATGCTGGACCGGGTCGATCAGCAGACCCGACAGACGCGAGGAGCCAGGGGTGCTGACGGGCCAGGCCGAACGCAGAGAGAAGGACGTCACGAAGACACACGCCGAGAATCCGGTACGGCGCGACGAGCCGCAGACGCCGTTCAGGCTGACTAGACCGACGGCATGCTCAGGGCCGGCGTCGGCCTCGGCGCCGAGAGGGCGAGGCGAGGCACACCGAGATCCAGCGCGGCAGCTGCCGACAGGTGACGGCATGCCGCCGGCTCGATGAGCTCGCCGTCGTCCTGCGCTCTCGCCGAGCCGTCACATGGCACCGCGGGACGCGGCCCAGCGGCGGCGTACGGCCTCCTCGTGTTCGCTCTCCTCCAACGCAAGCTCAAGTAGGGCCAGTTCGTGCCGCAGCTGGGGAATCCAGTGTCGGCGCAGGGCGCGAACCCGATGCCGGACCCGTTGAGCTTCGGCGGCGAGCAACTCGGCCGCCGCCTGATGGGCGGCATACTCCGCGGCGGCGTGCACCGCCGCCCGGTAGGCGGTCTCGGCATGCGCCAGCGCCGTGTTGGGCGGTGTCGGCTCCGCCGGAGATCGGACGGGGGCTGTCCAGGTGACGGCCGCGGGATGGTGTACGCCCATCAGTGCGGCCCATTCGACGCCGACGCGCGCTCGATCGGCGGGGACCGACTGGGCCAGCGCCTGTTCACCGCCGAGCAGCAGTCCGCGCATCAGCCATGTGTCGGCGTGGGCCAGTTCTTCCCGCCATGCCGAGCCTGCGTCTGCGGCTGCCTGTCGTTCCGCGCGCTCCCGGTCCAGCAGCAGCCGGAGTTTGCGTTCCAGCAGGTCGGCCCCGCGCTGCGCGGTGGCGAGATGTCGGTCGAGCCACAGCCGCCCGACCCGGCCTGGTGGCACTCGGCGTCGTTGCGTGCTCACGTCGGCTCTCCGTCCGGCGGCGGGGCGTGGGTGTCGAGCAGCTCGGCCGGGATCATGCCGAGCTGGCTGCGCGGCAGGGTCAGCAGCACCTTCCACGCCCGGTCCAGGGACTCGGCCAATGACCGGTTCTCGCCGGTTTCCTGGGTGAGGAACTCGTCGCGGAAGGCGTCCTCCAGGGCCAGGTGGCGCAGGTCGACGGGGCTGAGCGCGTGTCGTCCGATCAGGTCGGCGAGTTCCCGTACCTGACGGGACCGGGCCAGCGAGGCGATCAACTGTGCCGCGACGGCCGGATGGTCCGGGCTGGTGCGGCCCGGTCCGACTCCCTTGCGCATCAGGCGCGACAGCGAGGCCAGCGGGTCGACCGGCGGATACGTGTCAGCCGTGTGCCCTTCGGCGGACAGCACGATCTGGCCCTCCGTGATGTACCCGGTGAGATCCGGAACGGGGTGGGTGATGTCGCCCGCGGGCATGGTGAGCACCGGCAGCACGGTCACCGACCCCGGACGGCCCTTGATCTTCCCGCAGCGCTCGTAGAGCGACGCGAGGTCGCTGTAGAGGTAGCCCGGATAGGCCCGGCGGGCCGGGATCTCGCTCCGTACCGCGGACACTTCGCGCAGCGCCTCCGCATAGGCGGTCATGTCTGTCATCACCACCAGGACGTGACGGCCCTCGGTGAACGCCAGGTGTTCGGCGACGGTCAGCGCGAGACGGGGGGTGAGCAGCCGTTCGATCACGGGGTCGTCGGCCGTGTTGATGAGCAGAGCCAGTTCCCGTGCGGCGGAGCGTGCCGCCAGTCCGTCGCGGACGAACGCCGCGTCGGCGTGCGTGAGTCCCATACCGGCGAACACGACGGCGAACGCCTCGCCGCCGCACGTCGCTTGACCCGCGATCTGTACCGCCAGCTCCAGGTGCGGCAGCCCGGCCACCGAGAACACCGGCAATTTCTGGCCCCGTACCAGCGTGGTGAGCACGTCCACGGCGCTCACGCCGGTCAGGACCGGCTCCTCCGGCGGATCCCGCCGCGCCGGGTTGATCGGCGCGCCGACGACCGCCGCGTACGATCCGCCCAGTACCGGCGGTCCTCCGTCGGCAGGTTCGCCCCGCCCGTTGCACACCCGCCCCAGCCATCCGTCGCCGACCGGGATTCGCAGCGGCGTGCCCGAGAAGGCGACCCGGGTGCCGGTGCGGTCCATGCCCGCAGTGCCCTCCAGGACCTGCACCACGGCAAGATCGCGGTCCACTTCGAGGACCAGCCCGTGCCGTCGTTCGCCTGAGCCGAGGATGACGGTGGCGAACTCGTCCCAACCGACCCCGCTCACGCCCTCGACCACCACGAGGGGTCCACGCAGTTCCCGCACGCCCGTGTACTCGATCTCGATGCTGCCGCTCACATCGGCTCCTCGAGGCGCGCCAGCACGGTGTCTCGGGCCGCCGCCACGGCAGCGGTGTCCCCTGGGCCCGCCGCTTCACGCGCCCGCAGCAGCGGAGTGAAGTCGGCCGCCTCGACGAATTCCGGCCGGGAGCCGGTGTCGACCAGTTCCCGACATCGATCGATCACTGTCAGCACGGCCTCTACGAGGGCCGTGGTCTTCTCGGGGCCGCTGTAGGCATCGGCCGGGGACAGGGCGTTCTGCTGAATCACGGCCTCGCGCAGCAGCCGTCCCGCCAGCACGCTGATCCGCTCGCGGGGCGGCAGGGCCGTGACACCGACCAGATCGACGAGGTCGGCCAGCCTGTCCGCCTCGACGAGCAGGAGTGCCACCCGTCTCCGTTGATTTCCCCACTCGGGGGCAGCGGCCCGGGCATGGGCGGCGGCCAGGGCGGAGGCGTCCCGGGAAAAGGACTGCGCCCAGGAGACGGCCGGATAATGCCGTGCGTAGGCGAGATCACGATCCAGGCTCCACAGGCACCGTACGAAGCGCTCGGTGTGCGCGGTGACCGGCTCCGTGCGATCGCCGCCCGGCGGGGACACGGCACCGATCACCGTGACCGAGCCGGTCGTGCCGCCGAGGGTGCGCACGACGGCGGCTCGCTCGTAGAAGGCTGCCAACTGCGAGGCGAGACCCGCCGGATAACCTTCCTCTGCGGGGAGTTCACCCATGCGGGAGGCGAACTCGCGCAGCGCCTCCGCCCAGCGGGAGGTCGAGTCGGCGATGAGTACGACGTCCAGGCCCATGTCGCGGAAGTACTCGGCGACCGTCGCCCCCGTGTGCACGCTCGCCTCGCGGGCCATCATCGGCATGTTAGAGGTGTTCGCGATCGTCACCGTCCGATCGGCCAGACTCCCACCGGTACGCGGATCGGTCAGTTCGGCCAGTTCGTCGATGACGTCCGCCATCTCATTGCCGCGCTCGCCACAGCCGACATAGACGATCACATCCGCGTCGCACCACTTGGCGATCTGCTGCAACAGCATGGTCTTGCCCGTACCGAAGCCGCCCGGCACCGCGACCGTGCTGCCGCGCGCCACCGGGAAGAGCAGATCGACAGCTCGTTGCCCGGTGTTCAGCGGAACGTTCGCCGGCAACCGCTCCACCACCGGCCGTGGGCTGCGCACGGGCCAGGACTGCTCCATGCGCACCTCTCGGTCTCCCACCACGGCGAGCACGGCGTCGGCGGCGTACTCGCCCGCCGCCTCGACCATGGTCGCCACGCCAAAGTGGCCGGGAGGCATCAGGACGCGCAGCGGCACGTCGGCCTCGATCTCTCCCACGGTGTCCCCGGCCGACACGCGCGTTCCCTCGGTCAGTACAGGGGTGAACGACCAGGTGCGCCGCTCGCATGCCTCATTCGGCGTGCTTGCCGTGAGGAGGTCGCCGGCGCCGGCGAGGGGACGCAGCAGGCCGTCGTAGACCCCGCCGAGCAGGTCGGGGGCCAGCCGCACCGACAGCGGGCGGCCGTGCGGCTCCGCAGGATGGCCAGGGGCCAGCCCGCCCGTGTACTCGTACGCCTGGACGACGGCCGAGTCGCCGCGGATGGCGACCACCTCGCCCGGCAGTCGGGCCTCGCCGAGCATCACCAGGTCATGCATCGCGACCGTCGCAGGGCAGACGATCTCCACCAGAGGCCCGGCGACCCTGACGACGTGCGGCCGGGGGGAGCTGTCGCTCCGGAGCGGTGCCTGGCCGACGTGCGACGCCAGGGGGCCCGCCCCAGAGGCACCGGGTGGAGTCACGGCGGCCTCCACAGCCGCTCGGCCCGCGCACCCAGACGCTCCAGGGCGCGGTCCGCGAGAGCGTCCGCCGACAGGTCGAGCCGTCGGCCGGGCACCTCGGCCGTCACCCCACCCTCCGCGACAGAGGTGACCCGCGCCCGGCTTCCCAACAGTGCCTGCGCCGTCTTCGTGAGCCGGCCCGTCGTTGCGCCGCCTTCCGCGAGCGCTCGGCGCACGCCTGCCCGGACCGCGGTTCTCAGCTCGGCGTAGACTTCCGACCTGGTCACGAGCTCCAGCGCCCACGCGTCCTGCAACGCTCGCACCCGTTCCTGGGCCGCCCCGGCGGCGCCGTCGGCCTCACCGCGGGCCCGGGCCCGAGCCCGCACCTCGGCAGCGGTACCGCGTGCCGTACGCAGGGTTTCCTCCGCCTCGGCCCGTGCGCGTTCCAGGACGGCATCGGCCGAGGACCGTGCCGCGCGCAGCAGTTCTGCGCGCACCGGGTCCAGCGCGTCCAAGGAGGCGGTCATCCGGGCATCACCACGGTCAACGGCCGGGACGGGCCGGGCAACATCGCCTCGTCCCCCACTGCTACTGCGGCCTCGGCGCTGAGAATCACGAGGCCGACCGTGCCCGGGAGCGTCTGCCAGGCACGGCGGACCGCGTCCGGATCCTCCGCGACAAGCACGTCGACACCGGCCAGGGCAAGACCGCACACACTGGTGCGTGCGCCGATGGCGGCCACAGTGCCCATCGTCACGCCTTTCCGATCAGCAGGACGGCGACCACCAGCCCGTAGACGGCGATGCCCTCCGCCAGACCTACGATCACCATGGCCCGGCCGAATATCTCGGGTCGCTCGCTCAGCGCTGCCAGCGCCGCGGCACCCGTGTAGGCCACCGCGATCGCCGCCCCGACCGAGGCCCCGGCCACTGCGATGGCGGCCCCGATCAGAGCGGATCCGTTCATTCCTGAAGAGGTGGCGGTCTGCGCCGACGCCTGCGCGGGGCCCATGAGCGCCGTGCCGAGAACGGCGCATGCGCCGCCCAGGAGGGCGAGGTTCGTGACCAGCAGCCAGCGGAAGGCGTGTCTGGCCCGACGACGCCGCAACAGACGTACGGCGCCGAGCACCGCGGCCAGGACCGGCAGGATGATCAGCCAGGTGAGCATGGAATCACCTTCGTAGTGCGGTCGGGAGATCCCGCTGCGGGGACGTGCCACGGACGGAACGGGCGGCCCTCCGCGTCGAAGAGCCGGGAGAAGAGCTCGTAGTACTCAAGACGCAAGGCCTGCACCCCGGCCACCAGGGCCTCCAGGCCGAATGACAGCGCGGTACCCCCGGCGAAGAGCAGCACCGCCCCGATCACTCCGGCGGCGCCGTGCCCGGCCAGGCCCGTAGTGCCGCGCCATACCAGGTCCGCGAGCGCGGCGTGCGTGAGACCGAAGGCCGCGAGGCGGGCGAACGACAGGGTGTTGGTGCCCGTGCGCACGACCACGTCGAAGAGCCGCACAGCCGTCCCGGCGCATCCGGAGCCTTCGCCCGCCGTGGCACGGAACAGGCCGAGCGCCATCAGCGCCAGCCCGATGGCGGCGAGCACGGCTCCGCAGACGGCCGCGGGTGGCCCGCGCAGGAGCAGGCCCGCCGCGGCCAGCGCGACGCCCAGATAGAAGAGCAGGCCGGCGTAGCCGGACACCGCGAACAGCGCCGTAACCCAGCCCTCCTCACGCATCCGGTTGACGGCACCGGCGGCGTGCGCAACGGCCAGGAGTCCCGCCCCGAAGATCACTGCGGCGGCCAGGAGACGGCCTGGACTCTCCAATGGGCTCAGCCACAGAACCGGCAGCAGCCCGGTCGGCCCGAAAAACTCTCCATAGGCGGCGCCTGCGAGCATCGAGGCCACTGCGGCGCCCGCCAGGAACGGCCAGAGGCGGCTCAGCCGGGTGAGCCGACGGGGGCGCCCCAGGCGCAGCGCGAGCGCGCCGAACAACAGCAGTGCCCCGTGGCCCACGTCACCGAACATGATCCCGAACATCGCCACAAAAGCGAGGCCCGCAGGCCACGAGAGGTCGAGGTCCGCGTAGGCCGGTGTCCCGTAGGCCGTCACCAGCGGCCTGAAGGAAGCGGACCGCCTCGGTCGCAGGAGCGTCGGCGGATCGGTGCCACGAGGGAACGGCAACTCCACCAGTGCGCCGCCCGCGGCGGCCAGTCGGTCCGCGACGCGGGACACCTCGTCGGCCGGGCACCATCCGGTCAGCGCGGCCACTTCCCCGCGACGCACGGCCCCTGCCGCGCGCTCCTCCAACTGGGCTTCGCCGGCGAGCAAGGCGACGCTGCGAAGGCTTTCGAGGAGATCGAGGTCGGGCGGGTCGGCGGCCAGGGTGGCCGATGTGCCGCCGTTCGGCCCCGTCGGGGTGGCATGCCCCAGCAGCCGCTGCAGCCGTGCCGCCGCGGCCCCGGGGGCAGCCTCCTCCGTGCTGTCCAGCTCCACACATCCGATTGCGGCGACCCGTACCAGTGCGTCCCGCAAAGCCACCTGCGGCACGATCACCGCCACACGGCGCATCCGGACCGGTGTCAGTACGTCAGCCCAAGGCATCGAACGCCTCCTCGGGCCGTCCGCCACGCGCCGCCGATTCCAGCGCTGCCCGCACCCGCCACGCGTCTACCGACAGCGTCGCGACCGCTCCCACGACCACGCGGGGACCAAGCCGGGCGTCGCGCAGCATCACAGCTCCGTCCTTGTCCAGCCTTCGCCACCAGCCTGCCTCGGCCCGCCACAGGCCGCCGGGCTCCGCCACGTCCGCCACGACCCAGCGGGCCGTCTCGGGGAGGCCCTCACGGAACTCCTGGTAGGTGGCGGCGGACGGCGCTCGTGACCCGAGCAGCCGAGCCGCGTCACGTCGCAATGGCGTCGGCAGAGTGCGCTGGTGGACGAACAGTTCGCGGGCGATCAGCAGGGCGGCGCGCCCCTCGGCCCACGGGCGCGCGTGCGGCACGGCGACGGCGGTGCGCCGAGCGGCAGCCATCCGCATGCCGCTGACCAGTGCCCAGGGCGTGTCGCCGCCCGGATCGCCCCAGGGCGACGTGGCGAGCGCGGCCCGCAACTCCACAGGCGTTCCGGCATGCTCCAGACTCCGCCAGGCCGTCTCGAGTGCCCCGAGACGATACGGCTCCGGAGCTCCTTGACCGCGTCCGTCCTGCGCGAGGAGCCGGGCGGTCACGTTGGCGATCTCGAACCCCGCGGCCAGCGGAACGAGGAGGCGAGCACCACCTCGGGGCAGCCAGCCGGCCAGCACCCGCAGATGCCACAGCAGGGTGGCGGTCACCGCCCGCTGAGCTTCGGCGAGACCGACGGATGCCCGCGTGTACCTGGAATAGGGGGTCGCCGCCAAGTGACGCAGGGCGTCGTCGAGCGTGACACAGGCCGCGATCTCCCGCGCACCCCTGACGCCCGGGTACCGGCCGGCGAGGGCCTTGGCCCGTACCGACCCGGCCACCCAGCCGGCGCTCATGACACTTCGCCCGGCTCCACCGCCAGGCGCAATGCGTCGGCCACCGCACGCTCCACCAGATCCGGCATGCGCTCCCTGGCGCGCCTTTGTATCGCCGACGCAGCCAGGTCTCCGGCGGCGCGAATGGCCTCGGCCTGCTGCCGAGCCTCCCGGAGGATGGGCTCCGCCGCCTTCCTGCGCATCTCGGGGGCGTCTTCACGGGCGAGCATGACGAGGCGTGTCGCATCCTGCGCGGCCGTGCGCCGGATGGCCTCGGCCGCCGCTTCAGCGGCGGTACGGATACCTGCCGCCTCCTGCTGCGCGCCCATCAGCTGTGCGAGGGCGGGTTCCAGCTCCACCGTCCGTTCTGCCTTGCGGTCGGCGGGGACGCCGGCGGCGGACGCTCCCGGCGTCCCCACCGGACGGAACCGTTCCAGGAAGTCCCTCAGGGTCATCGGCGGCCTCTTGTGGGTCGGCTGCTCTTTCAGTCTCACCGTTCCGCTGCCGCTCCGCACCGGGTAGCGCCGTCGCGAGGTTGCGTCAGAGCCGTACCGGGCCGTCGCCCGACCACTGGCGCGCGAACACGTCGGGGCAGTCCATCCACGGCAGGTCTCGCGGTGAGACGGGCGCCCGCCTGACGACAGGCTCCGCGAACATGGCGCGCCGGGGGGCGACCGAGGCCCGAAAATAAGCGGCGCCGGCGAGCAGAGTATCGACCTTCCGGTCCTGCATCAGCTGCACGATTTCCTCGAAGATCGGCCCGCGATGAACGGCGGCGACCGTGTTGATCGGTGCCGCCGCTATGAGCGCCCCGGGCCGGGCGGACGCCTCGTCCCGGGACCTTCGGTACCTCTGCGGGCCGTCCGGCCCGCTGCCTCGACGCGGCACGACACAGCAGCATTGCTTCGCGGACTGTTCCGTCCGCAGTGACGTGCGCAAGGAGAAGGCATCGCCCGCCCGGACCCGGACGACGGCCGCATGTTCTTGGCCCAGGATCCTGTGATCCGCCCATGACCTGGGCGGACGACGGACAGGCGGCATGACCTTCCCCTCGCCCGCGTCGCTCGACTTCGACCACGCGGCGTCCCGGCTGCCCAGCGTCATGGCTGTGGGTGCGCAAGTCTGGAGGACCGTAGTCATGCGCATAGTCGTCGCCCTCGGCGGCAACGCCCTGCTGCACCGAGGCGAACGCCCCGAAGCCGCAGTACAGCTGGCCAACATCGATCGCGTTGCGACTGCCCTGGCCGCCCTTGCCCATGAACACGAGGTGGTCGTCACCCACGGCAATGGCCCCCAGATCGGCCTGCTCGCCGCGGAGAGTGTCGCCGACCCCGCCCTCAGCGCCCCCTACCCGCTGTATCTGCTCGGTGCCCAGACCCAGGGGATGATCGGTTCCCTGCTGGCCTGCACCCTGCACAACGCCCTGCCCAGCGTCCGCATCGCCACCCTCGTCACCCACACGCTCGTACGGGCCGGAGACCCCGCATTCGCACGGCCCACCAAGTTCGTCGGTCAGGTCTACCCCCGCGAAGTGGCTCGCTCCCTCGCCCGCAGACGCGGCTGGCACGTGGCGCAGGACACCACCGGCTGGCGTCGTGTGGTGCCCTCGCCGGCCCCGGAACGGATCCTGGAATCCGAAACAGTCCACGTCTTGCTGGACGGCGGGGCCCTCGTGATCTGCGCAGGCGGCGGGGGCGTGCCCGTCATCGCGGACCGCGTCACGGGGGCTTTGACGGCGATGGACGCCGTCGTCGACAAGGACTTCACGGCCGCGCTGCTCGCCGAGGATCTGAAGGCCGACTTCCTGCTGATTCTCACCGACGTGCCGTGCGTGTACGAGGACTTCGGCGCACCCGCGCAACGGCCCCTGCTGGACGCCACACCCGCCCAACTGCGCCGCATGAGCTTCCCGGACGGCTCCATGGGCCCCAAGGTCGAGGCCGTCGCCCGCTTCGTCGAACGGACCGGAGGACTGGCCGCCATAGGTTCTCTGGACGCGGCGCACGAGATCGTGCACGGCAGGTCGGGCACCCTGATCCGCCCGGATCTCTGAGCAGACCGAGGTGCCGGTACGGGAAGCGACCCGGCCCCGGCCCTCAGGCCGGGGCCGGAGAGCACACCGGTGCTGCCCGGCACGGCGTCCACGGCTGCGGACGGATCATCGCGGACTACCGGCGCGTCGCCCGGCGTGCCGTCCGCTTCCCGCGGACCCCCGAGTACGACGCCCGGATCGCCGGCGACCCCACATGTGGATCACCGAGTCCATCGGCGGTGTCGGCGCCGACGGCCGCACCCCGGACAGGCCCGCATCCGCCGGCACCTGGTCTGCCGGGAGGCGGAACGCACACAGCCGGTGCCGACCCTCAGGTACGTCGCCCAGCATGGTTGCGCAGGCCCAACAGGCCTTGCGAGCAGGGACGTTCAGCCATCACGGACACCGCCCGGGAAGCGGACCTCCACGCCGGGGGCCGCGGACTTCGGCCTCCGGCGAGGGGACGGCGGTGGACTGACGGCGGTGGACTGACCGCTCGGTCCAACGCGCCGCACTGTGCAGGGGCCGGTCGGCGCGGATGGGGACCAGTGGCCCCTGCACAACGAATCCGCCGGATTCGACGCTGGAATCGCATCGCCTCAGGCACGGCTGAACGCTCTTGAGGAGGAGAGATCCATGAAGGCAGCTGTCGTCCGAGCATTCGGTGAGCCACTTGTCCTCGAGGAACGCCCCGACCCGGAGCCCGGTCCCGGTCAGGTCCGCATCCGCGTGGAGGCATCCGCTCTGTGCCCCACGGACATCCATGCCGTGCCGAGCGACCGGCCGGTCAAGCCGAAGCCGCCGTTCGTGGCCGGGCACCGGGGCGTCGGTCCGGTGGAGGAACTCGGCGAGGGCGTCACCCACCTCCGCGTCGGCCGGCGTGTCGCTGTGCCGTGGCTGGGCGCGGCATGGGGGAGGTGGTGAGAACGATGAACCTTCCTGTCGTCGTCGGGGTGGACGGCTCCGAGCCCAGCCTGCGAGCGGTCGACTGGGCGGCCGACGAGGCCGCGTTGCGCGGGGCGCCGCTGCGGCTGGTGTACGCCTCCCTCTGGGAGCGCTATGAGGGGGACGCGCTAGCGGAAGACCTCGGCAAGGACTCCGGGCAGGTGATCGCCGAGGACATCGTGCAGGCCGCCGCACAGCGGGCCCGCCTGCGCCAGGCCGACGTCGAGGTCTCCACCGACGTCCTGCCCGAGGAACCCGAATACGCACTCGTGCGCACGGGACGGTCCGCCGCCGTGCTGGTGCTCGGCACCCGGGGCCGCAGCGGCATCGTCGAGATGCTGCTCGGCTCGGTCAGTCTGAGCGTCGCCGCGCGCGCTGACTGCCCGGTCATCGTGTTGCGTGGCAGCCACGACAACCAGGTCCGGGCAGGGAAGCACGGTCGGATCGTGGTGGGCGTCGGCGAGAAGGGCACGAGCTCCGCGGCACTGCGCTTCGCCGCCCAGGAGGCGGGACTGCGCGGCGCGACCTTGGACGTCGTGCGAGCCTGGCGATGCCCCGCGCACGAGACCACTGACCATCCCCTGCTCGCCGAGGAGCCCGCCCGACTGCACGAGCGGCGTGCGGCCGAGGTCCTCGACGAGGCGCTGAAGGACGTGCCGGCGGATGTGGAACTGAGCCGACGCACGGTGGAGGGCCCCACACGCAGGGTGCTCCTGGCTGCCTCGCGAGGTGCCGACCTGCTGGTGGTCGGTGCCCGGCGTGGCTCAGGACACCTCGGACTTCAGATGGGGCGAGTCGCTCATGGCGTGCTGCATCACGCGGCTTGCGCCGTCGCGGTCGTCCCCGAGCGGACGTGAGAGCGAGACGCGGCCCTTCGGTCTCCTTTCTCGTACGGAGCGGGCAGAGCTCGGCAGTTCGCCGGCCCGGGCCTGCCCCGTGCGCTCGTGCCCGATCCACCGGCAGGTGGCGGGACCGCCACCTGCCGGTGCCTCCACCCGACATGACGTGGCGTGCTACCTGCCCGTCACCGACCGCCTCTCGTCCCGGCGTGGCCGGGCACCAAGATGCCACGCCGAACGGGGGCCGACGTCCACGCCGGGACACGCACCGTACGCCGTCGCGGGTGCCGCATCGTGGTCTGAACAGGGACGTTCTCAGGAAGTGGGGGACCGATGGACCCTGGTTGCGGGCATCACCGGCGTTCCAGGGTGGACCCGTGGAGTACCGGGTTGTCGGGTGAGAGGCGATAAGGCACATGTATGCCAACGACGGTTTTCGTGAACTCGACCGGCACGAGTGCTTGGCGCTGCTGGTCAAGGCGCCTGTAGGGCGCATCGTTTACACGCGGCAAGCATTGCCCGCCGTCCTGCCGGTCAACTTCTGCCTGGCGCCGGACGGCGCGGTGCTGGTGCGTACGTCCGCCTCCTCGGACCTCGTCAGCGCGATCGACGGAACGGTGGTCGCTTTCGAGGTGGACGAGGTCGACCCAGCCACCCAGTCGGGCTGGAGCGTCGTGGTCACCGGGGGGGCCTCCGCGGTGACCGACCCCAGTGAGCACGCCCGGCTGCTGCGTAGCGGACCACGTTCCTGGGTGCCGGCACCGCAGGAGATCTTCGTGCGCATCGATCCCGAATTGGTCACAGGACGCGAACTCGTCGGCGGACGCACCCTGTACGGCCTGGATTCGGCCTCCTGGACTGCCGGAGCCGGGCGCCTCGGCACGGCATGAACGATTCGACCTCTGGACCGAACGGCCCCTGCATAAGGGGCCGTTCGGCGTCCAGTGGGGCCTCCCCGTGGACGATCACGTAATTCCCCAGGGGCTGTGGTCAGGTAATTCCCCAGCCCCTGGTCTGGGCCCTGCACTCTGTGATGATCTTGCTGAGCGGATTCTCCGATGCCGAGCCTTCGGGTTCCGCAGGAAGAACGTCAGACGCGTGTGCGAGAGGTTTGTCGGATGCTGGAATCCGCCAGCTCCCCGGGTGTGAAGACAGCGGCGGCAATGCGGAGATGAGGTGGCAGCGCCGACCACAGCTCGTCGAGGAGGTCGCCGCTGGTCTCGGCAGTAGTGCGGATCTCCGTGAACGGGGCGCTGGTGGCGACCTCCTGTCCGACCGATTGGTAGGTCGTCATGAGCACTCCCTCGCTGGGAGACAGGTCGCCGATATGCAGGGTGAGCCGGTTGGTGGCGGTGCGGTTTCCGGCGCTGTGTCGGGCGGCGCCGAACCAGGCTTGGCCGGCTTCGTTGTCCGCGATCACGGTCAGGCGGGGGGTGAAGATCGGCGGGTCGGGTTCGTAGTCCAGTCCGTCCAGGGCCAGGAGAGGCGCCTGTCCGGAGGCGAGTCGGTCGGCCACGGTGGAGACCTGCTCTCCGTTGCCGAAGACCAGCCAGTTTGGACCCTGACGGGCGGCGACGTAGTGCCGCAGGTGGTCGTGTTCGCGCGCATCGGAGGGCGCGACGATCAGTTCGCCTGCGGAGGTGCGGTGCAGGGTGCGGGCCTTGGAGGCGGGGCTGCGCCCGGTGAGGAAGTAGGCGCCGAGCGTGGTGCCGTCGCCGGTGGTGCACCACAGCACGCCGCGGCCAGGGTAGTCGTTGTCAGCCAGCACATTTTTCAGCAAGTCCACCGTGGTTGCGCCCCTTTGCATGATGGCTTCGCGTCGCGAAGTCGGCGGTGACATCCAAGCGGATCAAGATGCATCCAGCACGCCCGAGGTGGCCTGTTGCTCGAACTTGGCCCTGAGCAGGTGCCGTTCGGGGGCGACGGACTCGCGGTGGGTGATCACGTCCTGGCAGAGGGCCTGGAGGAAGTCGAGGTGTCCGAGTTCGCCTTTCTGGGCCTGGGCGAGACGGGCGTCGAGGTCTCGAGCAACCCGGACAGCCTGAGCGTCTTGAGCGAGTCGCGCAGGGCGGTGGTCATCACACTCATCGCACGGCCTCCTCGGCGTCACCGCGGTCCTGGTCGTCGTGCCGCACGCTTGACGACCTCTTCTTCGCGTCGTGCGTTCGGGGGAGCAACAGCCTCACGACTGTGCGCCGTTGACGGCCGAGACGGTCGCCTCGCCGGAAGCGGCGGACAGCTCCGCCACTCGTCGTTCGCGGGTGCTCGCCGAGAGAGCGCGACGACACAGCCGCCTTCGGCACATCGGCCGGCAGAGGTTGAGCGACGCGCGGTCGGGACCGAACCGTCCATGGACCGGCAGGTGGATGGCCGGGGCACAGCGGCGGAGCCGATCCGCTGGCCCCGGCGTCGATACCGGCTTCTCTCACCTGCTGTCACTGCGCTCCGTTTCGGGGAGAGCAGCACGCCCGGCCTCCAGGCGGGCGATCGGGACGCGGAACGGCGAGCACGAGACGTAGTCCAGTCCGGCGGTGTGGAAGAAGTGGACGGAGTCGGGATCCCCGCCGTGTTCGCCGCAGACGCCGATCTTCAGGCCGGGGCGTGCGGCGCGGCCTTCTGCGACCGCGATCTGAACGAGGCGGCCCACTCCCGCGATGTCGATCGTCTCGAACGGCGAGGTCGTGAAGATGCCCTTGTCGAGGTAGGCGGAGAAGAAGGCCGCCTCGACGTCGTCGCGGGAGAAGCCCCAGGTGGTCTGGGTGAGATCGTTGGTGCCGAAGGAGAAGAACTCCGCCTCCTGAGCGATCCGGCCGGCCGTGAGCGCGGCACGGGGCAGCTCGATCATGGTTCCGACGGGGCAGTGCACGGTGATGCCGGACTCCTTGGAGACCTCTGTCAGGACCCGTTCCACCTCCGTGCGCTCGATGCGCAGTTCCTCCACTGCGCCGACCAGGGGCACCATGATCTCGGCCTTGGGGGAACCCCCGGCCCTCGTGCGCTCCACGACCGCCTCGGCGATCGCACGCACTTGCATGGCGACCAGCCCCGGGACGACCAGCCCCAGACGGACACCACGCAATCCGAGCATGGGGTTCTCTTCGTGCATGCGGTTGACGGCGTCGAGCAGTTCGGCATCGTGCGGATCGGACGCGGTGCCTTGCGCCTCGGCGGTGGCGACGCGCACGGCGAGGTCGGTGCGATCGGGCAGGAACTCGTGCAGAGGTGGATCTATGAGCCGGATCGTGACAGGCAGTCCGTCCATCGCCTGGAGAATTCCGGTGAAGTCCTGCCGCTGGAGCGGCAGGAGGGCGCGCAGCGCCTCTTCGCGCTCGGCCTCGTTCCGGGCGAGGATCATCGCCTCGACCAGTTTGCGGCGCTCGCCGAGGAACATGTGCTCGGTGCGGCACAACCCGACGCCCTGTGCACCGAAGCGCCGGGCCCGGGCGGCATCTTCGGGAGTGTCGGCGTTCGCGCGTACCTCCAGCCGTCGGACGTCGTCCGCCTTCTCCATGGCGCGGGCCACGGCGTCCACCAGCCCCGCCGACCGCGTGCCTGTCTCGAAGTACCGCATCACCGCGGAGTCGACCATCGGAGCCGCGCCCAGATAGACGGTGCCGTCGGAGCCGTCGACGGATATGACCGTGCCTTCCTCGATGATGGTGTCGCCGACGGTGAATCGGTGTGCACCTGCTTCGAGGGCGAGTTCTTCGGCCCCGCACACGCAGACCTTGCCCATCCCGCGGGCGACCACGGCCGCGTGGCTGGTCTTGCCGCCGCGGCTGGTCAGCACCGCCTGTGCGGCTACCATGCCCGGCAGATCATCCGGGGTGGTCTCCTGGCGGACGAGAATGACGTGTTCGCCCGCGTCGGCCCGGCGGACGGCCTCGGCCGAGTCGAACACCACCGCTCCCACGGCCGCGCCCGGTGAGGCCGGGAGACCATGGACCAGCGCCTCGCCGACGGCTGAGGTGTCGAACCGCGGGAACATCAGGCGGGCGAGGCCGTGTCCACTGACACGGGCCAGGCCCTCGTCGGGGGTGATCAGATCCTCGTCGGTCAGCTCGGCGGCGATGGTGAACGCGGCCTCTGCGGTCCGTTTGCCCACGCGGGTCTGGAGCATCCACAACCGGCCACGCTCGATGGTGAACTCGATGTCGCACAGATCCCGGTAGTGGGCCTCCAACGCCCGCAGATGGTCGCACAGGCGTGCGTACGAGGTCGTGTCCAGCTCCTTCAAGGCGGTCAGCGGGACGGTGTTGCGAATGCCGGCGACGACGTCCTCGCCCTGCGCGTTGGCCAGGTAGTCACCGTACAGACCGGGCCGTCCCGTGGCCGGGTCACGGGTGAAGGCGACGCCGCTGCCGGAGTCGGGGCCGAGATTCCCGAAGACCATGGTCTGTACGGTCACCGCGGTGCCCAGGGCGTCGGAGATGTGTTCGCGGCGGCGGTAGAGCCGGGCGCGCTCGCTTCTCCAGGACTCGAAGACCGCGTTCACCGCACGGTGCAGCTGTTCCTCGGGGGACTGCGGGAAGTGCTCGCCGGCCTCTCGGCGTACGAGGTCTTTGTACGCTTCGACGAGCTCGGCCAGGTCCGTGGCGTTCAGGTCCAGGTCGTTCGCCACGCCGCGAGAACGTTTGAGGTCGGACATGACGCCTTCGAACAGGGACCCGTCGAGGCCCATGACGGTGCCGCCGAACATCTGTATCAGGCGGCGGTACGAGTCCCAGGCGAATCGTTGGTCGCCGGAGGCCTTCGCCAGACCGAGGACGCAGGCGTCGTTGAGCCCGATGTCGAGGATCGTCTCCATCATGCCGGGCATGGAGAAGCGGCCACCGGAGCGGACGGACAGCAGCAGCGGGTCGTCCGGTCGGCCGAGCCGGCGCCCCGCTGCTCGCTCCAACGCGCTCAGGTGCTGGGAGATCTCACGGCCGAGACCTGGCGGCTCGACGCCAGTGGCGAGGAAGGCCCGGCAGGCCTCGGTCGTCACGGTGAACCCCGGCGGGACCGGCAGGCCCAGCCGGGTCATTTCGGCCAGGTTCGCGCCCTTGCCTCCGAGCAGGTCGGCCATGTCACGGCCGCCATCCGCGAAGTCGTAAACGTAACGGACCATGACAGCGGTCTCCTCGGTCTGTCTGCAGGCTCGGTACAACTCCAGCGTCGGACCCTCCGGGTCCGAATGGGCAGGTGCCGTCGGTCCTGTCGATTGGGCCGGTCGGTCCAGGCACACCGTGTGTTCCGCCCGGGCGTCGGGAAGGTCGCGTGGAGCGGGGGAGAGTGCCGGCCGCTCTGGAGAGCGCTCCGGCATCGCGGCTGCCGGAAGCAAGAGATGACGAAGCGGGGCCCGGGGAACTCGGCCTACTGCCTTCCAGTGTCCACCACTACGGTGGCACACGAGCGGACCGGTGGGTGTCCATGCTCAGAGGGGACCTGGAGGAGTGCAGGTGGGAAGCTCCGAAGAGGCCCGACAGGCCCGCGTACGGCTGCCTCGGCTGAGGCTGGCGAACTGCTGGGGGAGTTGCAGGCACGGCTGGACGCGGCCCGTGGGACGCGCGACCGGGTGCACAGTCTCCTGGAGGCGGTGCTCGCGGTGGGGCGGGAGCTGGATCTGGAGCAGGCGCTGCACAGCGTCGTCGAGGCCGCGGCGGCGCTCGTGGACGCCGAGTACGCGGCGCTCGGTGTCATCGGCCCCGACGGCAGGAGGCTGTCGGCCTTCCACACGGTCGGCGTCAGCGACGAGCAGATCGCCCGGATCGGCGCGTATCCGGAGGGGCACGGCATCCTGGGCGAGCTG